>DATASU010000159.1:0-6144 GCA_036269095.1 Solirubrobacteraceae bacterium
AGCCGGCAGCGCGAGCTGATTACTTCGCGTCGCTGGCGCTGACGCGATCGGCGCTACCGCCGGCGGTGCGCGGGGGCAGCTTGATCGGCGTGGAGTGCATCGCCCGCAGCCGCACCTCACGCCACGACATGCCCTCGCCCAGCAGCGCCGGCATGCCCAGCAGGATCGCGGTCGCGACCTCGACGGCCTGCAGGATCACGCCGTAGGCGACGCCGGTGCCCCAGCTGATGTGCCAGCCGGAGTGCAGCACGGTCGCGCAGGCCGCCTGGAACACACCGAGGTTGGCCGGCGTGGCGGGCAGCACCGCGGTGATGTTGACCGCGAACAGCACCGCCGCGGCGGCGGCGAAGCCGGCGCCGTGATGGTCGAGACCGAGCGCCATCAACAGGAAGAAGCAGGAGACCGCCTGCAGCCCCCAGGCCATCAGCTGGGTCACCGCCGCGAGCAGCCCGAGCCGCGGCTTGCGGAAGACGACGAGCCCGACGCGCACGCGCCCAAGCGCGCGCTGCGCCTGCTGCATCGCGTTCTGCGCGCGGCTGAAGCGCTTGCCACCGGTGCCGAAGCGCAGCACGATCGGCGCGATGATCACGAACGCCAGCAGGACCGCCGGCGCGACCGCCGCGATCAGCAGCGCGTTCTGGTGGCCGCTGAAGAAGTCGACCGACGAGAACATGATCACGCCGAGGATGATCAGCGCGACGATGTTGAGCAGTGTCTGCGAGACGACCGTGCCCAGCACCACCGGCAGCGCGTCGCGCGGACGGCCGGTACGCCTTGCGACGATCAGCGCGCGCGACGGCTCACCGAGCCGGGCCGGCAAAGTCGATGACATCAGGACCCCGATCATGGTGCCGCGGATCGCGTCACTGAGCTTGATCCGCGCCTTGGGCAGCGCCGCCTGCAGGATCGCGTGCCACGAGAACCCGCGCATCACCATCGCCAGGCACATCGTCGCGAGTCCGAGCAGCACGTAGGACGGCTCCGAGTTGATCAGCGTCCGCCCGATGTTGGCGATCCCGATCTTCTGCAGCGCCATGTAGGCGAGCGCGACGACTCCGAGTGATACGGCGAGCAGCCCCGCGCGACGGACCTGGGCGACCGCGCGCCGGCGCGGGCTCCTGATCGTCAGTGGCCGCTCGAGGCTCGCGAGTCGCTGTGCCGGCACGCGCGGCTGCAGGTCGGCGGGCACGAACCCGGTGCGCACCCCGGCGGTCTGCAGCGCGCCCTCGGGCTCGGGCATCGCGATCGCGTCCTTGTAAGCCTCCATCACCTCGAGCGCGACGCGCTCCCAGGCGAAGCGCTCCGCGGTCCTGGCCGCGGTCTTGGCCAGCTCGTGCCGGCGCTCGGGCTCGTAGTAGAGGTCGCGCAGGGCCTCGGCCAGCGCCTGCGGATCGGCCGGCGGCACCAGCACGCCGTCACGCTCATGGGTCACGACATCGCGGTAGCCGGCGATGTCGGATGCGACGACGGTCGTGCCCGACGCGAACGCCTCGGTCAGCACCATCCCGAAGCTCTCGCCCCCGAGCGAGGGCGCCGCGAGCACGTCGGCAGCGAGCAGCTCACGCTGCTTGACCTCGTCATCGACCTTGCCCAGTGCCCGCACCCCGCGCGCGTCGATCAGCAGCGGCGCGAGCTCGGCCTCGTTCGGTCCGATCACGGTCAGCTCGGCCGGGATGTGCTCACGCAGCGCCTCGAAGGCGCGCAGCAGCAGCGGCAGCCCCTTGCGCTCGACCGCCTGACCGATGAACAGGATCTTCAGCGTGGGATCGGTGCGCCGCACGGCCAGCGCCCGGCCGAGCGCGTCCTGGTCGAGCCTGACACCGTTGGGAATCACCCGGTAGCGGCCGCCGTACCAGCGCTCGCCGGTCCACTTCGCCGCCTCGGAGACGGCCACGCGCACGCGCAGCCGGTTGAGTACCTGGGAGCCGCCGAAGCCGTTCGAGATCGCGTTCGGCAGCCACTTCGCCGAGTACGAGTGGAAGGTGCCGACCAGCGGCACGCCGAACGGCAGCGTCGCGACCCAGCCGACCATCGGCGCGACCGGCTCGTGGATGTGCGCGACGTCATAGCGGCCACTCGAGAGCTCGCGCGCCAGCCGCGCCATGCCGGCCGGGCCGATCAGAAGATTCGACACCGCGCCGTTGGCCTTGAACCCGACCGTGCGCCCGAGCGGAACCAGATAGTCCGGCCGGCTGAGGTCCTGCGGGGCCGCGCCGCGGTGCATCACGGTCGAGGTGCGGTCCGGCGGATCGTGCGGCGCCAGCACGCTGACGTCATGCCCGGCGGCCAGGTACTGCTGGGCGAGCGCCTCGATATGCCTCGTTACGCCCCCAGGGTAGGACCACGAGTACGGGGAAACGAGCGCGATCCGCATCCCGACAATGCTATCGGTTGGGTATCTGGTACCGGCAACTACCGACGCGCACGAATGTTCTTCGGCCGCCGTCCCGCTGGACGGCGGCCTCTGACGGGGCGGACCCGGAGACGGCTACGGCGTGTAATCCGAGCTGTGGCAGGGAGCGTCGGCGCACACGTTCACGAACGTGCCGTTGGGCTCCAGGAAGTCGGAGATCTGCTGTTGCGCCAGCGGTGTCGCCCGCGGGTCGCCGTGCGGATCCTGGTTCGCGGGATCGTTGGTCGGCGGCGCGAGGTTGGCGACCGGCGGGTTGAGCGTGTGCCCCGGTCCGCTGTCCCAGATCTCGATCGCCGAACCGCTGTAGGAGCCGCTCGTCGGTACCGGCTTCAGCCCGTAGAACAGGTTGAAGTTGGCGGCGCGACCGCCACCGATCGTCAGCGCCGAGCCCGGCGTCCCGCCCGGCTCGTAGGCGTCGGCGCCGATCGAGCGCGCCTCGGCCGCCCCGGCGTACATGCTGACCTGATGGTCGCCATAGGCGATCTGCATCAGCACCGAGTGCGTCGGCGTATCGGCGAACGGCGTCGCGCCGAGGCCCTGGGTGTATCCGACCGGGTCGGCGCGATCCCAGAGCTGGTCCATCAGGTCGAGCGTCACCGTGTAGCGCGCCGAGTTGTTGTCGGCGTAGTCGTTCCACAGCAGCCACGAGAACGAGCCGACCGTGGTCGGCGAGCCGAAATCGGTCGAGCGCTGAACCAGCGAGTTGGCATAGTCCTCGCCGGTCACGCCCAAGACCGCACGGCGGACGTCGGGCGAGACGGCGGTCGTGATGCCGCCGAAGATCCCGCCTTGGCTGTTGCCGTCGTAGTAGAGCTCGCCGGTGTTGATCAGCGGCTGCCCGCCCTGTTGGAAGTGCGGATCGCTCGCGAGCCCCTGCGGGCTGTCCATCAACCGCCCGAGCAGCAGCGCGTTGAGCACGCCCTGCTGGAGCCGGTCGACCATCACCGGGAACAGGTTCAGGTTCGACACCGCCTGCGTGTCGAAGTTCTGGTCCGGCGCCGCGAGACCCCACCAGTTGGTCGCGCACATCGCCATGTTGTAACTCGTCGCGAGCGCCGTGATCGGGGCGTCGGTGACCTCGTCCATGCTGCCCAGCAGGCCGTGTCCGTAGTCGACGATGCGCGCCTGGTTGGTCGGTGTCGCGGTCGACGGGATCACGCACTCGAAGCCGGCGGTGCCGACGTTGCCGGAACCCTGCACCGGCGTCGCGTAGAGGCCGCTCGAGTTGTAGTCGAAGCCGGTCGTCGCGGAATCGCCGCAGGTCTGCAGGTAGCAGGGAACCTGGAAGGTTCCGATCACGACGTTGCCGGTCTTGCCGTTGTCGAAGGTCTGTGTCTTATCGCTCGTGACCGTGAACGCCGGGGCGCTGCCGGAGACCACACCGTCACCGAGGTTGGTGTCGCCGAGCTCGTTGAACGCGCCGTTGCGGATGCCGAGCAGCCGCTCGGTCAGCTCCTTGCTCGAGGCGACGGTGAAATCCCAGGCCGCGTAGAGCGTCTTGTCCTGGGCGACCTTGGCCTTCTTCAGGAGCTTGAAGATCTTTGCGTAGCGCTTGGCCTGGCCGCGCTCGAGCGCGGGCAGCCGCTTGCCGTCGCGCAGCTTCTCGAACCACGACGGCGCGCTGATCAGCCTGCCGCGCGCGTTCTTCAGATCGCGCAGCACGACGACGTAGGTGTGGCCGTCCTGCCAGTTGGCGCCGGGTAGGATCATCAGGTTGGTCGTCGCCGCCGAGGTCGCGTTGGCGTCGAGCTGCGTGTAGATCATCTGGCGCTTGCCGGTCTTCTCGTCGATCACCATGATCGGCGCGTTCTTGGCCGTGTAGGCACTCATCTTCAGCAGGCCGACGGCCTTGGTCTTGGTCAGCGCCTTCTGCGTGTCGAGCTGCGGGATGTGCAGCAGGATCGCGCTGCCGGGACTGAAGCCGTCGTTCTGGTCGTAGGGCGCGGTGCTGATCTGCGCGGGCGGGGTTGCGTTGTTGACCGGCATCGCCGCCTGCGGCAGGTTCAGCTGGATCCCCGTGGCGCTGCCCTTGGCGGGCTTCGTCAGCCGGTTGTCCGGGAACGGGAACAGGCACGGAGTGCTCGTGTACGGCTGGCAGCTCGTCGACGTGCCAGGCGTGGCGGCCCTTGCCGATGCCGCGAGCAGGCAAAGGCTCAGCAGGGCAACGGTCGCAAGGGCCGTAACGCGGACCGGCAACGCATCCCTCAATGCGGCCGGCCCACGACGGGTGCTACGAAACATCTTTCTCTCCTCAGAGCGCTGTCAGGTTCGCTCAAAGCTACCCCGACGGGCGATGACTATAGCCGGTCATGTGACGAGCGTCACATGTCGTCGCGCGGATCGATCCGCCGCTGCCGCAAGCTGCGCGCCGTGTCCGGTCGGCGCGGGGCCCGCTTTCGACGTGCTCAGATGAGCAAACTGGCACCGTCGGTTCTTGATTTGCTCATAGGTGCACGCTCAGCAGCACTTTTCGGCACATGTGGCGGGCGGGCGCGTGATTTGCTCAGCTATGCACCCTGAAAAACGGTGCATAGATGAGGCGGAGAGAGCGAGTGGGCCGGCCTCGGGGAGCCAGCTGCCGTGCCTCGGGGAGCCAGCTGCCGTGCCTCGAGGAGCGAGCTGCCATGATTTGCCGCGGATGCCCAAGCGCCACTTCGTCAAGTACACGTTCCTGCAGGTCGACCCGGCCTGGCGGCGGCTGCCCGATGCCGAGCGCGACGAGCACAAGCGCGAGTTCATCGCCGCCTGCGAGGACTTCGGCGAAGACCACCTGCTGCGCGCGTTCTCGCTGGTCGGCACGCGCGGCGACGCCGACATGCTGATCCTGTCGCAGGCCGAGAACCTCGAGCGGATCCACGAGTTCCATGTCGTGCTGCAGCAGAGCGGGCTGATGAAGTGGTCGACGGTCTCATACTCGTTCCTGGCGATGACCAAGCCGTCCGAGTACTCGGACGAGTCGCGGCTCGAGGTGCGCCCGGCACACGGCAAGTACCTGTTCGTGTACCCGTTCGTGAAGACCCGCGACTGGTATCTGCTGAGCCCCGAGGAGCGCTGGCGGGTGATGCAGCAGCACATCAAGGTCGGCAAGGAGTTCCCGAGCGTCGACCTCAACACGAGCTACTCGTTCGGGCTCGACGACCAGGAGTTCGTGGTCGCGTTCGAGTCCGACAACCCGGCCGACTTCCTCGACCTCGTGCAGAAGCTGCGCACGACCGAGTCGAGCGCCTACACGCTGCGCGACACGCCGACCTTCACCTGCCTGACGATGTCGGTCGAGCGTGCGCTCGGCGCGCTCGACGGCACCGCGCTGCGCGCCGCGACCGTTCCCGCCCTGTAACCGGGCAGCTGCGAAGCTGCGGTCATGCGCCGTGCCGCGACCGCCCTCGCGCTCTCCTTCGCCTGCGCCACCGCGGTGGCGGCCTGCGGCGGCTCGAAGCCGGCGGCGCGCAAGCTCACCGGCTCGAGCAAGCAGTACGCCGCCGCGCGCTGCATGCGCGCGCACGGTGTGCAGAACTTCCCCGACCCCGACAGCTACGGCGGCAACACGGTGGCGATGACGCCCGGCAGCGACGTGATCACGATCGCCGGGATCAGCTTCAGCGGCCCGGCGTTCAAGGCCGCTGAGAAGCTCTGCAACCCGCTCGGGCTGGCAAGCCCCAGGCCGCCGATCACCGAGCACCAGAAGCAGCAGCTGATCGCGTTTGCCGAGTGCATGCGCCACCACGGCCTGA
>DATASU010000160.1:0-29278 GCA_036269095.1 Solirubrobacteraceae bacterium
CCGTCTCGAGCTGGAAGACCTCGTCAACCGCCCGGGCACCTACTTCAATCCGCAGACCGAGGTTCTGATCGTCGTCGACGACTCGCCCGAGCTCGACAGCGAGATCTTCAACATGGAGGAGTTCGAGGGCGCTGACTGGGTCCGCATCTCGGACGAGGTACCGGTCGACGAGGACCGTCGCGATGAGCTGCTCCAGCGCTTCCAGGTCCATTACCACGCCGGCGACGCGTCCGAAGATGGCGACGACGACACCGACGACGAGCTCGAGATCGACGACCAGGAAGCCGGCCGCGAATAGCCGCACGGCGGCTCCTCCTCAACCGCGACTTCCAGCTCCTCTGGATCGGGGAGGCGCTCTCCGACGTCGGCTCGCAGAGCGCGACGGTTGCCTATCCGCTTCTCGTGCTGGCGCTGACCAACTCGCCGTCGAAGGCCGGCATCGTCGGGCTCGCCAAGTGGCTGCCGCTGGCGGTGTTCTCGCTCCCGGCCGGCGTGCTCGCCGACCGGCTCAACCGCAAGCACCTGATGATCGCCTGCGACCTGGTGCGGCTGCTGGGCGCGGCCAGCATCGTCGTCGCGCTCGCGTTCGGGCGACCGTCGTTCGCGCAGCTCGTGGCGGTCGCGTTCATCGACGGCGGGCTGTTTGCGACCGCGCACATCGCCGAGCGCGGCGCGCTGCGCCAGGTCGTCGCACGCGAACAGCTTCAGGACGCCGTCGCCCGCAATGAGGGCCGCTCCTACGCGGCGGCGCTGATCGGGCCGTCGCTCGGCGGGCTGCTGTTCGCGATCACGCGGACGCTGCCATTCGTCGCCGACGCCGCCTCGTTCCTGTGCTCGACGACGGCCGTCGCGGCGACGCGATCGGACTTCCAGGTGCATTCCGAGCAGCCGCCGCGGCCCTGGCGTGAGATGCGCAGCGAGATGCTCGAGGGCCTGCGCTGGATGCGCGATCAGCCGTTCTACCGCATGACCTCGGTGCTGTTCGCGTTCGGCAACCCGCTGTTCACCGGGCTCTTCCTGCTGACGCTGCTGCTCGCCCACCGCGGGCACGCCTCGTCGTCGGAGATCGGCGTGATGTTCACGATCATGGCCGCGGGCGGGCTGGTCGGCGCGCTGCTCGCCGGACGGCTGCGGCGGGCGATCAGCGCGCGCGGGCTGATCATCGCGGGCCCCTGGCTGGCGGTGGGCGTGCTGCTGGCGCTGCTGGTCGTGCACAACCCGCTGTTGATGGGCGTCGTCGTTGCCTGCGCCGAGTTCATGGCGCCGGCGACCAACGCCGTCGTCGCGGGCTCGCGGATCGCGCTCGCGCCGGATGCGCTGCAGGGGCGGATCCAGGCCGTCGCGACGACATCCTCGATGTCACTGGTGTGGCTGGGCCCGCTCGCCGTCGGCTTCGGCTTCGAGCGACTGGGTGCGTCCGCCACGACGCTGGCGGCGGCCGGTTGGGCGCTGTGTCTGGCCGCGGCCGCGACGGCCGCGCCGTCGATCCGCCACCACGTACCGGTCGATGCCGACCCCGACACCGACGCCGTCGGTGCTCAGGCTCGCTGAGATCCGCTCTTGCCGCCGCCCTGCTTCGGGTTGCCGGCCGCGGCGTTGTGCTGGGCCTGCTTGAGCGCGGCGTCGACGACCTTGGCGTAGACACCGCGGTCGTCGATCCAGGGATGCACTCCGTCGCTCAACATCGACTGCGTGCTGTGGGCGTACCAGTTGGCGACCACGGCCTGGGGCCACGTTCGCGCGTATGACTTGAGCTCGGCGTTGACCTCGTTCTGCCAGCTGCGCGCGACACGCACGTTGACCAGCACCACCACCGGCACTCCCTTGAGCACCTTGCGCAGGTTCTGCATGTCGGAGTACCAGACGGGACCGTTGTCGCCGATCTGCACGATCACCTGCGACGGCAGCCGGCCCGCGGCGCGGTACTGCGCGAGCCGCGTGATCGTCGCCTCGGCCTGACGGCCGACGATCGCGTCGACACGCAGGCTGTGACCGAGCAGCGCTGTGAGGTTGGGCGCGCAGCCGAGCATCACCGAGTCGCCGATGGCGAGGATTGCGTTGGGCGGCGGACTCGCGCCGCGCTTGGCCTGCGACCCGGGCGCGACGATTCTTGGCGAGCCCACCGGGCGCACGCCGCTGCCGATCCCGCCAGCGGTGCCGGCCAGGCGGGCCGCGGATAGCGAGCCCGCTCCCGCCAACGGCGGGAAGCTGTACGACAGCTGCCCCGGCTGGTCGCTCGACAGGACCTGCAGCGCTGACGGCGTCGCATTCGAGGAGAACGCCGCCGACGCCACCGGCGCCGGCAGCCCGAAGCCGATGCCGGCGAAGGTCACGAGTGCCGCCGCGGTGCCCGCCACCCAGGCGAGGCGCTCGTGCGGGGTGTGGCGGTCGAGGAAGTCCTTGAGCTGCTTCTGCGCCTCACCGCTGCGGACCGGCATCTCGACGTAGCGGTACGACAGTGCCGCGGCGGCCACGGTCACCGCCGCCTGGAGCACGATCAGCGGTGCACCATGGAGCGGCACGTCCGCGCCGGGGCGCGTCAGCTCCAGGATCGGCCAGTGCCAGAGGTAGATGCCGTAGCTGCGGGCACCGATCCAGCGCAGCGGGGCGCAGCCGAACGCCCGCCCGAGGTTCGAGCCGGGCTGCGCCGCGGCGGCGACCAGCAGCGCACCGAGCACCGCCATCAGCAGGAACCCGCCGCGGTAGAGCCAGGGGTCGTAGTCCTGGAGGCGTACGAACAGCGCCAGCACGCCGAGCAGCGCGACGACGCCGACCGCGTCGGCCGCAAGCGTGTCGGCTGCCACGATCCGGCCGGCCGTCGCCGTCGCGCCGGCGCGCAGCCGCGCGAGCGACGCCTGCAGCGACGGCCAGGCGAACGCCAACAGCGCACCGATCAGCAGCGTGAACGCGCGCGTGTCGGTGCCGTAGTAGAGCGCCGAGGGGTCGCCGCCCGGGTTGTAGCGGAGCCACATCAGCGCGCACGACCCGGCGGCCAGCGCGACCGTCAGCGCGATCAGGCCGCGCTTGGTCCACCAGCGCAGGCCGGCGATCAGCATCAGTGGCCAGAACAGGTAGAACTGCTCTTCGACCGCCAGCGACCACAGGTGCTGCAGCAGTGACGGGCGACCGAACTCGTTGAAGTACGAGTGGCTGGCGATGATCTCGTGCCAGTTGGTCAGGTAGACCAGGGCGCTGAGCGCGTCGGAGCGCGTGCGCCCGAGGTCGTCGCGCGCGATCGTCAGCGTCGCCAGCAGTGCGAACAGGATCACCAGCGCCACCGCCGGGAACAGGCGCCGCGCGCGCCGTCCCCAGAAGGCGACGAGGTTGATCGCCCCGCGACTGGAGAACTCGTGCAGCAGCAGCGACGTGATCAGGTAGCCGCTGAGCACGAAGAACAGGTCGACGCCGAGGAAGCCGCCGGGCATCCACGAGACGTTCGCGTGATACAGGAACACGCCCGCGACCGCCAGCGCGCGCAGTCCGTCGAGGCCCGCGCGGTAGGGCAAGCGGTCGCCGTCGTTGTCTCGTCCCGAGCTCATCCGACCGTTCTGCATCTCTGTCCTTGGCAGCTGTTCAAGCTAAGCATCACGTTGTGTCCGTCTACGGTCCGTCGCTTGCAAACGTGGTGCGGGCGACGCGCCGCCCCACACTTCTTTTAACTCCGAAGTGCGCTTCCTGGTTCTCGTGTGACACGAGATTTACGACCAAAGTGGGGCAACCGGTGGCGAGCCGGCCGCGAGCGGCTCAGCCGGTGGCGAGCAGCTTGGCGCACTTCTGCATCTTGGCCACGTCGCCGCTGGCGGCCGTGATGCACTGCGTGTACTTCTGATCCGAGCCGCCCGACGCGCCCGTCGTCGTCCCCGAACCGGTCGAGCCGCTTATCAGCCCGCTCTCGATCTCCGAGAGAATCGCCGAGAACTCGGTGCGGAACACACTGTAGGGCTTGGTGCTGGTCGGCACCGAGATCGTCTGGGGCTGGTTCACGCGGCTGTACTCGAAGCCGAGCGTGACCGTCGCCGAACGCAAGCCGCCGAGCTCCGAGCGTGTCGCGCCGGTGACCGGCACCACCGCCGAGAGCGTGAGCTTGCGGATCAGCTTGTCGGCGGTGCCGGTCCAGAGGTTGAAGCTGGGCGAGCCGAGCGCGTGGGCGATGCTGCGCTGGGTGCTCGCCGGGATGCTCTGGGGCAGTGAGCTCGTGCCGCCGACACCGAGCGACCCGGCCTTGCCGAGCAGCGTGCTGAAGTCCTGGAGCATCGCGGTGGCGTCGAGCCCCGCACGGATCCGCGTGGTCGCGACGCCATCGACCGTCGCCTTGCCCACGATCTGCGGGTGCTCCAACCAGTCGAGCGGCTTGATCCCCAGCTTCGAGAGCGAGCTCTGACTCGAGCCTGAGCCCGATCCGGTTCCCGACGAGGCGAGCGAACCAAACCCGGATTCGAGCGTCTTGTAGCTCGATGCCGGCAGCTTGTAGCTCTGGCCCGAGACCGTGATGTAGCCCTTGCCATCGGCAGAGATCACCTGCAGTGCGCCGACATGGCCCTCAGCCGAGATCGAGATCGTGAAGTCTGACTCCGGCAGTTTGCCCTGACCCCGGTTGACGAACGGGCCGCCGAAGGCGAGCTCGATCGGCCCCTTGATCGACGACGAGCCGCTTGGCACGACCCGCAGATCGAGCGTGATCACACCACTCGAGATTCCGTGGTGACCGTCGAAGGTCTGCACCAGCAGCCGGTGCGCAGCGGCCGATCCCGCTGCGCTCGAGGGGTGCTTGGACGAGCCGCCACCGCAACCCCCGACGATCACGGCGGTTATCAGTGCAGTGACGGTGAAGAGTGCTCTACGCAAGATCTTTCTGGGCTCGGCGGCGCATGGAAGCGTGCAGAAAACCCGCGGGCCGAACATATCATCGGCCCCGATGCTCAGGCGCATGCCGCTGACAGCGGCGGCGTGTGTGCTCGCGGTCCTGGGGATGTCCGTCGGCTCTGCGCAGGCGGGCATGGTGACCGTTCTCGACCACGACGGACGCACGCACGTCGTCAACAACCGGTTCCTCACCGGCGATGCCGCGAATCCGAACCTGCCGGCGATGCCGGTGGACGGTCCGCTGCTTGCCCCTGCCATCCCGGTGTTGACGATCACTCCCTCCGCGCGGCTTCCGCTGGCGCGCGCCGCACGCGCGCCGAGGGCCGCGCCCACCGCCAAGAAGAAGAAGGTCAAGACCGTTACCTTCCCCCAGGCGCTGCTCAAGCTCGACCAGAGCGGCGCCCTGCAGCCCGCCGCCTATCAGAGCGATCTGCACACCTGGCGGCAGGCCATCGGCGAGCAGAGCCACCTCGCCAGGTGGCGCGCAACTCAGCTCGGCGACGTGACCGCGACGCTCAACGAGATCGCCAACGACAAGCAGCTGACCGTCGCCCGGCTGCCGGTGCTGATGCTGACGCTGGCCAACAACGCCAGCTACTGGAAGACCGGCGCGGCCCTTTCGAACGGCGCCTCGGTCCAATTTCAGGGATCCGAGCTCGTCTGGGAGTACTACGCCGGATCGGGCATCCAGCTGCAGGTGCTGCACACCTTCGGCGAGGCCGACGGCTACTACGAGGCCGGTCTCGCCGACTACCCGAAGCTCGTGACGCTGATGAGCGAGATGGTCCCGCTCGCGGTCCGTCGCGGCGGCGGACTCGCCTGGGAGTACTACTTCGACTGGGAGGGCGGCAAGCCCCCGTGGGTCAGCGCGATGGCGCAGGCGACCGGTCTCGAGGCGCTGACCAACGCCTATCTGGCGACCAAGAACCCGCAGTACCTCAGCTACGCGCACCAGGCGCTGCCGCTGCTCGAGACCAAGCCGCCGGTCGGCGTCGCGGTTCCGACGACGCGCGGCAAGCGCTACCTGCAGTACTCCTTCACCCCCGGTACCGACATCATCAACGCCTTCCTGCAGACGCTGCTCGGCCTCTATGACTACGAGCAGGTCTCACTCGATCCGGTCGCCAACACCCTCTACAACGCCGGCAACCGCCAGGCGCAGTCGGAGCTGACGTCGTTCATCACCCGCGGCTGGTCGCTGTATCAGCCCGGCGAGGCCGATCCGCTCAGCTACCACACGCTTGTCACCGGTTTCCTCAAGCTACTCTGCTCGAAGACCGAGGTGCCGGTCTACTGCTCCACCTACCAGCAGTTCGCCGCCGACCTGCTGACGCGGCCGCAGCTGACCGCGTTGACGACGACCGCGGTCTCGGGCAAGAAGTTCAGCCTGCGCTTCAAGCTCACCAAGTACGCGGCGGTCGGCGTCACGCTGAGCGCCGGCGGCAAGAACTACCTCTACACGAAGAAGAGCTTCTTCGCCGGAACCCGCAGCTTCGCAACCCCGAAGCTCAAGGCCGGCACCTACTCGCTGACGATGTCGGTCACCGACGCGGCCGGGCACTACGCCTCGCTGAGCACCTCGCTGCACGTCTGCAAGGGCGGCTGCCCGGCGTCTCCGTACGCGATCGCGCCAACCACCGGGGCGGTGCCGACCGTCACCGTGCCACTGCCGCGGCCCAGCACCACGACCACCACGACGCCGACGGTCACGAGCACGACACCAACGACCACGACAACCGTTCCCACGACCACCCTTCCCACGACGACTGACACGACGACCACGTCGACCACCGGCGGACAGGGCCTCTGAGCTGCAGACCGGCTGCGCGCGGGGTCGAGCTCTGATTCGGCCGGCCGGGGTTTGCCCCGTCATTTTTGCGAGTTCTGAACCGATATCGCCGCGATATCGCGACCGATATCGAATCAGAACCAGTGTTTTTCGCAGGGCACACGCGGCGTCGCTAACACTCCGGCCGCGGCCGCACCGTCAACCGAAAGCTGCGGCGCCTCTGCCCTGCTAGTAGCGTTCGACGCCTTGACGCCGCGCACGATCCTCTACACCGGCAAGGGCGGAGTCGGCAAGACCTCGGTGGCCGCGGCCACGGCCGTGCGCTGCGCCGCCGGCGGCAAGCGCACGCTGATCCTCTCCACCGATCCGGCACACAGCCTCTCGGACTCGCTGCAGGCCGAGCTCGGCTCACAGCCGACCACGGTCGCCGAGAACCTCGAGGCAGCCGAGATCGACGCCCAGCACGAACTCAGCCGCCATTGGCAGGGAGTGCAGGACTGGTTCGGCGAGCTGCTGATGCAGCGCGGGCTCGATCGCATCTCGGCTGAGGAGCTGACGGTCCCGCCGGGCGTCGACGAGCTGTTCTCGCTACTGCGCCTGCGCGAGCACCACGCGTCGGGCGACTTCGACGTGATCGTGATCGACTGCGCCCCGACGGGCGAGACGATGCGGCTGCTCTCATTCCCGGAGGCCGCACGCTGGTGGCTCGAGAAGATCGTCCCGCTCGAGCGGGCGATCATCGCCGCCGCCGCCCCGCTCGCACGCACGGTCCTCGACATCCCGCTGCCGACCGGCGAGGTGTTCAACGACATCCAGCGCCTCTCGGCGAATCTGATCGCGATGGACAGGATTCTGCGCGACACCGAGCACAGCTCGATCCGGCTCGTGATGGCACCCGACCGCATGGTGATCGGTGAGGCGATGCGCACGTTCACCTACCTCAACCTGTACGGCTACCTGACCGATGCGGTGATCGTCAACAAGGTCTTCCCGGAGGACGTCGGCGACTACTTCGCCGGTTGGCGCGAACACCAGCAGCAACAGCTGGAGCTGGTGCGTTCGGCGTTCGCGCCGGTCCCGGTGCTCGAGCTGCCGTACTTCGATCGCGAGGTGATCGGCGCCGAGATGCTGGCGCTCGTCGGCGCGGAGCTGTTCGACGCTGCGCCCGCCGGAGCAGATTCCAGCGTCGCCCCCGACGCGATCCTCCACGACTCGATCACGCAATCGATCGAGAGCGACGCTGACGGGGCGACGCTGCGGCTGAGCGTTCCGTTTGCCAAGAAGAGCGAGATCGGCCTCAAGCAGGTCGGGCTCGAATTGATCGTGACAGCCGGCAAGCAGCGCCGCGCGATCATGCTGCCGCCGACGCTGGCGGCGTATAAACCGGTCTCGGCGACGTATGTCGACGGGAACTTGGAGGTGTCTTTCAGCCGTGGAGAGTGATCAGCGCTCAGGGCCACCGCCGCACGCGCATGACAGCGTGCCGCCACGCGGCTGGGAGCTTCCGCGCGACCCCGGCCAGGAACCCGACCCGGAGTCGGTGGCGCAGCTCGTCGAGCAGTTGCTGGCGCTGGTTCCCGAGGAGCTGCGGCTGCGCGTCACCGAGGCGCTGCGCCAGCTGCTCGAGGCGATCCGGGCGCTGATCGATTGGTGTGTCGCGCGGCTCGAGCAGCGCGCGAGCACCGAGGTCGAGGTGCACGACATCCCGATTCTCTGACGGCGCGGACCTAACCGACCTCCCGGCAGCTGGAGATCTGATTGCCATAAAGCCGTCGCCCTGCCGATTACAGGCTGTATGGGGCGACCTTTTGCTCGTTTGCGGGGCGGTCACCAGGACGGTGAGCGGAACGCCAAGATACTTCTGCGGCGCTGGATGATCGGCTCGCTGCTGCTCGCTCTCGTCGGCGTCGGCGTGTCCTGTGCCTTCGCCTTCGGCGCCGCGCGTACCAGCGCCCAGCACTCGCGTGAGCTGTTCCGGCTCGATGCCAATCAGGTCGACGCCAACATGGATCTCGAGGTCGAACACGAGACCGATCTGCTGGTCGCCGCGGCCGCGTTCCTCAAGAACCACCCGACCCAGAATGCCGCGGCGTTCCAGCGCTGGACGCAGGATGTGCACGCCGTCAGGCGCTACCCCGAGCTGATCGCGCTCGTCGAGATGCGCCCGACACCGGACCTCACCGGCTGCCCCGAGACCACCTTCGCGGGTCCCGCATGGATCACGCGCTTCAGTGCGATCGGCAGCAGGGCGATCTGCCAGAGCGAGAACAGTCGGACGCTGGCGCGCGGCAGCGCCAAGCAGCTGATCTACGGGATCGACATGCTGGGCATGCGCTTCCTCGGCGAGAACGTGCCGGTCTACAGCACCGCGTCGGTGCCGAAGACCGCCGCCGGGCGCGCGCACGCGTTCGTCGGCGCGATCGCGATCGCGCTCTATCCGCAGGTGCTGCTGCGCGACGCGCTCAGCGGCTTCCCCGGCGTCCACATCGATGTCAGAACCAAGTTCGACCGGGCGCTCACGTTCAGCGCCGGACCCCGCACGCACGGACTGTCGATCACGACCCCGCTCGCTAACGGTCTGACCGAGGTCATCTCGGGCAACGTGCAGGGCAGCTCGATCTGGGACGACAAGACCGCGGTGCTGCTGCTCGTGGGTGGAACCGCGCTGTCACTGCTGCTGGCCGTCACGCTGTTCCTGCTCGGCACCGGCCGCGCGCGAGCGGTGCGGCTGGTCGACGAGAAGACCGGTGAGCTTGCCTTCCAGGCGCTGCATGACGGTCTCACCGGGCTGCCCAACAGGGTCCTGGTGATGGACCGCATCGGCCACGCGCTGGCGCGCTCGGCACGTGTCGAACAGCCCGTCGCACTGCTGTTCATCGACTTCGACGGCTTCAAGACGATCAACGACACCTTCGGCCACGGCGCCGGCGACCAGCTGCTGCGCACCGTGGGCTCACGCCTCGGCGGCCTGATCCGTGAGGCCGACACGGTCGGCCGGCTCGGCGGCGATGAGTTCGTCGTGCTGCTCGAGCCCGGCGACACGCGGCCCTCCCCGGAACTCGTCGCCGAGCGCATCCTCGAGCTGCTCAACCAGCCGATCGAGCTCGACGGCGGCGTCGAGGTGCGGCTCACCGCCAGCGTCGGCATCGCCGTCGGCGGGCGCGAGACCACCGAGCAGTTGCTGCGTGACGCCGATCTGGCGCTGTACTCCGCCAAGCAGGCCGGCAAGAACCGCTACGTCGTGTTCGAGGACACGATGCAAACCGCGATCGCCGACCGTCACGCGCTCGAGGTCGACCTCAAGCGCGCGCTCGCCCACAACGAGCTCTACCTCGTCTACCAGCCGACCTTCCGGCTCGACGATCGCAAGGTCGGCGGGGTCGAGGCGCTGCTGCGCTGGCAGCACCCCACACGCGGGCTGATCCCGCCGGACCGCTTCATCCCGATCGCCGAGGACAGCGGCCTGATCCTCGAGATCGGGCGCTGGGTCGCCACCCAGGCCTGCCACCAGGCGGCCAACTGGCGCGAGCGCGGGCTCGGGCTGACGATGTCCATCAACGTCTCCGGCAAGCAGATCGACGAACCCGGCTTCGTCGACGAGGTCAGCGAGATCCTCGACGAGACGGGCCTCGATCCGGCGGCGCTGACGCTCGAGATCACCGAGACCTCATTGATGCGCGACCCGCAGGCCGCGGCCGCCCGGCTGCAGGCGCTCAAACATCTCGGGGTGCGCATCGCGATCGACGACTTCGGCACCGGCTACAGCTCGCTGGCCTACCTGCGGGAGTTCCCGGTCGACTCGCTCAAGATCGACCGCACCTTCGTCAGCGGCCTCGAGAACACCCAGGACGCATCGGCGTTCGTGACCACCCTGGTGCAGCTCGGACGTCAGCTCAACATCCAGACGCTTGGTGAGGGAATCGAGGATGAGGAGCAGCTGCGGCGGCTGCTCGACGCCCGGTGCGACTACGGCCAGGGCTTCCTGCTCGCGCGGCCGCTGCCCGCGGAGCAGCTCGAGGCGCTGCTGACCGACGAGCGCTCCGATATCTCGGCGCTGGAGATCGAGCCGAGCCCCCCGGCATCCGACGAGGATCCGCTCCAGAGCATCTGAACCTATATTGCTGGTATGGCCAGCAACCCAACCTCGGTCCAGGACATCGCCGAAGGGCTGCGCTCGGTCGGCTATCTGCCGGGCGATTCGACCGCGCTGGTCTCGTACCTGGCGACCAAGCTGGGCAAGCCGGTGCTGGTCGAGGGACCCGCGGGGGTCGGTAAGACCGAGCTCGCCAAGGCGCTCTCCAAGTACCTCGGCCGCGAGCTGGTGCGCTTGCAGTGCTACGAGGGCCTCGACGAGGCCAAGGCGCTGTATGAGTGGAATTACCGCAAGCAGCTTCTGCGGATCCAGACCGAGGCCGGTGACGCCGGCTGGGATGCCGTCCAGGACGACATCTTCGGTGAGGAGTTCCTGCTCGAGCGCCCGCTGCTGACCGCGATCGCCTCGGAGCGGCCAGTCGTGCTGCTGATCGACGAGATCGACAAGACCGACCAGGAGTTCGAGGCGATGCTGCTCGAGCTGCTATCGGACTTCCAGATCTCGATTCCGGAGCTTGGCCGAGTCGAGGCCAGGACGCACCCGGTGGTGCTGCTGACCTCGAACAACAGCCGCGAGCTGACCGAGGCGCTCAAGCGCCGCTGCCTCTACCTGTGGCTCGACTACCCCGACCTCGAGCACGAGCTCGAGATCGTGCGGATGCACTCCCCGGATCTCCCCGAGACGGTCGCGCGCAAGCTGGTCGAGGTGGTGCAGATGGTGCGCGAGCTCGATCTCAAGAAGCCGCCGAGCATCGCCGAGTCGATCGACTGGGCGCGCGCGCTGCTGCTGCTCGGTGCGAGCGGCATCGACCAGGAGACCTTCCGCGCGACGATGAGCGTGATCGTCAAGCACCGCACCGACCTCGACACCGTCGCCGAGCGGGTCGGCGTGAAGCTCGAGCCCGCACAGGCCGCCTAGCGGCCCGAGGGCGCTCCGCGGCCATGTCCGGCGAGCAGGTCGACTTCGACGCGCAGCTCGTCGCCTTCGCCGATGACCTGCGCTCCGAGGGTGTCGCGGTCGGCACCTCGGAGATGCTCGACGCCTTCCTGGCGCTCGAGCTGGTGGCCTGGAGCTCGTCCGCCGAGTTCCGTGAGACGCTCGCCACGACGATCGCCAAGTCACCCGAGGACCGGCGGCTGTTCGACCTGGTGTTCGACCGCTTCTTCTTCCGCGCGACCGAGCTGCAGGCGGTGCGGCTCGACGTCTCCGAGCCGCAGACCCGGGTCGGCGGCGACGATGTCGACCTCGACGAGCTTCGCCGCCAGATCGCACGCGCGCTCGACGAGGGCGGCGAGTCGGACCTGCGCGACCTCGCACGGCTCGCGATCGCGGCCTTCGGCAAGGGCCAGGGCTCGGGTGTGCTCGGGGTCGACGTGCAGCGCATCCGCCGCGCGCTGGGCCTGCGCACCGAACCCCAGCCCGAGCTCCCTCCCGATGACCCGCGCCGTGATGGCGTCTCCCGCGACCAGCTGCGACGCTTCGAGCAGGCGCTGCGGCGTGAGCTCGAGCGCGCGCAGATCGAGCGCAACCAGGCGCTTCCGCCGAAGCGCGCGCTGACCGACCTCGACCGCTCGCTGCCGGGCGGCCCGGTCCAGGATCTTGCCGCCGTGCACCGCGTCGTCGCCCAGCTGCGGCGGCGGCTCGCCTCGCAGGGGCACGAGCTGCGCGGCCACAACCGCCACGCGCACGTCGACGTGCGCGCGACGATGCGCGCCTCGCTGCAGACCGGCGGTGTGCCGGTAGAGCTCAAGTACCGGCCGAAGCGGCCGCGGCGCCCCGAGCTGTTCGTGCTCTGCGACGTGTCGACCTCGGTCACGAGCGCCAGCACCTTCTTCCTCAGCATCCTGCACGCGCTGCACGACGTCTTCCGCAAGCAGCGCTCGTTCGTCTTCATCGAGCGAATCTCCGAGGTCACCGAGGTGTTCCAGCGTGAGCGCGACTTCCGCGCGGCGGCGGCGGCGATCGCCCGCGACGCGGGCGTGGCCGATGTCTCCGGCTATACCGACTATGGGCGTGTCTGGAGCGAGTTCCTGGCCGAGATCGAGGACGAGCTGCGCCCACGCGCGACCGTGATCGTGCTCGGCGACGCCCGCACCAACGGCCGCCCGCCGCGCGAGGACCTGTTCGCCGCGATCACCGCCCGCGCCGGGCGCACGTTCTGGCTGAACCCCGAGCCGAAGCTCTACTGGAACTACGGCGACAGCGTGATCTCCGCCTACGCCCAGTTCTGCGAAGCATTCGAATGTTGGCGGACAGATCAGCTCGAGGAATTCGTCAAGGCACTCACGACGCCGCACGTCAGTTGATCGCGATCGAGGGCGTTTCGCGCACGTTCGCGGGACGCCGCGGCGGCGAGCCGGTGCAGGCGCTGCGCGACCTGTCGCTGGCGGTGCAGGAGGGCGAGGTCGTCGCCGTGGTCGGCGCGAGCGGCTGTGGCAAGACGACGCTGCTCGAGCTGATCTGCGGACTGCAGCAGCCCGACGGCGGCACCCTGCGCGGCGGCCCCGCCGCGCTGATGCCGCAGCGCGATCTGCTGCTGCCGTGGCTATCGGCCGTTGACAACGCGACCCTGGCACTGCGGGTGCAGGGCGTCGCGCGCCAGCGGGCGCGCGAACAGGCGGCGCCGTGGTTTGAGCGCTTCGGTCTTGGCGGCTTCGAGCAGGCACGCCCCTACGAGCTCTCCGGCGGGATGCGCCAGCGGGTGTCGTTCCTACGCACGCTGCTGTCGGGCAAGCCGGTGCTGGCGCTCGATGAGCCGTTTGCCGCGCTCGACGCGATCACGCGCGCCGAGATGCAGGGCTGGCTCGCGCGCATCCTCGGCGAGCAGCAGCGCACCGTCGTGCTGGTGACCCACGACGTCGAGGAGGCGGTGCTGCTCGGTGACCGTGTGCTGGTGATGTCACCGCGCCCCGGCCGCGTCGTCGCCGACCTGGCGGTCGACGTGAGCCGTCCTCGGCAGCCGACCGACGCGGCCGTGGTCGAGCTGCGGGCGAGGGCGCTCGACGCCCTGGCGGTGAAGACGTGAGGCGTTGGCTGCTGCCGCTGGCGGCGATCGTCGTGCTGCTCGGCATCTGGGAGCTCTACGTCACGGCCGCCGGCGTCAACTCGCTCGTGCTGCCCTCCCCCGTGGATGTGTTTCGGGCGCTGGCCGACGACCGCGGCACGCTCTGGCACAACTTCAAGCCCACGGCCGCGGAAATCGTGCTCGGGATGGCGGTCGGCGCGGCGCTCGGCCTGCTGCTGGCGGTGGCGCTGCATTTCTGGGGGGTCGTGCGGCTCGCGTTCTACCCGCCGCTGATCGCCTCGCAGGCGATCCCGATCCCGATCGTCGCGCCGCTATTGGTGCTGTGGCTCGGATTCGGGCTGCTGCCGAAGCTCGTCGTGGTCGCGCTCGTGTGCTTCTTCCCGATTGCGGTGACGACGCTGTCGGCGCTCGGGACGGTCGATCCCGAGCTGATCAAGCTGATGGCCACGTTCGACGCCAGCCGCTGGCAGACTTTCCGGCGTGTGGAGCTGCCCAGCGCGCTCCCGGGGCTGTTCGCCGGCGCCAAGCTGGCTGCGGTGTTCTCCGTGCTTGCGGCGGTTATCGCGGAACAGGCCGGTGCAACCTCGGGACTTGGGTACCTCCTCACCGTGACTGAATCCAACTACGAGATGTCCGAGCTGTTCGCCACCGTGCTGGTTCTGGCAGCCTTAGCCATTCTTCTGTTCGGACTGCTTACCCTTGCCGAGCGGCGATCGCTGCCGTGGGTCCACCGCCAGCGAGAGACTGAAACCCGATGAAATCCCGAAACTTCCAGGCGGCCGCGGTCGCCCCCAAGGCCGCGCTGGCCGCACTCGCCGGCGTCGCGATCGCCGGCTGCGGCGCCGTCAAGAACACGATCACGCCACAGCCCGGCACCACCAACCAGGTGACCGTCGCGCTCGCCGGTCAGCCCAACGCCTTCTATATCGGGATCTATGAAGCCCAGGCGCTCGGCCTGTTCAAGCAGACCGACATGAACGTCAAGGTGGTGATCCCGTCGACGAGCGAGGATCCGCTGACGATGGTCCACGACGGTCAGGTGCTTGTGGGAATCTCGTCCGAGACCAATGTGCTGCTGCACCGCAACCTGAATCAGCCAGTCGTCGGCGTCGCGGCATTGGTGCACGGGCCTCTGCAGGCGATCACCGTGACCTTGCCGACCGGGCCCTCGGGCGGTGTCGCTGTCGGTGCCGGCACGACCACCACGGCGACAACGACCACGGCCAGGTCCGCGAAGACCACGACGGCGCCGAAGACCACGACGGCGCCGACGACCACGACGACCGCGACCACGACGACGACCGCAACGACGACGACCCCGGCGACCACCACGACGATCTCGGAGCCGGATACCACGCTGTGGCCGGAGAAGCTGCAGCAGCTGTTGAGCTCACCCGGATACCCGACCTACGACGGGCTCGTGGTCGTGGTGCGCAAGGGCTCGATCGTCGACCATGCCCCGCTGATCCGCCGCTTCGTGCAGGCGGTCGCGCGCGGCTACCGCGCGGCCCGGGCGAATCCGACCCAGGCGATCACCAATCTGATCACCGAGGTCCCCTCACTCGCGCCCCAGCAGGCGCTCGAGACAGCCGAGCTGACGGCCGCGATGCCCTACTTCTTCCCGGCCGGCGGCAAGGTCTGGGGTTGGCAACGCGAGGCCCAGTGGAACTCATTCGGAAGCTGGATGACCCAGAACCAGCTGCTCTCGAACCCCAACGCGGTCACCGACGCCTCCACCAACGAGTTGCTGCCCGGCCAGGGCGTCTGAGCCGGCGCGCCGCGTCTACGCGGCGATCGGCGACTTGATCATGCCGCCGGCGCGCATCGCGTAGCTGGCGGCAAGGCCCTGCCAGCGGCCGAAGCGGGCGAAGAAGTCGCGCACCTGCTGTTCCTCGGCGCGCGCCCAGGGATCGCCGCCCGACAGCAGACGGCCGACGAGCTTGATCAGGCTGAGATCGCCGGCCGGGATCTGGTCGAGCCGCCCCTGGCCGGTCAGCGCAAGGATCTCCACGGTCCAGGGCCCGATCCCGGGGATCGCCTGCAGGCGGCGCCAGCCGGCCTCCTGGATCACGGGATCGGCGCTGTCGAGCACGGCACGGCCGGCGGCCACCTCGCGCGCCGCCTTGACCAGCGCCAGCGAGCGTGCCGCGGCGAGGTCGAAGGCCTCGAGCTGGGCGGGCGCGGTGCCGGCGAACACCGACGCGCTGGGTGAGTTGCGCAGGCCGCTGGGTGCGTCGCGGCGGCCGAGCACCGCGACCATCCGGCGCTGGATCGCGGCCGCGCGCTCGTACTCGATCAGTTGCTCGGTGACCGCCCAGGCGAGCGCCTCGAAGGCATCCGGGCGCCCGGCGGGACGCACCGTCGGGTTGGCGCGCACGGCCGCACCGATCAGCGGGTCGTCACGAAACTCGTCGTGGAAGGCCCTCAGATCGAGGTCGACGCCGAGTGCCCGGCGCATCTGCGCGATCGCCCGCCGCGCCGGCTCGGGCTGCGCGCAGCGCGCGCCGATCAGCACGTTGCCCGAGCTCAGCTGCGCGACCCGCAGGTGCACCGGATGCTCGTGATCGTCGACGCGCTCGTGCAGCAGCCTGTGCAGCACGCCGCGGCGCACCGGGCTGAGCCCGTCCATGCCGCTGCGCCGGGTCAGCCGGAACGGCCACAGCGGCCGCACCTCGACGCGCAGCTCGAGTGCCTCCGACGGGGGCACTCGGCTCATCCGAGCTGACGGACCTGCACCAGATAGGTGCGCGACTGGCCGAGACGGGGTGGCTCGAGCGCGGCCGCGGCGGCCGCGCCCTCCAGCCGCGCCTGGCCGTAGCGGCGCAGCAGCGCCATCGTCGCGGCGCCCGCCACGAAGCCGGTGGCGACCGCCATCGCGGTCTGGACGCCGGGCTGGCCGACGCGGCTCGGGAGCCGCTCGTCGCGGCTTGGCTCGAGCTGGTCGTGCGCGGTCGGAACGACCTCGCCGTCCAGCACCTCGATCTCGTACAGGTCGCTCACTGTGGGCACGGGCTCAGGATGGTGACAGCAGTACCGGCGCGGTCAACGTTACGCTCTTTCGAATGACCGCGATCGACGTTTTCGCCAAGGCTCGTGAGTTCGAGCGCCTCGAGCAGCTCCGCGCCGCTCGGGAGATCGGTGCAGTTCCCTACTTCCACGTGCTCGAGGGTCCGACCCTGCCGGTCGTCGAGATGGAGGGCCAGCGCCGGATCATGCTCGGCTCCAACAACTACCTCGGGCTGACCGGAGACGAGCGCGTCAAGCAGGGCGCCCGCGACGCGCTCGACCGCTACGGCACCGGGCTCACCGGCTCACGCTTCCTCAACGGCACGATCGATCTGCACGTCCAGCTCGAGCAGGAGCTGGCCGACTGGTTCGGGACCGAGGACGCACTCGTCTTCACCACCGGCCACCAGGCCAACCTCGGCGCGCTCGGCACGATCCTCAATGCCCAGGACACGGTGATCGTCGACTCCGGCGACCATGCCTCGATCCTCGACGGCTGCCAGCTCTCGGGCGCGAAGGTGCGCCCCTTCCGCCACAACCGCCTCGACCTGCTCGAGAAGCGACTGAAGGCGGCCCAGGAGGACGGCGGCGGGATCCTGGTCGTCGTCGACGGCGTCTATTCGATGGAGGGCGACGTCGCCCCACTGCCCGAGATCATCCCGCTGTGCCAGCAGTACGGCGCGCGGCTGATGGTCGACGAGGCCCACGGTTTCGGCGTGCTCGGGGCCCGCGGCGCCGGCGCCTGCGAGCTGTTCGGTGTCGAGGATGACGTCGACCTGCGGATGGCGACCTTCTCCAAGTCGCTGGCCTCCTGCGGCGGCGTGATCGCGGGTTCGGCCGAGGTGATCGAGTTCCTGCGGATCGCCGCGCGCCCCTTCATCTTCACCGCCTCGGGCGTGCCGGCGGCGGTCGGCGCGACGCTCTCGGCGGTGCGCATCGCCCGCTCCGACGAGGGTCGCGAGCTGTTCGCCAAGGTGCTCGACAATGCCGCCTACCTGCGCCGTGGCCTCGGTGAGCTCGGCTTCTGGGTGCTGCCGCCGGCGCACATGGCCGACGGCACCGAGATCGTCACGCCGGTGGTTCCGGTCGTCGTCGGTGACGACTGGAAGGCCGTGTTCCTGTGGAAGGCGCTGTATGAGGCCGGCGTGTTCGTCAATGTCGCGATCCACCCGGCGGTCCCGCCCGCCGGGGCGCTGCTGCGCACGAGCGTGATGGCCACGCACGACCGGACCGTGCTCGACGAGGCACTCGAGATCTTCAAGCGCGCCAAGCAGGACTTCGAGGCCGAGCACGGCCCGCTGCCGACCGGCGCCTGACCGCTCGATCTGCCGGCGCCCGCGCGGACCGGTGACAGGCGTCAGCCAGGCGGCGAAGCAACGGCGAGCCGCCGTAGGAAAAACCCGCTAGGAGCACACGGTTCGATTTTGTGACCTTGCTGTGACCAACCTCCGAGCGGTAGCTTGCGCTTCAGTTCGAAGAGGGTCATGAGGCAGCCGCCCGCGTCGTAATTCGAGGGAGCGATGCGGTCGGGGCCGGGGGCGAAAATGGGCCGCCTGGCGTGAACGGAACAGTCTTGAGAAGTGGCACCCGCTCGGGTGGCGAGATCGTGCGCCCGCGAGCGGTTGCAGTAGAGCAAACCGCCTGGTAGGGGCAAGAAACAAAGCAAGAGGATGTCGATGCCGGAGACAACACAGATGCCGCCCGAACCACAGCGTCTGCGTGCGCTTGAGCACGCCAACGCCATCCGTCTCGCACGAGCCGAGCTGAAGCGACGGATCGCGGAGGGTGACGCCTCGGCGGCTGATGTGATCCTCGAATGCCCCGACGCAGCTCGACGCTGGACCGTCTCGGAGCTTCTGCTTGCCCAGCGGCGGTGGGGAAGCACGCGCTGCCGTAAGTTCCTCGAGCGCAACGGCGTCAGCGAGATCAAGCTGATCGGCTCGCTGACCGAGCGTCAGCGCCGGATGCTGGCCGAGCAGCTGGGCGGCTGCCCGCTGCCGGCGGAGGCGAGCGTCGACGAGGTGTTCGAGCGGGAGCTGGTTCTCGCTTAGGGAGGTGGCGGCGCCTGGCGCCGCAGCGAGGTCGGCGGCTGCCCGGGTCAGCGCTCGAGCAGCCGCCGTCGCGCGATCACAGGTTCATCCCCAGGGGCAGCGGGCTGGCACCGGCGAACAGCAGGAACCACACGCCGAACACGACGATCGCGATCCCGGCCGTGGTGATCATCACCGACTCGAGCATCCGGTGGCCGGGATCGTCGTGACCGCGGGCGATCGCGATGCTGCGATGGACCTGACTCAGGCGTGAGAGCAGGCTCGCCAGCACCAGCACGGTGATCAGCACGCCGATGCCCATCACCAGCAGCGCGAGGCCGACCGAGTCGGTGCTGCCCTCGATCTGGGAGCCGATCCAGAGCCACGCCAGCGGCGTGCCGAGCCACAGCCCGAGGCTGCCGATGAACATGATCGCCGCCGCCAGCAGCGCGTCCGCGCCGGTCCGGAAGAGCTCCCTCATTGCTTGTGGGATAGCACGCCGGCGAGGGCGGCGGCCAGCGCGCGCGGGTGCTCCCAGCGCTCGCCGATCAGCAGACGGCTGACGGTTCCGCCGCCTACGGCGACCTCGATCAGCGGGCAGACGGCGGCGCCGTAGAGCTGCGCGACGGCCGTGCTCGAGTCGTACGCGACCGGAATCGTCCAGTGGTGGGAACGTACGAGCTTCAGAGTCTCCTGCTTCTGTCCATCCGCGGCGACCGCGGCGAAGGTGGTGCCGGGGTAGCGCGGGGCGAGCGACTGCAGCGTCGTCACGGCCTTGATGCAGGGCCTGGCGTCGGTCGCGAAGAACTCGAGCACGATCGGCCCGCGGTCGCAGACGTTGAGCCCGCGCCGCGCCGGATCGGCGGGGTTGCAGCGCGGCGCGGTGTTCGCCGGCACGTTGAGGTCGCTGGTGGCGAGCGGCGCGACGAAGCGCGGCAGCCGCTGGCCTGCGCGCACGCCGGCATGGCCGCGGTGCCCGGGCGAGAGGTACATGAACACTGAGAACGCCACCACCAGCAGCAGCCCGATCCCGCCGATCATCCACTGGTACCTGCGGGTGTCGACCATCTAGAGCGGGGCGAGCTCGGGCTGCTGCTCGGGCCGGTTTGGCGTGCCCGGCCGGCCCTCGGAGCCGGCCGAGCGCCTGTGGTCGATCAACCCGAGCGCCGCCGGCAGCACCAGCATCACGCCGGCGAACGAGACCGCCAGGTCGACCAGCGCGAGCAGCCCGAAGTCACGCAGCATCGTGATGTTCGAGACGATCAGCACCGCGAATCCGGCGATCGCCGTCAGCGCCGAGGTCGACACGGCGATGCCGGTCGTGCGGTATGCGTCGTCGATCGCCTGACGGCGCGTCATCCCTGCACCCTGCTGGCGGCAGACGCGCTCCGACAGCAGCACGCTGAACTCGGTGGTGATCGCGATCACGAGCGTGCCGAGCGTTGCCGACATCGGGTTCAGCGGAATCCGCAGGACGTAGACGAGCAATCCCGACCAGCCGGTGGCGAGCACGATCGGAATCAGCGGGACGAGCACGCGGCGTACGTCCCTGAGCGCCGCCGACAGTGCGACGGCAACGAGCACGAGGCTGATCGCGAGCATCAGCAGGCGGTCGCCCGACGACGACAGCGAGCCATCGGCATCGGCGGCGAGCACCGGCAGGCCGGACAGCGCGGCGGTCGTGCCCGGCGGCGGGTCGAGCGCGGCGCGCATCTGCTCGATCACCCTCCGCTGGCGGCTCAGCGGCATCAGCCGGATACCGAATGCCAGCAGCGCGTGGCGGTGGTCGGTCGTGAGCACCGAGCGTTGGAAGTAGCCGGGCACACCGGTCAGCGTTCCGCCCGCCGTCTGCAGCAGGCTCGGCAGCGACAGCGCGGGACAGAGCGTCGCCTCGGTGCAGCTGCTCGCGCCGAAGCGCGCGCTCATGCGCTGCCCATAGGCCCGCATCCACGCGACGTCCTTGGCCGAGGTGACGTTGGCGGCGCTGACGAGCACGTCGACCTCGCCCGAGGTGCCGGTCGTGCGCTCGAGCTGCTCGAGCCGGGTGAGCGCCGGCATGTTGCCGGGGACGAGCTTGGTGATGTCGGACTGGACCGCCGTGTGGGCGCCGAGCACCCAGCCGGCGACGGCGAGCGCGGCGGCGATCGCCGGCACGCGCCGGGGATGGCGCAGCAGCGCCGGGATCAGCCCGCTGAGGATCTCGCCGGCGCCGTAGATCGACGCGACCAGCCACTCCGGCAGCAGGCGTGGGGGCTCGAGCCTCGTGGCCGCGGTGTCGCGGCGCTCCGGGCTCACCAACGCGGCGCTGGTGAACGCAACCGCAACCCCGACGACCAGCAGCAGGCCGAAACCACGCACCATCGGCACCGGCGAGATCAGCAGCGCGAGGAAGCCGGCGGCCGTCGCCAGCCCGGCACTCGCGATCACGCCGCTCGGGGTGCCGGAGCGGAACTGCACGCCGTAGTCGACCGCGAGGCCGAGCAGCACCGGGAAGACGGCAACGTCGGCGAGCGTCAGGCTGCCGCCGAACAGCCCTGTCAGCCCGATCGTGATCGCGACCGTCGCGAGTGCCGTGACGAGCGGCAGCAGCCGCAGCCGCCGGCGCAAGACGGCCAGCAGCACCAGCGCCATCACCACCACCGCGACGGCGAGCAGCAGGATCAGCTGCGCGCTGATCTCGCTGCCGAGGTCCGATAGCAGCACCGGTTCGCCGGTCACCGTGTAGGTCACTCCCGGGATGCGGAAGCTGCTCGAGCCGACGGCCTGGCGGATCCAGCCGATCGCCTGGCGCTGGGCGTCCTCGCTGAGACCGGCGCGCAGCCGGATCTGGATCACGGAGGCATCGCTGTTCGGGAACAGGTAGGCAAAGCGCGCGGCCGGCCTGGTCGTGTCCGTCGCCGAGCCGAACACGATCTGGCGCAGGAACGCCTGGTCGCTGATCGAGGGGATGTTGGACAGCAGCGCCGCTGTCGAGCCGGCTTGCTTGCCGGCGCCGCCACCGCCGGTCGCGGCCAGCGCGCGTTCGAGCGCGAGCTCACCGGCCGCCTCGACCGCCGCGCTGGTCTGCGCGGTGCCGAGCTTCTGCGCCTTGGCCAGCGTGCGCGCCTCGGCCTCGGCCTGGCGGACCGTGTCGACCGCCTGCACGGTCAGCGAGCCGACCTCGGTGTTGACCGCCGCCACGGCGTGATTGAGGAACGTCGCCGGACCGTAGACCACCTTGGCGGCGCGGTCACGCATCAGCCTCGCGCAGTCCCTTCCGCCAAGCGGCTTTGCGCCGGCGCCGGTGACCGGGACGTAGGCCTCGAGTGCGGCGTCGAGCCGCAGTCCCTGTCCGCCGAGGCAGGCCTCGAGCCGGCTCAGCTTCGCGAGGTTCGACCGCTGCAGCAGGGTGGTCAGGCGGCCGTGAACGAGCACGACCACCGGATCGGCTCCGAACTGCCGGTACATCGCCTGGGTCGCGCGGTAGTCCGGCGACGACGCCGAGACAAAGGTGCTGACCGACGTCGACGGTGTCAGCGTCAGCGCGATGGCGGCGCCGGCCAGCGCCAGCACGGCAAGCGCGGCGACGCGCAGGCGGAATCGCCCGCGGCGGCGGCCGGAGTCGCGTCCGTGCGGACCGATCCGCTCACGCCGGCGGACGCGCAGCCCGTCGAGTCGACCGACCCGGCGCACCTGTCAGTCCATCGAGAGCGGGCCCTGGGCGTCGCCCGCGAGGAACTGCCGGATGAACGGGTTGTCGGAGTTGAGCATCTCCTCGGCGGGGCCGGCCTCGACGATCCGCCCGCGCCACAGCACGTTGATGTAGTCGGCGACGCGGCGCGCGCTCATGATGTCGTGCGTCACCACGGCGAAGGTCGGCAGGTACTCCTTCTGCTCGGCCTTGGCCTCCTCGACCATGTCGCGATGGATCTCGAGGATCAGCTCGCCGAGCAGCGCCGTGCGCACCGGATCGAGGCCTGAGTCCGGCTCATCGAACAGCACGATGTCAGGGCCAAGCACCAGCGCCCGCGCGAAGCCCGCGCGCTTGCGCATGCCGCCGGACAGCTCGTTCGGGAAACGCCCGCGGGCGTTGCCGAGGCCGACCTCCTTGAGCCGGCGCATGACGATCTCCTCGATCTCCGACTCGCTCTTCTCGGTGTGCTGGCGCAGCGGGAAGGCGACGTTGTCATAGAGGTTCATCGAGCTGAACAGCGCCCCGTCCTGGAACAGCAGCCCGAACTTCTTGCGCATCTCAAACAGCCGATCGTCGGTCATGTCCGGCACCGACTCACCGTGTACGCGCACGTCACCCGAGTCGGGGTACAGCAGCCCGACCATGTGTTTGATGCAGACCGATTTGCCGGTACCGGAGGGCCCGAGGATCATCGAGACCATCCCCTCGGGCAGCCCCATCGTGAGACCGCGCAGAATCTGCGTGGGGCCGAACGACTTGTAGGTGTCCTCGAACTCGATCACGTTGCGGCGGCCCGAGGGGTAGACCTTGTAGCTGTGGAAGTCGTAGTAGTCGGCGGGGACGCCCGGGGGTAGGTCGGGGCGCGTCGATCCGCCGCCGACGAGCGGCGTGTCCGCCGTCCCGGCCTGGGTAGTGCCGCTGCCCAGCGGGGCAGCGGCCCCATTGCCGTCGACCAGCGGGCCGACGGCGGCATCACGAAGATCACGCTCCTCTGCGGACATACCTATCCCCCGATCGGGGCCCTGGGGTTCGCTCCCCAGAAGAGTTGGGTTCCGAGCATGCTGATCAGATGGACGCCGACCAAGTTGAAGACCATCGATTTGGCCGTGGCCGTGCCGACACCGACCGGTCCTCCACTGGCGTTGTACCCGTAATAACAGCCGACGAGCACGATCAGCACCGCCATCGCCATCGCCTTGAGCAGACTGAAGATCACATCGGGGGGGTTCTGGAACTCCCAGAAGATCAGGAAGTAACCGCCTGAGGAGACGTCGCCTATCTGCTGGACCACCGCCAGGTAGCTGGCGAAGAAGCCGGCGCCGATCGAGCACAGGTAGACGAACGGCAGCACCAGCATCATCCCCACCAGGCGCGTGGCGCAGAGGAAGGTGATGCCGCTGATGCCCATCACCTCGAGCGCGTCGATCTCATCCGAGATCCGCATCGAACCGATCTCGGCGACGATGCCGGTCCCGACCTTCGCGGCCATCATGTAGCCGAAGCACAGCGGCACGAGCTCGCGCAAGTCGCACCAGGCGGCGAACACGCCCGCGTATTCCGGGGTGCCGACGCTGCGATCGAAGTAGGCGCCCTCGATTCCGCACTGCAGCCCGATGATGAAGACCAGGCCCCAGATCACGAGCGTCGAGGAGACGATCAGGATCCCGGCCTGGCGCAGCGTCTCGCCGAAGTACTTGAAGACCCTGAGGTTGGCGACGTCGCCGAGCACGCGTCCGCTGAAGTGCACGATATCCCCGAAGGACTCGAGCCAGGCGCGCGGATATGCCAGCAGCTCGTTCATTTGACGATCGTCGTCAGGGCCGGGTGGGTCGCGAGCAGCACCTGCGTGAACACGTAGTTGAAGGCGAAGATCGCGAGGAAGGCGATCACGACGGCCTGGTTCACGGCGCGGCCGACGCCCTCAGCGCCGCCCGATGCGGTCATGCCCTTGTAACAGCAGACGATCGCGATGATCGCGCCGAACAGCGTCGTCTTCACGACCGATCCCCAGAGGTCGGTGGTCGAGGCGTTGTTGAAGAAAGTGGCCCAGAAGGGACCGAGCGGCGCGTTGTTGACGAGCGTCGCGAGCACCCCGCCGAAGACTCCGAACAGCAGCGCGTAGATGTCGAACAGGCCGGTCACCAGCATCAATGCCAGGAAGCGCGGGACGACCAGGTTCTTGATCGGGTCGACGCCGAGCACCTCGAGCGCGTCGAGCTCCTCGCGGATCCGGCGGGCGCCGAGGTCGGCCGTGATCGCGGTGCCGGCGACACCGGCCAGCACGATCGCGTCGACGAACGGGGCGAACTCACGGATCGAGGCGAGCACGAAGAAGCCGCCGAGCCGGTCAAGCGCGCCGAACAGCACCAGGAAGTTCGCCGCCTGCAGGCCGGGAGCCTCGTAGCCGAAGGCGATCGTCGAGATCAGCAGCGGCAGCCAGCAGAGCCGCAGCGCGAACATGAACTGAGAGACGAACTCCGGACCGTACGGATACGGCGGCTTGACCGCGGACACGATCGTGCGACCGGTGAGGATCACCATCTCGCCCGCCTCTTCGAGCACGCCACGGGTGGGCGTCAGCGCTCGATCGACGGTTGTTCTGATCACTGTCTCTGCTCCTCGTCCGGCACACGGGCCTCGGCCCGGTTCGCCAGAGCGCAAGCGTACGCGAGACTCTGGCGGACAACAGCCTAGATCCCGCCACCGACACCGGTGTCGGTCCGTGGATCTTGGCAACGGATACCCCGCCTGCTCCCTGGGTATGCTCGAATCCGGTGAGTGGACGGAGGGTCATCGTGATCGCCGTGCTCGCGACAGCGAGCCTGATCGCCGGCTGCGGCGGCACCGAACAGAACGCCGGCGAGCGGCCCGGGACCTTCCCGGTGTCGGTCTCGAGCTCGTTTCCGGCCAGCCAGACGCTGGCTGAGCAGACGAGCTTCATGGTGCGGATCAAGAACGTCGGCAAGGCTGTGATCCCGGACGTCGCGGTCACGGTGCTCAACCCCAGGTACGGCGCAGCCGCACAGGCGTTCGGCACCCTGATCAAGCCCGGCGGGGCCGGGCAGCCGATCCTCGCGAGCCGCTCGCGGCCGATCTGGATCGTCACTCAGGCTCCGGGCCCGTGCGGTTACAGCTGCAAGAACCGCGGCCCCGGTGGGGCCGCGACCGCCTACACCAACACCTGGGCGCTGGGGAAGCTGGCCCCGGGCCACGTCGCCGTGTTCCGCTGGAAGCTGACGGCCGTCCAGCCCGGTGCCTACACCGTCGAATACGAGGTTGCGGCAGGGTTGAACGGCTACGCCAAGGCGGTGCTTTCGGACAAATCCCCGGCACGCGGACACTTCACCGTCCACATCTCATCGGCGCCCGCGACGGTCACCGTGCACGGCGACGGGAAGGTCACGCGGCGTTCAGCCTGAGCGCCGTGGTCATCCGGGCGATCCGGGCGATCAGGGCGTAGGGCCGACGGTCGATCTGATGGCCCGTGACCCGCAGAACGTTGTGGCTTGCGATCAGCAGGCCGATGCCGGAATGAACGAGCTGTGACCGGTGGACGTGGCCGTATTGCGTAGCCGCTAGCCGCAGAACCTCGGCCTCGCCCGAGCCACGAACCTGTTGGAGGTGACAAATTGGTGCCCGTTGCGCCAACTCGTTCCGAGAGCGCGTCTCTTCATGCGTCTGGGAGCAATCTGCAGGTTCGGCGGGATGTCTGGCACTTTCAGCAGGCTCCTCCGGCATGTAGCGCGGGACTATGCTCCCGCCACTTGCCCGCCACCGTCCCCAGCCGAAATCGGCACAGAGTTGGCACACATTCCGGCCCGATCGCGCATCGCGGGCATCAAGCGAGTGGGTACATCTGCAGAAGCACCCACTTTGGACATTTGGATAGTGACCGCGCGCGACAGGTCTTATAGCTTCAAATGGCCGCGCTCCGACGCGGCTGGTTAGCCACGCGCGTTTCGATGCCGCCGAGACGCGAACAGGAAGGAACAAATCACAGCATGTCCCGAATCCGTCAGCAGAACGTGTTCGCAGCCCAGTGGAGCCCCGACGGCTCCCCGACCTTTGGCGCGCCCGACCTCACGGTCGCCGACAACCAGGTCTTCGGCGAGAACGTATTCAGCGAGGTAGTACAGCGCCAGCGCCTCCCCAAGGAGGTCTACAAGAAGCTCTCGCAGACGCTCGCCAAGGGCGAGGCACTCGACACGTCGCTGGCCGACTCGGTCGCGCTGGCGATGAAGGAGTGGGCGCTCGAGAAGGGCGCAACCCACTACGCCCACGTGTTCCAGCCGCTCACCGGTCTGACCGCCGAGAAGCACGACTCCTTCTACGCCCCGACGGGCGAGGGCACGGCGCTGGCGAGCTTCTCCGGCAAGGAGCTGATCCAGGCCGAGCCTGACGCCTCGAGCTTCCCGACCGGCGGCATCCGCGCGACCTTCGAGGCGCGCGGCTACACCGCCTGGGACCCGACGAGCCCGGCCTTCATCCTCGAGAACCCGAACGGCGCGCTGCTCTGCATTCCGACGGCGTTCGTCTCCTGGACGGGCGAGGCGCTCGACGCCAAGATCCCGCTGCTGCGCTCGATGGACGCGCTCTCGAAGTCGGCGGCACGCGCGCTCAAGCTGTTCGGCAAGGACGTCAACCGCGTGTTCACCACGGTCGGCCCCGAACAGGAGTACTTCCTGATCGACGAGCAGTACTACTTCGAGCGCCCCGACCTGATCAACACCGGCCGCACGCTGTTCGGTGCCAAGCCGCCGAAGGGCCACGAGCTTGACGACCACTACTTCGGCTCGATCCCCGAGCGCGTGCTCGCCTACATGCTCGAGTGCGAGCGCGAGCTCGCCCGGCTCGGCATCCCGATCAAGACCCGCCACAACGAGGTCGCGCCGGCGCAGTACGAGATCGCGCCGATCTTCGAGAACTCGAACGTCGGCTCCGACCACCAGCAGCTGACGATGCAGATCCTGCAGAACGTCGCCCGCCGTTACGGGCTCGTCTGCCTGCTGCACGAGAAGCCGTTCGCCGGTGTCAACGGCTCGGGCAAGCACAACAACTGGTCGATGGGCACCGACGAGGGCGAGAACCTGCTCGAGCCCGGGGACACCCCGCACGAGAACCTGCAGTTCCTGTTCTTCTGCACGGCCGTGATCCAGGCCGTCAACAAGCACCAGGGCCTGCTGCGTGCCTCGATCGCCTCCCCCGGCCAGGATCACCGGCTCGGCGCCAACGAGGCACCGCCGGCGATCATCTCGATCTTCCTGGGCAGCGAGCTCGAGAAGCTGTTCGACGTGATCGCCTCCGGTTCCGCGGGCCAGTCGACGCCCGAGTCGTTCCTCGGCCTCGGCACGCCGGTGCTGCCGCCGCTGCCGCTGCACAGCGGTGACCGCAACCGTACCAGTCCGTTCGCCTTCACCGGCAACAAGTTCGAGTTCCGCGCGCTCGGTTCGAGCATGTCGCTCGGCCTGCCCAACACGGTCCTCAACACGATCGTCGCCGAGGCTGTCGACTACCTGTCGGAGGAGCTCGAGAACGAGCTCAACGCCGGCAAGACGCTCGAGGACGCACTGCGGCCGATCATCCAGCGCAGCTACTCGGAGAACCGCCCGGTCGTGTTCGGCGGCGACGGCTACTCGGAGGAGTGGCACGCCGAGGCCGAGCGCCGCGGTCTGCTGAACCTGCCGGCGACGCCCGATGCGCTGCCCTACCTGGTCAGCGACGACACGATCACGGCGTTCTCCAACTATGGGGTGCTCAGCGAGCGCGAGCTTCACGCCCGCTACGAGGTGCTGCTCGAGCAGTACGTCGCCAAGCTCAACATCGAGGCGGAGACCGCGGCCGCGATCGCGCGCACGATGCTGCTGCCGGCGGCGATCCGCTACAAGGCCGAGCTGCTCGGGGCCGAGGAGCCCGCACTCGCCAGCGAGACCGGCGACCTGATCTCGTCGTTCGTCGATGCGATCAAGGAGCTCGAGAGCGTCAACCTCGACGAAAACCACCCCGAGGACGACGGTCCGCTCGTGCACGCCAAGTACATGCACGACTCGGTGTTCCCGGCGATGGGCGCCGTGCGCGAGGTCGCCGACACGCTCGAGAAGGTCGTCGCCGACGATCTCTGGCCGCTCCCGAAGTACAGCGAGATGCTGTTCGTGAAATGACGTTCTGATGTTGCGGGTGGGGCTGGCCCGCTGGCCAGCCCCTTCCGGGCCCGCCGGCTCACCCCGCCCAACCACGGGCCTCCGCCGGCTCTTTCCCCCGCCCGACGGACAGCTCCGTTGACAGTCGGGACGCAAGATGCGACCCGACTGTCACTTTTTAACGCGCGACGCGAGGTTCGCCGATATGAATGGCGAAGACGGTAATCCCCCTTAGGGGGTTGAACCTGATCCCCTACGGGGTTTCACGGAATCGCGGGCGCAACTTGATGGCACACGACGGGTTTCGAAAAGCTGTGAGGCATGCCTTGGCCAAGCTGCTCGGTGAAGAGCGGCTCGAGCGGCGACCGCGTGGGGGCGCTGCCGCGGTACTTGCCGCTGCCGTGATGGCCGCGTGCCTCGGTCCGGCGGCCGCGATCGCGCTCGCCGGCGGAAGTGACGGCGGTGTGGCCACCGGCGTGACCGCCGCGACCACGACGACGGTGACGACGACGGTGACCACCACCACGACCGGCACGACGACCGGCACCACCACGATCGTGAACGTGACGACCCCCTGCAGCGGATCGCTGGGCAGCACGACGACGAACACCGGCACGGCGGCCACCACCACGGTCCCGACGACGACGGCGTTCACGACGACC
>DATASU010000161.1:0-3804 GCA_036269095.1 Solirubrobacteraceae bacterium
GACACAAGCTGTGGCAGCGGCAAGGGCATCCAGTTCGGGACCCAGAGCAACGGCGGCATGCAGCTGAACATGACTGGCTCCGTCCACAGCGAGGGCGTGATGGCGTGGCAGGGATACAACGTCACGGTGACCGCGTCGGGCGGGCTGTCGGTGGCCGGCAGCTGCTACACGGCAGGCAACACGCCGAGCGTCGACAACATGAAGGCAGCCCAGGTTTCCAGCGAGCCCTGGCCGATCGACTACCGCAACAGTCCCTACTTCACGGCGTGCACGACGACATGCGTGACCCTCCAGAACGACGGCGGCGGAACTGTCACGGGAGTGCCGTCGTACTGCACCAACGCCTCGACATCGCCCACCGGGATCACCTTCAGCCAAGCGACCGGCGATCAACCCGTGGCCAACAACGTCTACTGCGCGATCGGCAGCGGCAACGCCAGCAACCCGGCGACCTGGAACGGCGAGATCTACATCGCCGGCACGGTATCCAACTGCCAGAGCGATACCTTCATCGGCGGCAACGTCATCCTCTACGACGCGAGCGACTGCTTCAACGCGGATGTCGACGGCTGCGTGATGTACGCGACAGACGGCTCCGGCTCCGCCAACGGTGGTGGCATCGAGCTCTACGACGACACGTTCAATTGGACCGGAACACTGTTCGCGCCACTCGGCACGATTCAGCTCGGCACAACCAACTCCGGGGGCGACGGATCAGCGACCTCAACCGGGCTGATCGAGGGCCTGGACGTGAACATCGTCAACGCGACGCTCGGTCTCACCGGCGATGGCCCGCCGCTCGGTAGCTCGGGCAGCAGCACCGGAAGCGGCAGCGACAGCCTGGAGCAGTAGCGGCCTGCAGCCGGGCCACCCGGCCAGCGGGCCGGTGGCCCCGAGGGAACGCGCCCGTGCCCCGGGACGCTAGATCGGCCGCGGCGAAGAGGCCACGAGCCTGCCGACGGGCGTCGGGTCCAGATGCCGGCGATGCAGCGCGCGTACGAGGTCCATCAGCTCGCGTCGGGCGGCCGCCGGGCTCTTGATCTTGATCTCGATGAACTCGCCTTTGGAGAATGAGTGCGGCAGCTGGCCGGGCCTGGTGAGCTTGATCTGGCCGCGGACGAACTTGCCGCCGGTGCTGTCGCCGAACAACACCTGCAGGAGGCTCGGCCCGCTCGAGGTGTAGAGGAAACGACGGCCCCAGCCGTAGCGTTGCTGGAGCTGGTTGAGGCCGAGATCGCGCTCGAGCTTGCGCAGGTCAGCCTTGGTCTTGGCCCAGCCCAGCAGGCCGCTGTCATTGAGGGCGGGCACGATGTCGTCGCCGTAGTCGATCAGCTGCTCCGCGGCCGAGGCGGAGGACGACGACGCGCCCAGTGCGAACGAGACATGGGCGTCGCGGCGCTTGAGCTGACGCGCGAGCGCGAGCGCCTGTGAGCCCCCGCCGACGTCGACGATCACGCCGACCTCGTGCGCCTTGGTGGTGACCGCGGTCTGCGGGCCGGGGCCGCCGAGGTCTGCCACCAGCCCATAGGCGACGCTCGTGAGCAGGACGACCACGACGGCAGTCGCGGAGGCGATCGCGCGCGTGCCGACGCGCGTCGCGCGCACGCGCCACTTCGGCAGCGGCTGCACGCGGCGGGTGCTGTTGAGGATCATCGCGGCGCTCGTCGGGCGCGCGGCAAAAGAGGGGTCGGGCTCGGGATTCTCGGTGAGCGCGCGCTCGATCGCCGGCCCGAGTTCGTCGGCGGACGTCGCAACCTGCGCGAGCTTGAAGCGCTCGAGCGCCTGGTTGGAGACACGCACGTGGCCGTAGCCGAAGCCGTAGGAGATGACGGGGCAGCCGCGCACGATCGCCTCGAGCACGGTCAGGCCGACGCTCGAGTGGATCAGCACGTTGGAGGCGGCGAGGATCTCGCCCATGCGGTTGGTGAAGCCGAGCACGCGCACGCGCGGGTCGGCGGCGAAGCGATCGCTGACGCGCTCGCGCAGCTGCTCGTTGCGTCCGCAGAGACACAGCACCTCGGCGTCGTCCGCGACCACCAGCGCTGCATCGACGGCGCCGGCCACGTCACCGACGCCCCAGCCGCCGCCGGAGACGGTGATCAGCGGGCGATCCTCGGGCAGTCCCAGACTCTTGCGCGCGTCGGCACGCGGGCGCGGCATCAGCACGGACTCGGCGGTGGGTGGCCTGGACCAGCGCACGCTACCCGGTCCGGCGATCTGCTCGACCTCCTCGATCGACTCGGGGTGCGAGACCATGTGCAGGTCGATACCGGGGTGCGCCCAGTAGCGCAGGCCGGCGATGTCCGTGATCGACGAGTAGACCGGGATCTTCAGCCGGCCGGTATGGCGCATCTCACCGAGCACCTGTGTGGTCCCCGGATAGGTCGAGACGATCAGGTCGGGGTCATGCGCCCGGATCAGCCGCCCGAGCCCGCGCCGGCCGGCGCCGGTGAGCAGCTTCGACGCGAGCCAGCGCGTCGGCGGGAAATCCATGAACAGCCGGTACTGCAGGTCAAACAGCCACGGCACCCAACGGAACATGAACGCCGAGTTCTCGCGGAGCACCGCGGTCGCCAGCGGGCCCATTGCCGGGAGCCCGTTGACGACCGCGACGAATGCATCCGGATCCGCCTGTTTGAACTCGCGCGCGATCGAGCGCGCGGGAAGATCATGCCCCGCCCCGATGTCGGCGGAGATGATCAGGACCTTTCGCGGACAAGCCTCTACTTCGTCAGGCTCGCCCGCCACTGCTAAAGGGTCGGGGGTCCCTCCGGTCGTGGAATCGGCTTTTTTCTTCGCCGCCTGCTCGCGCCGCCACAGCACGTAGCGGCGGATGCCCTCGCCGATCGGCGTCGCTGCCGACCAGCCGAGCTCGTCGCGCGCGCGGTCGGAGAGCACGACCTTCGAGCCGAGGTCACCGGGGCGCGCGGGCCCGTAGACGATCTCGGTGTTGCCGACGATCTCCTGCACGAACTCGGCGATCTGCTTGATCGTCACGTCCTCGTCGCTGGAGAGGTTGTAGACGCGGTTCTCGGCGATGTCACCGAGACCGGCGACCACACCCTCGGCCAGGTCCTCGACGTAGACGAAGCGTCGTGACTGCTGGCCATCGCCGCTGAGCGTCAGCGGCTCTCCCGCAAACGCCTTGTTGACGAACGCCGGGATCACGGCCGCCTCACGGGCACGCGGCCCGTAGGGGATGCCGAAGCGCAGGATCGTGTAATTGATCCCGTAGAGCTCCTGGTAGGACTTGCAGTAGAGCTCGCCGGCGAGCTTCGTTGCGGTGTACAGGTGCGCCGGCGGGGGCAGCAGCGTGGTCTCGGAGACGGTCGTCTCCTCGGTGTCGCTGTAGACCCAGATCGTCGACGCGTACACGACCCGGCTGACGCCGGCCTTGCGGGCGCCTTCGAGGACCGCGGCGGTGCCGCGGGCGTTGACCTGCTCGGCGTCGTGCGGCTCGGCATGGACGTCATTGACGTCGGCGACCGCGGCGAGGTGTGCGACGGCGTCGCAGCCCTCGAGTGCGGCGGCCAGCGCCGAGGCGTCCGTGACCTGACCGATCACTGTGTCGACGTCGGAGTGCTCCGGCCAAGGAGACGGACGCAGGTCAAAGATCACCGGCTGATGGCCGTGATCGCGCAACTTGTCGACTACGTGGGAGCCGATGAAGCCGGCCCCACCGGTGACAAGGACTCTCATACCGCGGTCCCCCTGTCAGTCATGTCCCCTGCTTCCAGCGGACGGTAATAAAGCGGCGGGCAGGAATGGTTCTTGGCCACCCAATCGCTGTTGGGCAGATCGACC
>DATASU010000162.1:0-1572 GCA_036269095.1 Solirubrobacteraceae bacterium
TTCACATTCTGTTCGATCAGCAGGGTCGTGACGCCTTCCTCGCTCAGCCGACGGATCACCCCGGTCAGCTCGCGCACGACCAGCGGAGCCAAACCCTGACTCGGCTCGTCGAGGAGCAACACCTTGGGATCGCTGACGAGCGCGCGGGCGATGGCCAGCATCTGCTGCTCGCCGCCCGAGAGCTGAGCGCCCTTGTTCCGGCCTCGCTCCCGCAGCGCAGGGAAGAGCTCGAACAGACGGGAGATAGGCCAGATTCTTGCCGGCCGGCGCTCGGCGACGCGGATATTCTCGATGACGGTGAGGTCGGGGAAGATCTGCCGACCCTCGGGTACATACGCTACTCCGGCCCGGGCGATACGGTGCGTGGTCCAGCCTGTAATTTCGACCCCGTCCAGCCGCACGCGCCCGCTCGTCGGCGGCACTAAGCCCATGACCGCGCGCACGGTCGTCGTCTTGCCAACTCCGTTGCGGCCGAGCACTGCGGCGATCGCCCCCTCGGGCAGGATGAGGTCTACTCCGTGGAGGATATGGCTCGCGCCGTAATGGGCGTTGAGCGCCTCGATAGTCAGCATCAGGAGAGACCCCCGAGATAGGCGCGTTGGACTTCGCTGTCGTCGCGAATTGTCTGCGGGGTTCCGTCGGCGATCACTGCGCCGCGGTGCAACACCGTGATCTTGTCGGCGAGGCGAAAGACGACCTCCATGTCGTGCTCGACCAACAGCACGGTGACGTTCCCGTTCACCATCAGTGCGGCTAAGGTCTCGACCGCCTGCGCGGTTTCCTCGACCGACAGGCCCTGTGTCGGTTCGTCCAGCAAAAGCAGACGCGGGCGCTGTGCGAGCGCCATCGCGATTTCGAGCAGGCGCTGGTCGCCGTGTGATAGAAAGCCGGCCGGGACGTCGGCGATCGCGGCGAGGCCCAACCGTTCGAGTGCCATATCGCCGTGCTTTCCCGCGGCTGCGAACATCGCGCTGCCGCCGAGAAACCACCAGTGCCGGGGCTCGCGCACCTGGGCGGCCAGCCGTACATTTTCGCGCGCGGTCATCTCCGGAAAGAGCGCGGTGAGCTGAAAGGTGCGGGCGATGCCGCGTCGGCAGATCCGTGGCACCGACAGGCCGGTCAACGCCTCCGAGGCGAAGCGCACAGTACCTGTGCTCGGCTTGAGCACCCCGGTGATAAGATTGAACAGTGTCGATTTACCGGCACCGTTCGGGCCGATGACGGCGCGCACCTCGCCTTCGGCAACCTGCATCGACACTTGGTCTACGGCGACCAGCCCACCGAAACGGCGGGTCAAACCGTCGAGCTCCAGGAGAGCCACGATGCCTACCCCCTCTCGCCGCCGGCCCGGCCGAAGCGGGCCGTGAGCAGGCCCCAGATGCCCTCTGGCGCGAAGATGACGAAGGCAATGAATATCAGCCCGAAAAACAGCTCCCAGGCCTCGGTGTAGTTGCTGAGCTGATGCTCGACGATGAGAAAGAACGCGGCGCCGAGGATCGGCCCGATCAAGGTGCCGGAACCGCCGACGATGACCATGATCAGGACCTGACCGGAGAACAGCCAGAACACCAG
>DATASU010000163.1:0-4092 GCA_036269095.1 Solirubrobacteraceae bacterium
GCCGACCGGAATCCGCACGATCCTGATCGACGGGCTCGATGCCGCTGTCGACGTGCGACCGCTGGCCGAACTGCTCGCCGACCCCGAGGTCGAGATCGTGCTGCACGCCGGGCGTCAGGACGTCGCGATCCTGCGCCGTGCGTGGGTCACGCATCTGACCAACGTCTTCGACACCCAGATCGCCGCCGGCTTCGTCGGTGAGAGCGCCCAATCGGGCTACGGCAACCTGCTCAGCTCGGTGCTCGGCCTACGCGTCGGCAAGACTGCGAGCTACACGCGCTGGGACGCGCGGCCACTGACGGCCGAACAGCTCAGCTACGCGGCGGAGGACGTCGCGCACCTGTTGCAGCTGGCCGATGAGATCCAGGGGCGGCTCGGCAAAACCGGCCGCTTCGAGTGGGCCACCGAGGAGTGCCGCAGGCTCGAGGCCGCCACCGACGAACGCGACCCGGAAACGGCCTGGGAGCGGCTGCCGCGAGTCGGGCAGCTCGACCCGCAGGCGCGCGCTGTGGCCAAGCAGCTGGCCGCCTGGCGTGAGCGCACCGCCGCCAACGAGGACCGCCCTGTCGGGCAGGTGCTGCAGGATCCGCCGCTGCTCGAGCTGGCCAAACGCCACCCCCGCCAGGTCGAGGCGCTCAGCCAGATCCGCGGGATCCATCCGTCCTTCATCAAGCGCCGCGCGACCGAGCTGCTCGCGGCGATCAGCGCCGGCCTCGAGGACCCGCCGATCCCGCGCGAGCCCAAACGCGGGCATTCCGATTCCAGCGACGCGCCGTTGATCGCGCTGGCGGAGGCGCTGCTGCGCGCCCGTGCGATGGACGCCGGGCTCGCCTATGAGCTGATCGCGTCGCGCAGCGACCTCGAGCAGATCATCTCGGCGGCACGCCAGTCGGCGCCCGAGCCCGACGTGCGCACGCTCTCGGGCTGGCGTCGCGGGCTCGTCGGATCCGACCTCGAATCGCTGCTGTCGGGTCGCGTCGCGGTCGCCGTCGGCGGCAGCCGCCGGCTCGAGCTGCATGCGCTCGACGGTGATGTGGCCGCGAGCGCGGTTGACGGCGCAGCGGCTGCCGCGGCGCGCGACGGTGATCGCGCCGCCGGCTCGGTCGACGCCTAGCTTTCAGTAACCTCGCTGCCGATGGCGACCGCCGACGAACTGCTCTCGGATCCGGAACTGCTGGCCAGCGCCTGGGACCTCGATCCGATCGTCGACGGCGAGGGCAGCGCCGGCGTCGAGCGGCTGCTCGACGAGGCACTCGCGCGCGGCGCGAAGTTCGCCGAGACCTACACCGGCAAGCTCGCATCGCTCGACGGCGACGGCCTGCGCGAGGCGATGCTCGAGCTCGCCGCGATCATGGTGCTCGTCGACCGTGCCGGCAGCTTCGCGATGCTGCGGTTCACGACCGATAGCGCCGACCCGGCTCGCGGCGCACTGCTGCAGAAGGTTCAGGAGCGCGGCACGACGCTGGAGACGCAGCTGCTGTTCTTCGAGCTCGAGTGGGCCGAGCTCGACGACGAGCGCGCCGAATCGCTGCTGACGAGCGGCAGCGATCTCGAGTTCTGCGCGCACCACCTGCGCAGCGCCCGCCGCTACCGGCCGCACCTGCTCTCCGAGGCCGAGGAGAAGGTGATGGCCGAGAAGAGCCTCACATCGAGCGCGTCGTGGGCACGGCTCTACGGCGAACAGCTCTCGGCGATCCGCGTCGCGCTCGGCGACCAGGAGGTGCCGCTCGACATCGCGCTCAGCAACCTGCTGAGCCCCGACCATGAGCTGCGCGAGCAGACCGCCCAGGCCGTGAGCACCGCGCTCGAGCCGGGCCTGCGGACGCGCGGCTTCATCTACAACACGCTCGTCTACGACAAGTCGGTCGACGATCGCCTGCGCCACTACCCGCATTGGCTGGCGGGACGCAATCTCGCCAACGAAGCCTCCGATGAATCGGTGCTCGCGCTGATCAACGCCGTGCACGGCCGCTACGACATCCCGCAGCGCTGGTACCGGCTGAAGGCGCAGCTGCTGGGGATCGACAAGCTCAGGGACTTCGATCGCAGCGCGACCGTCGCCACGACCGAACCGCTGTTCTCCTACGCCGAGGCCCGCGATCTGGTCGTCGAGACCTATGCCGACTTCGCGCCGGAGGCGGGCGCGATCACGAAGCGGTTCTTCGACGAGCACTGGATCGACGCGCCGGTGCGCGAGAACAAGCGCGGCGGCGCCTTCTGCGCGACCGTCTCCGGACTGCACCCGTTCGTGATGCTCAACTTCACCGCGCGGCGCCGCGACGTGCTCACGATCGCCCACGAACTCGGCCACGGACTGCATTCGGCGCTGGCCGCCAAGCAGGGCGTCTTTCACCAGGGCACACCACTGACCGTCGCGGAGACCGCCTCGGTGTTCGGCGAGACGCTCGTGTTCGAGCGACTGCTGGCCGCGGCCGGCAGCGACCAGCAACGGCTCGAGCTGCTCGCCGGCCGCATCGACGACGCGGTCGCGACCGTCTTCCGGCAGATCGCGATGAACCGTTTCGAGCACCTCGTGCACACCCGCCGCCGCAGTGAGGGCGAGCTGTCCGTCGAAGACATGTCTAAGGCTTGGGTTGAGAGTCAGACTGAGATGCTCGGGGACGCCGTCGAGGTCACCGAGGGCTACTCGTCGTGGTGGTCCTACATCCCCCACTTCATCAACACGCCCGGCTACGTGTATGCCTACGCCTACGGGCAGCTGCTGGCGCTGTCCGTCTACGGCCGCTACCGCGAGGTCGGCGAGGAACTGGTCCCGCGGTACCTGGAGATGCTCGGCGCGGGCGGCTCGCGCACGCCCGAGAAGCTGGGCGAGATCGTCGGCATCGACCTCGCCGACCCCGGGTTCTGGGATTCCGGGCTCAGGCTCGTGGACCAGCAGCTGCTCGAGGCCGAAGCCCTCGCAGCACAGATTAAGCCTGTTTAGTCACCCTTCCGGTCGCCCTGCGATGGTCGGCGGCGCTTCTCGGCTCGCCGTTGTAAGCGTTTTCTTAGGGACGCGGGCTCAAGGATTGCCGGCAAAGGTACGAATAGTGGACTATGACGACCGGTCTCCCCGCGCCCGCACCAGAGGCGCCTCAAACTCCTGCCACGGACGGCCACAGCTTGCTGGGGCGCGTTGGTGGACTCACCGTCCGAGCGCGGCTGATCCTGCTCGGCGGAACTCTGTCCGTGCTGCTTGCCGTGGTCGCGATTGTCGCGGTCACCGGTGTGAGCAGCATCAAGTCGGCCTACAACGCCGACCAGATCCCCGGCAATAACCGGGACGTCGCTCACGCCGCCTACGAGGGTTGGCTGCAGTCCGACGACCAGATGAACATGTACGCGGCCGTTCAGTCGCTGCACAACCCGGCCAACGACGCGCTTGCCAAGGCCACCTGGGCGCAGCTGATCCAGGGTCGCCAGATCGAGGACAAGAACCTCGCGCAGCTCAAGACGGGGCACCTCACACCCAAGCAGGCGGCGATCTTCCGCCAGATCACCACCACGCTTCCTGCCTACAACAGCTGGCCCAACAAGATGTACGCAACGCTCAAGGACATCAACAGTCTTTCGGGCACCGCCGCGACCAACGCAATCGCGCTCGGCGTCAAGGACATCAGCGTCAGCAACGCCAATGTCTCGAACCTGATGGGCAACCTCTACAACAAGCTCTCCAACCAGCTCGGCGACGACGAGGACGTGATCTCGGCGCGGATCCCGGCGACCGTCAACAGCACGCTGACGCTCTCGCTCGTGATCGGCATCGTCGCCCTGGTTCTCGCGGGCCTGATCACGTTCCTGATCATCCGCTCGATCACACGACCGCTCGCGAAGGTGGCCGAGGCCGCCGACCGTGTGGCCGAGGGTCGCGTCGACGTCGAACTCGACCTTCATGGCCGCGACGAGATCAGCAAGGTCGCCGAATCGTTCCGTGCCGTGATCGCCCACCTGAAGACGATGGCCGACGCCACACGTGAGTTCGCCAACGGGCACCTCAACGTCAACGTCGTGCCGAAGTCCGACGGCGACGTGCTCGGTCACGCCTTCGTCGACCTGCGCGACCAGATGCAGGACGCGCTCGGCGAGAAGTCG
>DATASU010000164.1:0-32240 GCA_036269095.1 Solirubrobacteraceae bacterium
CGGATGCTCACCGTCTACACGCCGGCCGGGATGGAGGGTTGGTTCCGTGAGGTCTGCACACCGGTGAGCGACCCCTCGTTGCCGGCGCCGGGCGTGACACCGGAGCTGATCGAGCGGATGCTCGAGGCCGGCCCCCGTTACAACGTCGAGTGGTTGCTGGAGCCCGCGTCGGCCGACTAGCGGCGACTGCGGGCGACGCCGGCGGCGGGTGGCGCGCGAAGTTCCGCCCTGCGTCGTCAGCCGCTGGTAGCACTTGCATAAACGAGAGCTAAAGCGCCGGCTCGGCGGGGTCTCACGGGTTACAGTGAGACCGGATGATCGAGGTCCGCGGACTCAGCAAGCACTACGGCGAGCGGGTTGCGGTTGATGATCTGACGTTCACGATCAAGCCCGGCACGGTCACCGGGTTCCTCGGCCCCAACGGCGCCGGGAAATCGACGACGATGCGCCTGATTCTCGGGCTCGACCGGCCCACCGGCGGCATCGCGACCGTCAACGGCAAGCAGTACCGCGACCTGGTCGCGCCGCTGCACGAGGTCGGCGCGCTGCTCGAGGCACGCGCGGTACACACCGGGCGCTCGGGCTACAACCATCTGCTCGCGCTCGCACAGACGCACGGGATCCCCCGCAGCCGCGTCGCCGAGGTGATCGAGCTGGTCGGGCTCGAGTCCGTCGCGCGCAAGCGCGTCGGCGGCTTCTCGCTCGGCATGGGCCAGCGACTCGGCGTCGCCGCGGCGCTGCTCGGCGAACCGGCGACGGTGGTGCTCGACGAGCCGGCCAACGGCCTCGATCCCGAGGGCATCCGCTGGATTCGCAACCTCTTGAAGGGCCTCGCCGCCGAAGGCCGCACGGTGTTTCTGTCCTCGCATCTGATGAGCGAGATGGAGCAGACCGCCGACCACCTGATCGTCATCGGCCGCGGACGGCTGATCGCCGACACTGACGTCGCGAGCTTTGTCGCGCGCGCCTCGTCGGGAGCTCCGGTGCGGGTTCGCTCGCCGCAGTTGCCGGCGCTCGCCGCGGCCGTCAAGACGGCCGGCGGCACCAGCGAGTCGCTCGAGGACGGCGCGCTCCAGGTCTACGGCCTGACGTCCGAGCAGGTCGGCGAGATCGCGGCCGCGCAACAGCTCGTCCTGCACGAGCTGACACCGGTCCAGGTTTCGCTCGAGGACGCCTTCATGGACATCACCAAGGAGTCGGTCGAGTACCAGCACTCAGAGACGTCACCGACCGACGTTGCGATGCCGGTCAGCGCCGGCTCTGCGGCAAACGGCGGCGACTCATGAGCGCGACCACCGCCCCCACGCTGCCGGGACGCGCCGATCGCTCCCACGAGCGCGTGACGCTTCCGCGCGTGATCCGCTCGGAGTGGACGAAGCTCTGGACGCTGCGCTCTACCCGCTGGTCGCTGGCGCTCGCGTTTCTCGCACAGGCCGGTCTCGGGCCGCTGATCGCGCTGATCGAGATGGCGCGCTGGTCGCACCTGACGCTGCAGGACCGGCTCACGATCAATCCGATCGACCACAGCCTCGGTGGCTGGCATCTGGCTCAGCTCGCGGTCGCGATCCTCGGCGTGATGACGATCACCGGCGAATACCACACCGGCATGATCCGCTCGAGCATGATGGCCGCGCCGAAGCGGCTGCCGGTGCTGTGGGCGAAGCTGATCGTGTTCTCGGTCGTGGTACTCGTGCTGATGCTGGTCGCGGCCTTCATCGGCTTCCTCGGCGGCCAGGCGATCTTCACCCAGCATCACGTCAACGTCGCGCTCAGTGCTCCGCGCGCGCTGCGCACGATCTTCGGTGCTGCGCTGTTCACGACCGTGACCGGAGCACTGTGCATCGCGCTTGGCACGATCGTGCGGCGCACGGCCGGCGGGATCGCGCTGTTCGTCGGCGTGTTCTTCGTGCTGCCGGGGCTGATCGAGATCCTGCCGAGCACAACCGCCAACGCGATCCATCCCTACCTGCCCAACAACGCGGGCGGCACGATCGCGCAGGCGCTGGCCGACCCGTTCACGTTCTCCGCCTGGGGCGGGTTCGCGCTGTTCTGCGGATACACCGTCGCGGTGATCGCGATCGCCGCGGTGCTGTTGCTGCGGCGCGACGCCTGACGGCGCGACGCCTGGACGGCACGACTGACGGCGCGACGTCAGGCCGCCGGGGCGCCGAGCGCCTCCTGGACCCGCGCGATCAGGTCGCCCGGGTCGACCGGCTTGGTGACGAGGTCGTTCGCCCCTTCGTAGAACACGGCCTCGGCCGTCTCCGGGCGGTCGTCGGCGGTGACGACGATCACGGCTGTCCCGCCGATCTTGCGATCGTCACGCAGCTTTCTGAGCAGATCGATCCCGTTGAGGCGCGGCAGCCCGAGGTCGAGAACGAGCACGTCCGGGCGAATGATGCGACAGATATCGAGCGCATAGCGGCCGTCGGGTGCCTCATGAACGTCGAGTCCGGCGTCACGCAGCACCTCCACACAGACGGCCCGCTGCGTCGCGGAATCCTCGGCCACCAGCACTCTGGGAGGGGTGTTGGGCATGTCCACGCAATCGGCGGACAGCGGCGCTACTTGAGCCGCCGCCTCACGCGCGAGACTGTGGCCGACCACCAAGCTACGTGTACCGTTCCGTACCAGATTTATGACCAGTCTTCCCAGCCCTGAGCGCCTGCGCCCCGGCCGCCACCGCATACCGCGCGAGGACGTCGCGCGCTCGCAGCGCGAGCGGATGCTCGTCGCGATCCTGCAGTGCGTCGCCGAGCTCGGCTACGCGACCACGACGGTCGCCGACGTGGTCGCGCGCGCCGCCGTCTCACGCAGCACCTTCTACTCCCCGTTCGCCGACAAGGAGGCCTGCTTCATCGCGGCCTACGACTACGCGATGCGGCACGCGCTCGCGCGCATGGACGCGACGACCGCCGCGGCGGCCGCTGCCGCCCCGCAGGACTGGCGTGAACGTGTGCGCAACGACCTCACGACCTATCTCGACGTGCTCGCCGACGAGCCGGCGCTCGCGACGAGCCTGCACGTCGAGGTGCTTGCCGCCGGTCCGGCGGCGCTTGAGCATCGCGCCGAGCTGCTCGGTGTGCTCGCCTCGCGGATCGCGAACCTCGGCGACCTCGCGCAGCGCGATGACAGTGCCGTGCGCGAGCTTCCGCCCGCGGTGTTCGCGCTGTTCACGGGCGGCCTCGACGAGCTCATCCGCGATCGCCTGCGGACCGGCTCGAGCGCCGCCCTGCACGACCTCGCCGAGCCGCTGCTCGAGGCGACCTACGCGATGTTCGGCGCCTGAGTCGGCGCCACCGCTCGCAGCCGACTCCGAGCTCTCGCGCGCGGCGCTCTGCAAGCCTCATGGCAATCTGTCCAGACTGCGACTCGAACAGCGCCTCAGGGGCTAACCTACTGCGCCAATGCCCAACGGGGGGCCTCAGCTCAAGGGTCTGAAGGTGCTGGTCGTGGCGCCGCTCTCGGAGCGCGCGCAGGCTCTGACACGCCACCTCGCGTCGATGTCGAGCTGGGCCTGCGAGCTGGTCTCGACAACCGACGGGCTGCGGCAGCTGCTGCGCGACGGCGCCTGGGACGCGGTGATCCTCGAGCACGAGCCCGCCGCCCCCGCCGCCGACAAGCATGTACGCGGCGTCGTGCGCGAGGCCGGGCAGCGGCCCGTGATCGTCGTCGGCGAGGACCTCGGCGGCTCCGAGGTGGCCGCCGCTCTGCGGCTCGGCGCGGCCGGTTACGCCGAGCTCAGCCGCGGCGATGACGTCGTCGCCGCGGTCTCACACGCGCTCAGCGAGGATCGTCAGTCGCGCCGCCGGACCGTCGAGGCCGCGGCTGCGTCAGCGGTGCGGGACGCCGATCAGCACATGGACAGCGTCTTTGCCGAGGCGCCGATCGGGATGTCGCTGACGTCGCTGACGGGAACGCTGATCCGGGTCAACCGCAAGCTCTGTGAGATCTGCGGGCGCAATGAGAACGAGCTCGTCGGATCCAACTTCCAGACGCTCGTGCATCCCGAGGACGCGCTCAACGACAAGCAGCAGATCGTTGAGCTGTTGAGCGGATCACGCGCCTCGTATCAGGTCAGGAAACGCTACTTCAACCGCAGCGGCGGGATCCTGTGGCTCGAGCAGTCGGTCTCGATCGCGCGCGCCGACGACGGCAGCCCGCTCTACTTCATCGCGCAGTTCATCGACATCACCGCCCAGCACGAGGCCGAGGACGCGCTGCGCTCGGCCAACTCGCGGCTGCGCGCGATCTTCGACCACGCACCGGTGTGGTTGGCGCTCCGCGGCCTCGACGGGCGCTACCTCAACGTCAACAACGAGCTCGCCCAGGTCTACGGCGTCGACGAGGCCGAGCTCGTCGGCTCCTATCCGACCGACTTCGCCCAGACACCGCGCACGGCTGAGATCGCCGACGACGACCGCGCCGTCTGGGAGACCAAGGAACCGGTCACGCACGAGGTGACGGTCAACCACCCCGAGCGCGGTCAGCGCACCTACCATGTGGTGCGCTACCCGGTGCTCGACGAGCAGGGTGAGCTCGACGCCGTCGGTTCGTTCGGCATCGACATCAGCGACCGCAAGGACGCCGACGCCGCGCGCGACCGCGCGATCGATGCCTTCGCCGAGGCCCAGGAGATCGCCAACGTCGGCTCGTGGATGTGGAACGCGGCCAGCAACGAGCTGGCCTGGTCAGACCAGATGAAGCGCATCTTCGGGGTCAGCGTCGATGCCGACACGCCCAAGCCCGAGGACTACTTCGAGTTCCTCGACCCCGACGACCGCGAGCCGGTCGCCGGCGCCTTCCGCGAGGTCGTCGCCGGCGGCCCGATGTTCGAGGTCGAATACCGCATCACCGCGGCCGATGGCGCCCGTCGCGTCGTCCACGCGCTCGGCCGCACCGATCCCGACCGGCCCGGCGTCTTCATCGGCACCGCTCAGGATGTCACCGAGCTCCGCGCGATCGAGCGCGACGTACAGGCGGCACGCGAGCGCTTCCGCGCCGCCTTCGAGAACGCGCCGGTGGGAATGACGATCTCGACCGCCGACGGCCGTCTGCTGCAGGTCAACGACTCGATGTGCGACATCACCGCCTACACGCGCGACGAGCTGCTGGCGATGAACCTCGCGACGATCACCCACCCCGAGGAGCTGGGCGAGGGAACGCAGCTGCACCAGCAGATGCTGGCCGGCGAGCTCGACAGCTACATCCGCGACGGCCGTCTGCTGCGAGCCAACGGCGAGGCGGTGTGGGTCTCACGCCACGTGCGGATGCTGCGTGACGAGGACGGCACGCCGCTGCAGATCCTCACCCACTTCGTCGACATCACCGAGCGCCGCACGATGGAGCGCGAGCTGCGCCACATGGCCGACCACGACCCGCTCACCGGCCTGCTCAACCGCCGCGGGCTCGAGGCCGAGCTCGAGCGTCACGTCGCCCACGTCAACCGCTACGGCGACCGCGGCGCGCTGCTGGTACTCGACCTCGACCACTTCAAGGCCGTCAACGACACGCTCGGACACGAGGCCGGCGACCGCCTGATCGTGAATGTCGCGACGCTGCTCTCGAGCCGCCTGCGCAGCTCCGATGCCGTCGCTCGCCTCGGCGGTGACGAATTTGCGATCCTGCTGCCCGACGCCAACGCCGAGGTGGCTCAGCACGTCGCCGAGCAGATCGTCGCCGACATCCACGCCAATGCCGTCGTCGATCAGGGCCAGACCAGCCGTCACGTGACCGCCAGCATCGGCGTGACGATGTTCACCCAGGGCCAGCTCAACGCCGAGGGCGTGCTCGTCGACGCCGACCTCGCGATGTACGACGCCAAGGAGGCGGGGCGCGACCAGGTTGCGATGCATTCCGGCGGCCGCGACGAGCAGCCACGGATGAAGGCCCGGCTCGAATGGATCGACCGCATCCGCGCGGCGCTCGACCACGGCCAGTTCACGCTCTACGCGCAGCCGATCCTCGAGCTGCACAGCGAGCGCGTGTGCCAGTGCGAGCTGCTGCTGCGGATGGTCGACGACTCGGGCGACGCGATTCCGCCGGGCGCGTTCCTCTACATCGCCGAGCGCTACGACCTGATCCAGGAGCTCGACGAGTGGGTCGCCAGGCAGGCGATCTCACTGGTGGCGCGCGAGGAGGCGGCCGGGCGTAGCGGCTCGGTCGAGATCAACGTCTCGGCCAAGTCGCTTGCCAACGACCGCCTGCTGCACGTGATCGAGACCGAGGTCGAGCGCCAGGCGATCGACCCCAGCCAGCTGATCTTCGAGGTCACCGAGACCGCCGCGATCTCACATATGGCGCTCGCGAGCAGCTTCGCCGAGCGGCTCAAGCGGCTCGGCTGCCGTTTCGCGCTCGATGACTTCGGCGCCGGTTTCGGCGGCTTCTACTACCTCAAGCACATCCCCTTCGACTACCTCAAGATCGACCGCGAGTTCGTCACCGACTGCCTGCACAACCGCACCGACCAGCTCGTGATCGAGGCGCTCGTGTCACTCGCCCACGGTCTCAACAAGCAGACGATCGCCGAGGGCGTCGAGGACCACGAGACCGAGCTGTTCCTGCGCCGCCGCGGCGTCGACCTCGCGCAGGGCTATCACATCGGCCGTCCCGCGCCGATCACGGCCGAAGTCCCGCTCTGGACCAACTAGTGTCCTGATTCGGAAATTAGGGTGCAGTCTCGCGAGTGGCTGGGCGTGTGTGGGGTCACGCGATTCGCAAGGCAGATACTGGTTGTATCTGCCGCGGATCGGGTGGCGCCACGCGCGTCCAGACGCCGCGAGACGGCCGCGAATTTGTGAATCAGGACACTAGCCCGCGAGGCCATGGGTGTAGGCGTAGTGCACGGCCTGCGCGCGGTCGCGTGCGTCGATCTTCGAGAACACGTGGTTGATGTGCGTCTTGACGGTCGCCTCGCTGACGAACAGCTGCGTGGCGATCTCCCGGTTCGAGAGTCCCTGCGCGATCAGCGAAAGCACCTCCGCTTCGCGTGGCGTCAAGTCATTCGGCAGCGTTGCAGGCGGCTTTGCTGTGCCGCCTGCTTCCGGACCCTGGGTGGCCCCCGTGGCGCGCCCGGTCGCCGCCGCCATCAGCTGCTGGTGGACGGCCGGATCGAGCAGCGTCTGATGGGCCGCCGCGGCCTGGATCGCGCGTGCGATCTCGACGATGCCGGCGTCCTTGGTCAGGTAGCCGCGCGCACCGGCGCCGAGCGCGTCGAGGATCGATGCCTCGTCGGCGTGCGTGGTCAGCACCACCACCTCGGTCTCCGGGTACCGCTCACGGATCTGCCGTGTGGCCTCGACCCCGTCCATGTTCGGCATCCGCAGGTCCATCAGCACCACGTCGGGGCGGTGCTCGGCGCACAGCGCCAGCGCCTCCGCACCGTCGCGTGCGGCCGCCACCGGCTCGATCTCCGGCGCCGCCCCGAGCAGCGTCGTCAGCCCCTCGCGCACCAGCGCCTGGTCGTCGGCAACGAGTACGCGGATCATGGGGCTGATGGTGCCTGGTCGAGCGGCAGACACAGGCCCACACGCCAGCCGTCCTCGGTCGGGCCCGCGGTGAGCGTGCCCCCGAGTGCGGTCGCGCGTTCACGCATCCCGCGCAGCCCGTAACCGCCGCCGGCATCGGCGAGGCTCGGACGCGACACGGGCAGCAGCGCACGGTTCTCGACGACCACGTCCAGCTGCCGCTCGGCGATCGTCAGCTCGACGGTCACGGCCGCGCCGGGCGCGTGCTTGCGAATGTTCGTCAGCGCCTCCTGGATCACGCGCAGCACCGCCTCCCCAAGCTGGCCCTGCAGACGCCCCTCGTCACCGCTTACACGGAGTTCGATCGGATGCTCGTACTGCTCGACGAGCGCCCGGATCGCGGTGTGCGCCGGAGCCGCCGCGGGCCCGTTGCCGCGCAGCGCGCCGACGGCGCGGCGGGCCTCCTGCAGCCCTTCGCGCGCGAGCTCGTGTGCCTGCTGCACGCGCTCGCGGATCTGCGCGCGATCGCTGTCCTGCTCGAGCAACACGTCGGTCGCCTCGAGCTGGATCACAAGCCCGGCCAACGTGTGCGCCAGCACGTCGTGGATATCGCGGGCGATCCGCGTCGACTCCTCGAGCCGCGCCGCGCGCAGCTGCTCCTCGTGCGAGCGCTGCGTCTGCGCGAGCAGCAGCTCGGTCTGCTCGAGCCGCAGCCGCGACTGGCGGATGTTGGTGCCGCCGAGCGTCGTCGCGGCGAAGCCGAGCGCGTAGGCCAATACCGGCAGCGCCTGCTGGTCGTAGATGATCGCCCCGGCGCCCACCGCCGCCGCGCCCAGCGCGGCCATCACCAGTCCGTAGAGGACACCCGCGCGCGCCGCCGCGCTCATCGCCACCACGAACGTGAAGACGCTGGCCGCGCTGCTCGGCGTCGCCGCCTGGAGCAGGCCGCCGCAGATGGCCATCACATAGAGGTCGGGCGTGACCGCGGATTGCTTTGTGGACCAGAAGGTCCACACCAGCCAGCTGACGAACGCCGGCACGAACGCAACCAGCACAACGAGGCCGCGCCCGCTGGTGGCGGGCGCGACGTGTGAGTTGAGAATGCTCCAGGTGACCGCGGCCAGGCCCGCCAGCCTTATCGATGAGGCGAGCCTTCCACTTGCGGTCCCGATCAGCATCGACTGGAAGTTAGGGGTTTGCCCGGAGCTACGCCCGCGCGGGGACGATCGCGAGTGCGTCGGTGCCCTTCCAGCGCAGCGCCATCGTCAGCGTCCGGCCGATGACCTCGAAGAACGCCATCGCCAGCAGTGCCACCGTCCAGGCCTCACCGCTGCTGATGTGGTGGCTGGCGCTGAAGGTCGCGATCGAGTGGATGCCGCCGTGTGACGACCAGTAGGCGAAGCCGAAGCGCGACCCCATGCCCAGCACCCAGAAGATGCCGGACGTCCAGCCGCTGCGGAAGCTCGTGCTGCCGTCGGCTTGGCGGCGCATGATCACCGTCAGACCGCTGGCGACGCCGATCACACCACCGACGGCGGCCAACACGCCGGCCAGCACCAGGTCGTTGCCCTGGGTCGGAATTCCGTGCAGATAGGTTGCGATTGCGATGCCGAGGATGACCAGCGGGCGGATCAGCTGACGGTTGGTCAGCGTGCGCTCCTTGATCTGAAGCAGGACGATCAGAACGAGGGCGGAGTCGATTAGGTAAGTGCTTGTGCTCATGCAATGAATGATCGATTCCAGGGGCGTTCTGCACATCGGCGCAGGGGTTGATCATCGGGTTGAACCGGCACCTCCACCCGAGGGTGGAGACCGCTAAGTTCAGGTTGAGATGACGAGCCCGAGACCTGATTCCGCCACCGACGAGGCCGATGCGGCCCAGGCCTTCCTGGCGGCGCTCGCCGACCCGCTTGCGCGTCTCGCCCGTGAGCACGGGACCGTCGACTTCTCGCTCCCGTCGCACGGCCTGGTGCTGCGCGACCCGCTCGAGCGGCTGACACTCGGGATCGTCGGGCAGCTCATCAGCGTCAAGGCCGCGCTTGCGATCTTCGGCCGCCTGCAGCAGTCGCTCGGCGGACGGATCGACGCGGCGCGACTGGCCGCGAGCGACGAGACCGCGCTGCGAGCGGTCGGGCTGTCGGGAGCCAAGGCCAGGGCGGTGCGGGCGCTGGGCATCGAGGTCGCGAGCGGGCGTCTCAACTTCGACCAGCTCGTCACGCTCGACGACGACGAGGTCGAGGCGCGCCTGGTGGCGCTGCGCGGGATCGGCGTCTGGTCGGCACAGATGTTTCTGCTGCGCGCGATGGCCCGCCCCGACGTGTTTCCCGCCGGCGACCTCGGCCTGCGCCGCGGGATCGAGTCGCTCTACGCGCTGCACGCGATGCCGACCATCCCCGAGGCAGCCGAGCGCGCGCTCGCCTGGCGCCCGTACCGCTCCTACGCGGCGAAGTACCTGTGGCTGCACTACGCGGCCGCCGACACCTAGCAGCGCGGTCAGGCGGTGATCAGCGAGACGCCCGTCATCTGCTCGGGCTGCTGATAGCCGAGCAGTTGCAGGATCGTCGGTGCGACGTCGGCCAGCACGCCACCTTCACGCACCTGCAGGCCGTCCATCGTCACGATCACCGGCACCGGGTTCAGTGAGTGCGCGGTGTTGGGGCTGCCGTCGGGCTCGAGCATGTTGTCGGCGTTGCCGTGGTCGGCGGTGATCAGCAGCACGCCCCCGCTCTCGTGCACGGCGCGGACGACCTCGCCGAGGCAGCGGTCGACGGTCTCGATCGCGTTGACGGCGGCGGGGATCACGCCGGTGTGGCCGACCATGTCGGCGTTTGCGAAGTTGATGATCCCGAACACCGGCCGGTCCTCGCGCCACGCGCCGACGAACGCGGCGGCGGCCTCGGGCGCGCTCATCTCGGGCTTCTGGTCGTAGGTCGGGACGTCGCGCGGTGACGGCACGACCTCGCGCCGCTCGCCGCCCTGCGGCGCCTCCTCGCCACCGGCGAAGAAGTAGGTCACGTGCGGATACTTCTCGGTCTCGGCGACGTGCAGCTGGCGGCCGCCGAAGTCTTCGATCACCTGCGGCAGCGTCAGCTCGGGGTGCGCCGGCCGGAACGCGACCGGATAGCTCCAGCTCTCCTCGTATTCGGTCATCGTCGCGTAGCGCTCGAGCGCCGGGGCGTCGCCGCGTTCGACCTCGGAGAACCCGTCCTCGGCCAGCGCGCGCGTGATCTCGCGCATGCGGTCGGGGCGGAAGTTGAAGGTGAAGACGCTGTCACCCGGGCGGATCCGCGCCTCCTCGCCGACCGCCACCGGGCGCACGAACTCGTCGGTCTCGTCGCGTGCGTAGGCGTCGCGCAGCGCCTGCGCGGCGCTGTCGGCGTGATGCTCGGACTCGCCGTGCACGAGCAGGTCATAGGCGAGCTGCACGCGGTCCCAGCGCTTGTCGCGGTCCATCGCGTAGTAGCGGCCGATCACGGTGCCGACGCGCCCGACGCCGGCCTCAGCCGTCCAGCGCTCGACCTGCTCGAGGAAGCCGGCACCCGACTGCGGCAGTGTGTCGCGCCCGTCGGTGAAGGCGTGGATCACCAGGTCCTCGACCCCGAGCTCCTTGCCGAGCCCGATCAGCGCCTGCAGGTGCTCGATGCTCGAGTGCACACCGCCGTCGGAGACGAGCCCGATCAGGTGCACGCGGCCGCCCGCGGGGACGTCGCTGAAGGCGGCACGCAGCACCTCGTTGTGTGCCAGCTCTCCGTCCCTGACCGCGAGGTCGATGCGGGTCAGGTCCTGCATCACGACGGCGCCGGCGCCGAGGTTCATGTGCCCGACCTCGGAGTTGCCCATCTGTCCGTCGGGCAGTCCGACGGCAAGTCCACAGGCCGTCAGCGTCGTGTGCGGATAGCGGCCCCAGAGCTCGTCAAAGACGGGCGTGCGCGCGAGTGACACCGCGTTGCCCGGGCCGGCCGGGGCGAGTCCCCAGCCGTCGAGCACCACCAGCACCGCCGACGGTGCTGGGGGCCCAGCGGGGCCCCCAGGCAATGCTGGCGGATTCACTCCCGCCCACCCAGCATCGGATCATCATCGTCCATTCTCATGCGGCCGCGGCGACGATCGCGGCGAAGGCGTCCGCGTCGAGGCTCGAGCCGCCGACCAGCGCGCCGTCGACGTCGGTGAGTGCGAGCAGCTCGGCGGCGTTGTCGGGCTTGACGCTGCCGCCGTAGAGGATTCGTGACTGTTGGGCCTGCTCGGGCGAGCGCCCCGAGATCAGCGCGCGGATGAAGGCCGCAGCCTCCTGCGCCTGCTCGGGCTCGGCGACCTTGCCGGTGCCGATCGCCCAGATCGGCTCGTAGGCGATCGCGACGCCGGCGATCTGATCGGTCGCAACCTTGGCGAGTCCCTCCTGGACCTGGTGGCGCAGCTTGCGCTCGGTGTCGCCGGCTTCGCGCTCGGCCTCGGTCTCGCCGACGCAGAGGATCGGTGTGAGGCCGGCCTCGAGCGCCACCGGAACCTTGAGCGCCAGTGCCTTGTCGGTCTCGCCGAACAGCTGCCGGCGCTCGGAGTGACCCAGGATCACACCGTGCAGGTCGAGCTCGGCGAGCATCGCCGCCGAGATCTCGCCGGTATAGGCGCCCGACTCGGCCTGGTGCATGGTCTGCGCGAACACCTGCACCCGTGAGCCGCGGGTCGAGTCGACCATCGGTGTCAATGCCGTGAACGGCGGGCAGATCGCCACGTCAACGTTGTCGGCGGTTGATACTCGCGGCAACAGCGCCTGGATGAAGTCCTCCGCCTCGGCGACGGTCTTGTTCATCTTCCAGTTGCCCGCGATCAGTGGCGTCCTACCGGTCACTACAAGCCTCCATACGTACGACGTCCCCTAGTTGAGAACATCAACCCCGGGCAGCTGCCTGCCCTCGATAAGTTCCAGCGCCGCGCCGCCTCCGGTGGAGACGTGCGTCATCTTGTCGGCCACGCCGAATTGCTCCACGGCCGCGGCGGAATCGCCACCGCCGACGACGGTCACCCCGGGCGCGGTGGCGAGCGCCTCGGCGACCGCCCGCGTGCCCGCGGCGAACGGCTCGAGCTCGAACGCACCCATCGGGCCGTTCCAGAACACGGTGCCGGCCGCCTCGATCAGCGCCGTGTACTCGGCGACCGTCTTCGGGCCGACGTCGAGGCCCATCAGGCCGTCGGGCACCTCGACCCCGTCGATCGGCTGTGGTGCGGCATCGGCTCCGAAGTGGTCTCCGGCGATCAGGTCCGCGGGCAGCACGAGCCGGCCGTGGCTGCGCTGCTCGAGCTCGAGCAGTTTGCCCGCGAGCTCGACGTCCTCGTCGGCGCACAGCGAGTTGCCGACGGCATGGCCCTGAGCCTTCAGGAACGGGAACGCCATCGCGCCGCCGATCAGGATCGTGTCGGCCACGTCCAGGAAGCGCTCGATCACCTTGATCTTGTCGCTGACCTTGGCGCCGCCGAGGATCGCGACGAGCGGCCGCGCGGGGGCCTCGACGAGCTCGCGCAGGGTGTTGACCTCGCGCTCGAGCAGCAGGCCGGCGACGCGATCGCGCATCACCTGCGCGGCCCCGACCGTCGATGCGTGTGCGCGGTGCGCGGCTCCGAAGGCATCATCGACATAGACGTCGGCGAGCGCCGCAAGTGCTGCAGCAAGCTCGGGGTCGTTCTTGGTCTCGCCCGGCTCGTAGCGGACGTTCTCGAGCAGCAGCAGCTCGCCGCGCCCGAGTCCGTCGGCGAGCCGTTTCACCTCATCGCCGACGACCGCCGGGGCCATCTGCACCGGGGTGTCGAGCAGCTCGCTGAGGCGCTCCGCAACGGGCTTGAGCGACAGCTCGGGCTCGCGGTCCTTGGGCCGGCCGAGGTGCGAGACGAGCACCAGGCGGGCGCCCCGCTCGCGCAGCTCGCGCAGCGTCGGCACGGTCGCGCGTACGCGCGTGTCGTCGGCGATGCCACCGCTTGAATCGAGTGGCACGTTGAAGTCGACCCTGACGAGCACCCACTTGTCGTTCAGGTCCTCGAGGTCCTGCAGTGTCCGCATGCGTGTTGTTCCTATAACGGTTGCGGACGCCTAGAGCTTCTGCACCAGGTCGACGCAGCGGTTCGAGTAGCCCCACTCGTTGTCATACCAGGCGACGACCTTGACCAGCGTTCCGTCGAGCACCGAGGTCAGCTCCGAGTCGACGATCGACGAGGCCGGGTTGCCGACGATGTCCGAGGACACGATCGGATCCTCGGTGTACTCGAGGTAGCCCTTCAGCGGACCATCGCCGGCGGCCGCCTTGAGCGCGGCGTTGATCTCCTCCTTGGAGGTCTGGCGCTCGGCCTCGATCGTGAGGTCGACGACGCTGCCGGTCGGCACCGGTGCGCGTACCGCGAAGCCGTTGAGCTTGCCGTTGAGCTCGGGGATCACCACGCCGATCGCCTTGGCCGCGCCGGTGCTGGCCGGGATCAGGCTGACGGCCGCCGCCCGCGCCCGGCGCAGGTCCTTGTGCGGCATGTCCTGCAGACGCTGGTCGGCGGTGTAGGCGTGGATCGTGGTCATCAGGCCGTGCTTGATCCCGACCGTGTCCTGCAGCACCTTGGCGACGGGCGCCAGGCAGTTGGTCGTGCACGAGGCGTTGGAGATGATCGTGTGCGAGCCCGCGTCGTAGGCCTCGTCGAAGTTGACGCCGAGCACGACGGTCACGTCGGGGCTGGTCGCGGGCGCGGAGATGACGACCTTCTTGGCGCCGGCGTCGAGGTGCTTGGAGGCGTTTTCACGATCGGTGAAGAAGCCGGTGGACTCGAGCACCACGTCGACATCGAGCTCGCCCCACGGCAGCGCCGCGGGGTCGCGCTCGGCGAGCACGCGCAGCTCCTTGCCGTTGACGGCGATGCCGTTGTCGGTCACCTCGACGGTGCCCTTGAAGGGGCCGTAATTCGAGTCGTACTTGAGCAGGTGCGCAATCGTCTTGCGGTCCACCAGGTCGTTGAGCGCGACCCACTCGATATCCGCGTTGCGGTCCACCGCCGCCCGGAATACGTTGCGGCCGATCCGCCCAAAACCATTGATGCCGACTCGAACTGCCATAGACCCTCCGACTTGTTGAAGTTCGCGCTGAAGGCCCGCGCCACGTCGAGGGGCAGGCCCATCGAAGGCTAACGAGTTGCGCGCGGCCACCTGTGCCTCGCGCGGCGCCGGGCCTCAGCGGCACGCTCCGCGGGCCTCAGCGGCCCGATGTCAGGCCGGTGTCAGCGGCGCGACACGATTTCGACCCGGAGCCCGTCGGGGTCGCGCATGTACGCCGCGTAGCAGCGCTTGCCGTACTGCGGGCGCGGTCCGGGCGGTCCGTCGTCCTCGCCGCCGGCGGCGATCCCGACCCTGTATGCGGCGTCAACCGCCGCCTTGCCGGTCGCCTGCAGTGCCACATGCCCGTACCCGGGTGCCGGTTCGCGCCCGCGCACGACCAGCCAGAACTGCGGGCCGTTGACGCCATAGGCGAGCGCGTGCTCGGATTCGAACATGCGCCGTGCGCCGAGCGCGAAGAACACCGGGTCATAGAACTTGGCCGACCGTTCCAGGTCGGAGACCTCAAAGCCGATGTGGTCGATCACGTCGCGCGCTGGGAGTCGCGGTGGGTGACCTCGACGATGTACTCCGACGAGGGCTTGTAGCGCTCGCCGAGGTGCTCGGCGATCGCCACCGAGCGGTGCCGGCCGCCGGTGCATCCGACCGCCACCACGAGGTGGGATTTGCCCTCGGCGAGGTACTGCGGAAGCAGGTAGTCGAGCAGCGGGTGAAGCCGCTCGTAGAAGCGCGTCAGCGAGCCGTCGCGGTCGATGAATTCGACGACCCGGCTGTCCAGCCCGGTCAGCGGCCGCAGCGTCGGTTCGTAGTGCGGGTTGGGCAGGAAGCGCACGTCGAACATCAGGTCGGGGTCGCGGGCCGGCCCGTATTTGAAGCCGAAGCTCTCGAAGGTCACGGCGAGCCGCCCCGGCGTGTGCGTCGGCAGCATCGCGTCGGAGAGCTTGCGTCGCAGCTGGGCCGCGGTCAGGCCGGTCGTGTCCATCACGTAGTCGGCGCGAGCCCTGATCGGTGCGAGCGCCTCGCGCTCACGGGCGATGCCCTCGGCGACGCTGCCGTCGGGTGACAGCGGGTGACGGCGGCGTGTCTCCTTGTAACGGGTCTGAAGTGACTCCTCGCTGGCCTCGAGGAACAGCACGCGGTAGGCAAAGCCGATCTGCTGCAGGCGATCGAGCACCGCGTCGAGCCCCTCGAAGTAACTTCCGGCGCGCAGGTCCGAGACGATTGCCGCGTAGGCGACCTTCGAGCCCTCGTGGGCGAACAGCTCGATCAGCGAGCCGATCATCTCCGAGGGCAGGTTGTCCACGCAGAAGTAGCCCTCATCCTCGAAGGCGGCCATCGCGGTCGACTTGCCGGCTCCGGAGTAGCCGGTGATCACGACCAGGTCGCGCAGTGCGAGCGAATTACCTTCCGCAGCGGTCGACATATGTGTCAGCTCTGTCTCGGTTTGTGTCGACTTTGTAACGTCACCTATACCCCCAACATGGGGGTTTACCAGGCTGAGCGGATAAGGATGTTTCCGAGCTCAGACGCCGGTCTTGTGAAGCTCGCGGTGCAGCTCGCGTGCGAGCTTTCCGGGTATTCCCGGAACCGCCTCGAGCTCCTCGCGCGAAGCATCGAGCACCGCGTCGGGCGAGCCGAAGTGCGTCAGCAGCGCGCGCTTGCGCGCCGGCCCGACCCCGGGCAGGCCATCGAGGATCGATGCTGTCATCGCCCGGTCACGGCGCTGGCGGTGATGGGTGATCGCGAAACGGTGGGCCTCATCGCGCAGGCGCTGCAGCAACTGCAACTCCGGCGTGTCGTGCGGCATCACCAACGACTGTGCCCGCCCGGGGATGAACACCTCCTCGATCCGCTTGGCCAGTGAAACCACGGCCACTCCGCGCTCGAGGAACCCCTGCAGCGCCCGCAGCCCGGCCGCGAGCTGGCCCTTGCCACCGTCGATCACGATCAGGTTCGGCAGCGCGGCAAAGCTCGGGTCGTACTCCTTGTCGTGCGGCGAGAGGTCCTCCTGGCGCTCGAACTGCGCCATCCGCCGCCCCAGGATCTCCTCCATCGAGGCGAAGTCGTCGGGTCCGTCCTCACCGACGGTGCGCACCTTGAAGCGCCGGTAGTCCGATTTCTTCGGTGCGGCGCCCTCGAACACGACCATCGACGCGACCGTGTTGCTGCCCATCAGCGTCGAGATGTCATAGCACTCGATCCGCAGCGGCAGCGTGTCGAGCACGAGCGCCTGCTGAAGACGGTCGAGCGCCTCGGTGCGCTGCTGGCGGCGGCGCTCGGAGCGCAGCTTCTCCTGGTCGAGTGCGAGCCTCGAGTTGCGCTGCGCGAGCTCGAGGATCCGGCGCTTGTCGCCGCGCTCGGGCTCGCGCACCTCGACCCGTGAACCGCGCCGTTCCGACAGCGCCTGTGCGAGCGGCGCGACATTCGGGGTCCCCGGCTCGACCACGACCAGCGGCGGGATCATCATCGCCGACGCGTAGTACTGGATGATGAAGGCCTCGGTCACGTCGCCGGGATCGGCGTCCGCGGCGTTGTCGAGGTAGAAGCTCTGACGGTCGGACAGCACGCCGTCACGGACCTGCAGCACCTGGGCGTTGGCCTCGCCATCGGCAACCGCGATCGCGATCGCATCGAAGGTCCCGCCCTGCTCGACCGAGACCCGCTGGCGCTCGAGCAGTCGCCGCACCGCCTGCAGGCGATTGCGCTCACGCGCGGCGTCCTCGTAGCGCTGCTCGGCCGCGGCCTGGTTCATCTCGAACTCGAGCCGCTGCTCGATCTCCTTGTAGCGCCCGGAGAGGAAGGCGATCACACCGTCGATGCCGGCGCGGTAGTCCTGCTTGCTGACGTAGCCGACACAGGGCGCCTCGCAGCGCTTGATGTAGTAATCGAGGCACGGTGAGCCACTGCGCCGTCCCGGCTGCGGCCCGTCGCAGGTCCGGAACAGGAACACCTTGCCGAGCACCTCGAGCGTCGCACGCACGCGCTTGGCGCTGCTGAACGGGCCGAAGTAGGCGCGGTCGCGGCGGTGGCGCTCGCGTGTGAAGTACACGCGCGGGAAGTCCTCGTCGAGGCTGATCGCGATGTACGGATAGGACTTGTCGTCGCGCAGCCGGATGTTGAAGCGCGGCTGGTACTGCTTGATGAAGTTCTGCTCGACGATCAGCGCCTCGGACTCGGTCTGTACGACGAGCGCCTCGATGCGGTCGATCATCGGCAGCAGGTCACGGCCCGCGCGCGTGCTCGGGTTGGAGAAGTGCGATGCGACGCGCTTCTTGATCGAGATCGCCTTGCCGACGTAGATCACCTTGCCGCGCTCGTCGTGGAACAGGTAGACGCCCGGCTCATCGGGCAGGTCGCGGCGGCGCTCGGCGGGGACGATCGACATCTGAAATCGAGTCTATGCGGGGCCTGCGGACATTCTCTGTCCCTGGCGTTCGGCATCGCGGTTACGCGAGCTCCAAAAGAACGCAAGGTCCAAAAGAACGTCGTGTCGTGGAGAGCCCGCTCGCCCAGTGTCGCCCGCTCGCCCAGTCTCGCCCGCTCGCCCGCTCGCCCACTGGACCGCGCGCCCAGTCTCTGCCCCCGCCCGTCCCGCGGCCGCCGCGTTCACTTTTGCCCTGAGGAGGGGCATTTCTGAACGCAGCCAATTTGAGTGCTCGCCAAAACACCCGTGTTGTCGCGCTCTGGTGAACAAAACTTGACTCATTCAAGAAAACAGGCGAGACTCGCCGCAGTGCCCTCGAGCCCCGAGATCGAGCAGATCCTGCGTCACGCGCAGTTGCGCGTGACCCGTCCGCGGATCGCCGTGCTGAACGCGGTGCACGAGCACCCGCACGCCGATACCAACTCGATCATCGATGAGGTGCGGCGGCAGCTCGGCGAGGTTTCACACCAGGCGGTCTACGACGTGCTCCAGGCGCTGACGACTGCGGGCCTGGTGCGACGCATCCAGCCGTCGGGCTCACTCGCACGTTACGAGGCGCGTGTCGCCGACAACCACCATCACATCGTCTGTCGCGCGTGCGGGGCCGTCGCCGACGTCGACTGCGCAGTCGGCTTCGCGCCGTGCCTGACGCCGTCTGAGGCCCACGGCTACGCGATCGATGAGGCCGAGGTCATCTACTGGGGCCTCTGCTCCAGCTGCTCGGCATCGCCGGTGGACGTCACGGCGACGATCCCGGCGACGCACACCCACTGAACACCCACAGCATCACCCGAACCTGAACCGAAAGGATCTCTGTGTCTGACCACCACCATGACGCCGTCGTCGGCGAAATGAGCAAATCGACCGCAATCCCGCTCGAGAACGGAGGTGGCTGCCCTGTCGCCCACGGCGGGCTCGTCCACCCCACGAGCGGCGACGCCAACGTCGAGTGGTGGCCCGAGCGCCTGAACCTCAAGATCCTTGCGAAGAACCAGCCCGTCACCAACCCGCTGGGCGCGGACTTCGACTACGCCGAGGCGTTCAAGACCCTCGACCTGAGCGCCGTCAAGCAGGACGTCGCCGAGGTGCTGACGACCTCCCAGGACTGGTGGCCGGCCGACTTCGGCAACTACGGCCCGCTGATGATCCGCATGGCCTGGCACAGCGCCGGCACCTACCGCATCAGCGACGGCCGCGGTGGCGCCGGCTCCGGCCAGCAGCGCTTCGCACCGCTCAACAGCTGGCCGGACAACGCCAACCTCGACAAGGCCCGGCGCTTGCTGTGGCCGGTCAAGCAGAAGTACGGGAACGCCCTGTCGTGGGCCGATCTGATCATCCTCACCGGGAACGTCGCGCTCGAGCAGATGGGCTTCGAGACGTTCGGCTTCGCCGGCGGTCGCGTGGACGCCTGGGAGGCCGAGACAGACGTGTACTGGGGTCCCGAGACGACATGGCTGGGCGATGAGCGCTACAGCGGTGATCGTGAGCTCGCGGATCCGCTCGGGGCTGTGCAGATGGGTCTGATCTACGTGAACCCCGAGGGCCCTAACGCCAACCCCGATCCACTCGCCTCGGCCCGCGACATCCGCGAGACCTTCCGCCGCATGGCGATGAACGACGAGGAGACCGTCGCGCTGATCGCCGGCGGCCACACCTTCGGCAAGACCCACGGCGCCGGTCCCGCCGACTGCTCCGGCCCCGAGCCCGAGGCCGCTCCGATCGAGGCGCAGGGGATCGGCTGGAAGAGCAGCCACGGCAGCGGCGTGCTGCAGGACGCCACCACCTCCGGGATCGAGGTGACGTGGACCCAGACCCCAACACGGTGGAGCAACCACTTCTTCGAGAACCTGTTCGCCTACGAGTGGGAGCTCGAGCAGAGCCCGGCCGGCGCCAACCAGTGGGTCGCCAAGGACTCCGACGCGGTCATCCCCGCGCCAGACGCCGGCGGCGCCCCACGCAAGCCGACGATGCTGACGACCGACCTCGCGCTCCGCGTGGACCCGGCCTACGAGCAGATCTCGCGGCGGTTCAAGGACAACCCGGACGAGTTCGCCGACGCCTTCGCCCGTGCCTGGTTCAAGCTGACGCACCGCGACATGGGCCCGGTTGTGCGCTATCTCGGGCCCGAGGTGCCGCACGAGGAGCTCATCTGGCAGGACCCGGTTCCAGCCGCTCCGGCCGAGCTGATCGGTGCCGCTGATATCGCCGCGCTCAAGCGGCAGATCCTCGGCTCCGGCCTGACCGTCTCACAGTTGGTCTCCACCGCCTGGGCCTCGGCCGCGACCTTCCGCGGCGGTGACAAGCGTGGCGGCGCCAACGGCGCCCGCCTGCGACTTGATCCGCAGCGCGGCTGGGAGGTCAACAACCCGGCCCAGCTCGACAGCGTGCTGAGCACGCTCGAGGGCGTCCGCCAGGCGTTCATCGCCACCGGCAAGCAGGTGTCGTTGGCGGACGTGATCGTGCTCGGCGGCTGCGCAGCCGTCGAACAGGCCGCAAGCGCTGCAGGCCACGAGATCACCGTGCCGTTCGCGCCCGGCCGCACCGATGCCAGCCAGGAGCAGACCGACATCGAATCGTTCGAGGCGATGGAGCCCCCGTCGGATGGCTTCCGCAACTACGTCAAGGCCGGCGTTCGCATGCCCGCCGAGTACCTGTTGATCGACCGCGCGAACCTGCTGACGCTGAGCGCACCGGAGATGACGGTGCTCGTCGGCGGCCTGCGGGTTCTTGGCGCCAACCACGACAACTCCAGCACCGGCGTGCTCACCACGACCCCGGGCAGGCTGACGAACGATTTCTTCGTCAACCTGCTCGATCTCGGCACCGTCTGGACCGCGCAGAACCACGGCTCGGCGCTCTACAGCGGCACCGGCGCCGGCGGCCAGTCGTGGACGGCCAGCCGTGCTGACCTCGTGTTCGGAGCCAACGCCGAGCTGCGCGCGGTCGCGGAGGTCTACGCGAGCGACGGTGCGCAAGCGCGCTTCGTGCACGACTTCGCCGCGGCATGGGACAAGGTCATGAGCCTCGACCGCTTCGAGCTGCGCGCGTAGAGCCAAGCGGTCAGCCACAGGCGCCTCTCAGTCGGGGTGGTCACGCGAGACCACCCCGACTGCCGCAGACGCTAGTACTCGCGCGACGCGCGCCAGACCGCGTACAGCGCGTAGATGCAGCAGCCGAGCAGCACCAGCCACACGGCGGTGCCAAAACCGGTGTTCCAGAAGCGGTCGATCGCCGTCAGCGCGAGCGCGCCGACGCCCAGCGCGACATAGGCGATCGCGCGGTCGCGCGTGCCGAGTCCGTAGATCTCGGTGCGGTGCTCGCGGTAGAGCCGCGACGCGATCCATGCGATCGCGGCCATGAACGCGAGCGAGATCAGCGTCACCAGGAAGCTCAGCGCGAAATCGCCCGTATTGCCGAGCGCGTAGATCACCGCGGCGATCAGCAGGATCACTGCGATGTTGCGGACGTTGGTGGTTACTTTCACGTGATACCTGAGGCGCTCAGCGGACAGCGGTCACGTCCAAGCGTACTTCCGGGTTCTCCGGCGCATCGGAGGAACCCCCTTCGTCGCCGTCGGCGGAGTCGTCACGCTCGGCGGCGAAGCGATAACCGACCCCGAAATGGGTGTGCACGTAACGCCATTCCGGCGAGATCCGCTCGAGCTTGTTGCGTAACTTGCGCACGAACACGTCGACCGAGCGGTCGCCACGCACCATCGCGTAGCCCCAGACGCGCTGATAGATGACCTCGCGCTCGAGCACTCGGCCCTCGGCCGCGGCCAGCTGGCGCAAGAGCTCGTACTCCTTGCGCGACAGGCCGGCCGGCTCGTCGCCGACGTAGGCGTCGAACTGATCGGGACGAATCGTCAGCTCGCCGGCTGTGGTCGGTGTGTCCTCGAACAGCACGTCTCCGATGCGACGGCGGCGCATCACGGCCTGGATGCGAGCGATCAGCTCCTCGGGATGGCAGGGCTTGGTGATCCAGTCGTCGGCTCCGCTGCGCAGCGCGCGCACGCGGTCGGCGACCTGTGTGGGCCTGCAGATCACGAGGATCGCGACCGCCGGCACGGCGCCGCTGACGCGCTCGATGTAGTCGAGGCCGGAGAGCTCGGGGTTGAGCACCACCGCGTGCAGGCGCATCGCGGCGAGCTGGTCGGGGGTCGGCGGATAGGCCAGCACCTCGCATTCCCAGCGCAGCGCCTGGAAGCGGCGCTCGAGCATCGTGACCAGACCGCTGTCATCGTCGACGAGGGCGATCCGTACCTGTCGAGCCTCGCTGGGCACTGACATCGTGTGCCCGAGTCTAGAGGGAGGCGGCGACGCCGGTGCCGCTCGGGGCGGTGTTGACCCCGAACAGACTGTGACTATCCCGACACAGTTTCGAGACCCCCAACAGGGGGTTTACCACCCGCGACGGAGGTGAAGCGCAGCTCGAGCTCGAGACCCCCGTCGGGCAGGCCGCGGGCCTCGATCTGGGCACTGTGGGCGATCGCGACGGCGCGCACGATCGAGAGTCCGAGACCGAGGCCGTCACTGCCGAGGCGCTCGCCGACACCACGACGGAACGGCTCGAACAGCTCATCGACCCGATCGGCCTCGATCGCCTCGCCACCGTTGGCGATCCGCAGACTGGGGACGCCGTCGGCATCGGCGAACGTGGAGACGCTGATCCAACGCGCTTCACCGCCGTTGTGGACGATCGCGTTGTCGACGAGGTTGCCCACGAGCCGCTCGAGCAGCGCCCGGTCACCGACCACGGTTGCCGGCTCGAGCGCGCGCTCGACGGAGACCCCGGCGAGCTGTGACTCGCGTGCCAGCAGCGCGTCCTCGGCGATCACCGCGAGCTCGACGCTCTCACCCGCACCGACACCTGCCTCACTGCGCGCCAGCGTCAGCAACGCGTCGAGTAGCCGCTCCTGCTCCTCGGTCGAGCTGACCACGCGCTCACACACGCGGCGCAGCGACTCGAGCGACGCGTCCGGATCGGCCAGTGCCACCTCGACCAGCGTGCGTTCGAGCGTGATCGGCGTGCGCAGTTCGTGCGACGCGTTCGCCACGAACCGCCGCTGCGAGTCGAACGACGACTCGAGCCGTGCCAACAGCGCGTCGAAGGTCGTAGCCAGCTCGCCGAGCTCATCGCGGCGGCCATCGACGCCCAGACGCTGATGCAGGCTCTCCGCGCTGATCTCACGCGCCCGTGAATTCATCGTCCGCAGCGGTCCCAACGCGCGTCCGGCCAGCCACCACGCGAGCCCGATCGACAGCAGCGCGACGACACCGAGGGCGATCGCCGACCACTCGAGCAGCGACGAGGCATCGTTCGCCTGCTCGATCCGCAAGTGCGCGTTGGCACGTGCCGCCAGGAACAACAGCTGCGCCTGACCGGATGACTTGATCTTATTGAGTATCGCGCCAGGCGGCGTGCGGGTGTAGTTGGGTGTACTGGCCGTGGATCGGCCCCTCGAAACCGTGGTCTGGACGTTGCGAGCCGGTGCGACGGCCTTCTGCGACACCGCAAACCCAGGGCCGAGGTTCTTCGCCGTCGCCCCCGAGGGAAGCGTGAACTGGACCCCGCGGAGCGACAGCGTCTGGTTCGCTGAGTCCTGGTTGTGCTTGAACAGGCCGTAGGTCACAGCCAGCAGCCCGGCGCCGGCAGCGACGAACACGAGCCCATAGAGCAACGTCAACCGCAGCCGCAGCGTGACCCGAATCCCGCGCCCGCCGACCCGCCCGCCGAAACGCAGGGCGGGACCCCCGCCGAAACGCCGGGTGAGACCGCGCCCGAAACGCCCACCCTCAGATTTTGTATCCGCCACCGGGCACCGTCTCGATCGGATCAGGCTCGCCGAGCTTGCGGCGCAGACGACTGACGGTCACCTTGACGACATTGCTGAACGGGTCGGCGGCCTCGTCCCAAGCACGGGCGAGCAGCTCCTCGGAGGAGATCACCGCGCCCTGGGCACCCATCAGCAGCTCGAGCACCGCAAACTCCTTGGCACTCAGCTCGAGCCGCTCGCCGCCACGGCTCGCGAGCCGGCGGGCACTGTCGAGCTGCAGGTCGGCGCACTCGAGCACCGGCGGCAGCGCCGGCTGAGCGCGGCGGGCGAGCGCCCGCACGCGTGCCACCAGCTCGGCAAACGCAAATGGCTTGGGCAGATAGTCGTCGGCGCCGAGGCCGAGACCCTCGACGCGATCCTCGATTCCACCGGAGGCGGTGAGCATCAGCACACGTGCGCGGATGCCATCGCTGGTCAGCTGGCGGCAGACCTCGTCGCCGTGCAGGCGCGGGAGATCACGGTCGAGCACGATCACGTCGTACTCGTACACGCGTGCGTTGGTGAGACCGGACTGCCCGTCACCGGCGACGTCGACGGCCATGCCCTCGCGACGGAGCCCCGAGGCGACTGCCTCGGCGAGCTCGGAATGATCCTCTACCACTAGTACGCGCATGACGGCCTCAGAGCATCCTTGGCAGGCGGTTACGTGAAAGTAACGGCGTCTGTTCCCGGGATGTAACCCCCTGCCGCGTAGAAATGCGGCCATGCTCCGCAAAGCCAGCGTCCTAGGCGCCCTGCTCGCCACCGCGACGGCCATCGCCGCGTGCGGTGGCTCGAGCCCCACCAAGACAACCGCGTCCACAGCCGCGCACAAGAGCCAGGCACTGAAGCAGGCCCAGTGCATGCGCACTCACGGCGTACCAGACTTCCCCGACCCCACCAACAGCGGAGGCTTCGGCATCCAGGCGAGTGCCGATGGCGGCACCGCCGCGATCACCGTGGACGGCCACACGGTCAACGTCAGCGGTCCGGCATTCCGCCGGGCGATGAACGATTGCGCCAAGTACGGGCCGCACGGGCCCGCGATCAGCGGCGCGCAGCTGGCGCAGATCAAGCAGGGCGCCCTGAAGATGGCCACCTGCATGCGTAGCCACGGTGTGCCGAACTTCCCGGACCCGAAGGTCACGAGCGGACCGGGTGGTAACGGAATCGCCGTTCGGATCGGCGGACCGGCCGGCGGCGGAGCCGGCAAGCTCGATCCCGGCTCACCCGCATTCACAAACGCCCAGAAGGTCTGCCAGAAATACATGCGGGTCGGACCCAAGGCACAGGCGGCAGGCAAGTGAGCCGACTCAGGCCGAGATTGCCCCGTCAGCGCGGGCGTTGGGTCGCAAGCCTGCTGCTGGTCGCCGTCGTGGCTGCCGTGGTCGTGATCGTCGTCTCGAACAACGACAAGCCCGCGAGCGGTGGCTCCGGGGCGGGAACGACCGCGACCGGCGCGGCCACCGTTCAGCGCCGCAACCTCGTCGCGACTGATACCGAGTCCGGGACTCTCAGTTACGCGAACTCGCAGACGGTCTACAACCGTCTGAGTGGGACGATCACCTGGGTGCCCGCTGTCGGCCGGGTGATCCATCCCGGCCAGAGCCTGTTCCAAGTCGACAACAAACCGGTCCTGCTGATGGACGGCGCCACGCCGGCCTACCGCGACCTCAGCTCCACCGACACCAGCGGCCCGGATGTCTACGAGCTCAACAGGAACCTCGTCGCCCTCGGCTGCGACCCCGACGGGATCGTTGTCGACGACGACTGGCAGTACGCCACAACCGCCGGCATCGATGCGTTGCAGTACCGGCTTGGCGAGACCGAGACCGGCAAGCTGACGCTCGGACAGGTCGTGTTCCTGCCCGGGCCGCAGATGGTCCAGACGGTCGATACCACCGTCGGCTCCACGGCGGCGGCGAGCTACACGCCGGCTGCGGAGCCGTCGCTGTTCGTCGACTACGCCAAGGACACCTCGACCACGGGCACCGATACGACCACGACCGCGACGACCGACACCACCACGACCGACACCACCGACACGACTGGAACAGACACGACAGGGACGACGGGCACCGGTACCACAACCCCCACCACCACCACGCAGATGAGCACGACGCCCAAGACCACCACGACCGTCAGCAGTGGCGACAACCTCAGCAAGCGCACGCTGCAGGCGTTGCTGCGCCTGATCCGGCAGCAGCAACGCGAGTTGAAGGCCGAGCAGCGTGCCAGCCACGCCCCCTCCTCCAACAACGCGGGCAACAACAACAGCGGCACCCCCACGACCAGCAAGAACTCCGGTACCCCCACGACCAGCGGCAGCACCGGCAACTCCGGGACCGGCAATGCGGGAAACACCGGCACTGGCAGCAGCGGCAGTGGCGGCAGCGGTGGCAGCGGCAGCGGCGGCAGCGGAGGTGGTGGCAGCGCGGTGGCGGTGCTCGCAACCTCCTCGACCAAGCTCGTCGTGACCGTCGACCTCAGCGCGAGCTCGCAGTCGGAGGCCACGATCGGTGAGAAGGTCACCGTCGAGATGCCGAGCGGCGGCACCGTCGGCGGCCACGTCACCGCCGTCAGCCCCGTCGCACAGAGCTCGAGCTCCGATGACAGCGGCGCCGGCGCCGGCGGCTCCGGTGGCGGCGCCGGCGGCAGCGACTCGGGCAGCTCGACCGTCCCCGTGACGATCGAGCTCGACAAGCGCGCCAAGGGCGGCGGCCTCGATCAGGCCTCGGTCAGCGTCAACTTCGTCCAGAGCAAGGCCAGCCACGTGCTGTCGGTTCCGGTGACGGCGCTGCTGGCGACCTCGGGCAGCACCTTTGCGGTGCAGCAGGCAAGCGCTCCGCACAAACTGATCCCGGTGCAGACCGGACTGTTCGCCGCCGGCTTCGTCGAAATCTCCGGCTCCGGCATCTACCCCGGTCTGAAGGTGACCGACTCCCAGGGATGAGCGTCGAGCTCGCGCAGGTGAGCAAGGAGTACCCCGGCGGTGTGCTGGCGCTGCGTGACGTCAGCGTCGACATCCCCGCCGGCGACCAGGTCGCGGTCGTCGGGCCCTCGGGCTCGGGCAAGACGACGATGCTGACGATCCTCGGCACGCTCGAGCGCCCGAGCTCCGGGCAGGTGCGTGTCGCCGGCCACGACACCACCCGGGCCTCCGACGGACAGCTCGCCGGCCTGCGCGCCCATCAGATCGGGTTCGTGTTCCAGGCCTTCCACCTGCAGGAGTCGATGACCGCGGTCGACAACGTAGCCACCGGCATGCTCTACACCGGGATGCCGCTCGCCAGGCGCCGCGAGCTCGCCCGCGCGGCGCTCGAGCGCGTCGGCCTCGGCCACCGGCTCGACTTCAAGCCGCGCCAGCTGTCCGGTGGCGAACGCCAGCGTGTGGCGATCGCACGCGCACTGGCCAAGCGCCCGGCGATCATCCTCGCCGACGAGCCGACCGGCAACCTCGACTCGAAGTCGGGGGCGGGCGTGCTCAGCGTCCTGCACGAGCTCGGCTCCGACGGCGCGACGCTGGTGCTGATCACCCACGACGTCAACATCGCCGGCGAGTTTCCGCGGCGCCTGCACATGCGCGACGGTGAGATCGTCGAGGACGAGCGCGGATGACCGACATGGTCCTTCCCGGCGAGAACGTACCCGCGCACACGCCGCCGCCGGACACGCCCACCGAGATCGGCCGCGCGCGCCTGCCGTTCCGCGAGCTGATCGGCGTCGCGCTGCAGGGTCTGCGCACCCGCAAGCTGCGCGCGGCGCTGTCCGCGCTGGGGATCGCGATCGGCATCGGCGCGATGGTCGCCGTCGTCGGCGTGTCCTCGTCGGCGCAGGCCAACTTGATCGCTGAGATCGACTCGCTCGGCACGAACCTGCTGACGATCTCCCCCGGCACCGACTTTCTCGGCAACTCGGCCGTGCTCGCACCGAGCTCGGTTCCGATGATCAAGCACATGCTGCACGTCGAGAACGCCGCGCCGATCTACCAGTTGACCAACGCCAACGTCTACCGCACCCCGTTTGTCCCCGCGGAGCAGACCGGTGGGATCGGCGTCGACGCCGCCAGCGAGAATCTGCCGAAGGTCGTCGGCACGACGCTCGCCGCCGGGCACTTCCTGGCGGGCGTCAGCCAGGCCTATCCCGAGGTCGTACTCGGCGCGCAGGCGGCCGCCACTCTGCAGATCACGCGGGTGAGCGGCCACGTGATGCTCTACATCGGCAACCAGTGGTTCGTCGTCGTCGGAATCCTCAACCCGGTCAAGCTCGACTCATCGTTGGACTCGGTCGCGTTCATCTCGCTGCCGATGGCCGAGAAGTACTTCCAGCAGCTGCCGGAGCCGAGCGAGGTCTACGTGCGCAGCACTCAGAACAACGTGACCTCGGTCGCCAACCTGCTGCCGGCGACGGCCAACCCCCAGGACCCGAGTGGCGTCAGTGTCGACCGGCCCTCCGACGTGCTCGAGGCGCGTGCCGCCGCCAAGGGCCAGTTCACGACGCTGCTACTGGGGCTCGGCGCCGTCGCGCTGCTGGTCGGGGCGATCGGGATCGCGAACATCATGGTGATCTCGGTGCTCGAGCGCCGCGGCGAGATCGGGCTGCGGCGCGCGCTCGGCGCGACCCGCGGCCACATCAGCATCCAGTTCCTGGCCGAGTCCGCGCTGCTGGCGGCGATCGGCGGCGCCTTCGGTCTCGGAATCGGCGCCGGCGCGACCGAGATCTACTCGGCCGCCAAGCACGAACCGTTCATCGTCCCGCTGTACGCGCTGATCGCCGCGCCCACCGCCGGCTTCATCATCGGCGCGCTGGCGGGTCTCTACCCGGCCGCGAAGGCCGCGCGCCTCAGCCCCACCGAGGCGCTCCGCGCTTAGCCCGCGACCTGCTCGTACTGCGCGTAGAGCTCGTCGACCGCGCGCTTGGCCGCGTCGTGCTTGGCCGTCGACTCGGCCGAGCGCGCCGGCGTCGCCCAGGCAGACGGATCGGCGAGCTCCTGCTCGACCGAGCGCAGCGACGCCTCTGCGCGCTCGATCTGCTCCTCGAGCCTGGCCTGCTGTTTGCCTGAGCCGCCGCGGGGGTTGGTAGCGCCGGCAGCACGCTTCGCTGCCGGCTTGGGCTTCGACTGAGCCGCCGCCTGCTTAGCGGCGATCTCGGCGGCCGCGCGCTCCTCGCGCACACGGATGTACTCGGCCCAGCCACCGAGGTAGGTGTGCAGGGTCCCGTCCTCGAACGCGACCGTGCGGGTACCGACGGCGTCGAGCAGCGCACGATCGTGCGAGATCAGCAGCAGCGAGCCGGTGAATTGGCTGAGCGCGTCCTCGAGCGCCTCGCGGCTCTCGACGTCGAGGTGGTTGGTCGGCTCGTCGAGGATCAGCACGTTGGCGCCCGACTGCACGAGGATCGCCAGCGACAGCCGCTGGCGCTCACCGCCGGAGAGACCCTCGAGCGGCTTCTCGGCCTCCTCGCCGCTGAACAGGAAGCGGCCCAGCAGCGCCCGCGCGTTGGCCGGTGTCAGGCCGGTGCGGTGCGTGCAGGCCTCGACGACCGTGCGCGCGTTGCCGGCGTGCAGGTCCTCGGAGTGCTGGGAGAGGAAGCCGATCTTGACGTTGTGGCCGGTGAGCAGCTTGCCGCTGACAACCGGTCCCTCGGTCGCGGTCGCCTGCTGCCCGCCCTTGATCGCCATGCCCGTGTGGTCGCGGGCATCGGCGCCGTCGTCGGCGAACGGCCGCACGCCGGCCAGCGTCTCGATCAGCGTCGTCTTGCCGGCCCCGTTGGGTCCGACCACCGACACGTGCTCACCGCGCTCGAGCCACAGCTCGCCGGCGTTCAGCAGCACGCGCTCACCGATCTGAACGCCACCGTCCTGCAGCTCGAACACGACGCGGCCGCTGCGCTCCGGCGGTTTGAACGCGAACGCGAGGCCGTCGCGGTCGCGTTCGCCGCGGTCGATGCGATCGATCCGGTCGAGGCGCTTCTGACGTGACTGCGCCTGCCGCGCACGGGTGCCCGCGCGGAAGCGCGTGACGAACTTCTCGAGCCGGTCGATCTCGGCCTGCTGGCGCTCGATCGCGCGCCCCAGCGCAAGCTCGCGCTGGGCCTTCTCGGTGCGCCACTGATGCCAGGTGCCGGGGAAGAACCGGCCGCGACCGGCCTCGAGCTCGAGCACCGCGGTCGCCACCGATTCGAGGAACCAGCGGTCATGGGCGATCAGGATCACGGCGGCGTCGAGCGCGTTCAGGTGTGCCTCGAGCCATTCGAGCGACTCGATGTCGAGGTGGTTGGTCGGCTCGTCGAGCAGCAGCAGGTCGGGACTCCCGGCGAGCGCGCGGCCGAGCGAGGCGCGCGTCAGCTCACCGCCGGAGAACGTCTCGAGCCTGCGGTCGAGCACCGAGTCGTCCTTGAAGCCGAGCCCGTGCAACGTCGCGAGCGCCTGCTCGCGCCAGGTGTAGCCGCCGGCGTGCTCGAGTGCGGCCTGGGCGTCGGCATAGGCGGTCAGCGTCTGCTCCTCGTAGTCGCCGTCGGCCATGCGTTGCTCGAGCTGCTGCAGCTGCTGCTCGAGTGCGATCAGCTCCGGCGCGCCCGACAGCACGTAGTCACGCAGCGTCATCTGCTGGTCGCGCGGCGGGCGCTGGTCGTGCAGCGCGATCTTGGTGCCCTTCGCCAGCACCAGCTCACCGCCGTCGATCGACGCCTCACCCGAGATCATCCGCAGCAGCGTCGTCTTGCCGGCGCCGTTGCGGCCCGACAGGCTCATGCGGTCGCGGCGCTCGAGCTTGAACGAGATGCCGCGCAGCAACGGCTCACCGGAGATGTCCTTGCTGAGGTCGGATGCGATGACGACGGCCATACACCTGATGGTATGCGGGCGAGCCCTAAGGTATGCGGGCGAGCCCTAAGATCAGTCCGTGGCCAGCAGCAGCCATCCAGCGGTCCCACCGCGTGACTTTCCGCCGGCGCGGACGGTCCTGGTGCCGGAGCGCGGTGAGTTCTTCCTGCGCGACTCGGCTCCGTTTGATTCGGACCCGACCCGCCCGGTCGTGTTCATGCTCCACGGCTGGGTCGCCAGCGCCGATCTGAACTTCGGCGCGCTCTATGACGACGTGATCGCCGCCGGCTACCGCGTGATCGCGATCGACCATCGTGGCCATGGCCGCGGGCCGCGGCCGCTTGTGCCGTTCCGGCTGGTCGACTGCGCGGCGGACGCCGCCGCGGTGATCCGCAGGCTCGGCACCGGGCCGGTGATCGTCTACGGCTATTCGATGGGTGGAGCGATCGCGCAGCTGGTCGCGCGCGACCACCCCGACGTCGTCGCCGGCCTGGTGCTCAGTGGCACCGCGCAGCACTGGCAGGAGCAGCAGCTCCGCAACGTCTGGAGAACGATGCCCGCCGTCGGCCTCGGTCTATCGGTGGCTCCGGGGAGCGGCTGGAGGGCGGCGCTCAAGCGGATCGGCTTCACGCCGGGCCGCGAGATGGCCTGGGTTCACTCGGAGATGACACGCCACAGCGCGCGCGACATCGCCGAGGCCGGACGCGAGCTCGGACGCTTCGACTCGCGCACGTGGCTCGGACCGCAGTCGTTTCCGACCGCGGTCGTGGTCACCGCGGAAGATGATTCGGTGCCGCCGGCCAAGCAACGCCAGCTCGCCGCCGCGCTGCAGGCCGCGACCTTCGACGCGCCGGTGCGCCACCTCGACGTCGCGGCGATGGCCGGCGAGGCTTCGGCCCAGCGCTACAACCCGGTGCTGATCGAGGCACTCGACGCGATACGTGCGGCCGAGACTTCCGGTAGCCTTGCGGCCAATGAGTCGTAAGCGCACTGTTCTGCTCGGGCTGTGGGTGCTCGGGACGATGCTCGTGACCGCCCCCTCGGCGCTCGCCGTTACGCACGGTGGACAGGGCATCTGGGGCGCGACGAGCGACAAGACGATCACCTACACGATGTTCATCATCATCGGGCTCTTCCCGGTGCTCATCATCGTCTTCTCGGTGATCCAGGGCTTCCTCGAGCACCGCAAGCACGCGCGAATCGATGCGGCCATGCGCCGCGCCAAGTCCGACCAGTGGAAGGGCGGCTGGTAACAGCCACCGAGTTGCGTCGCTGCCGCCAGTCGTTAGGCTGACCGCCAGATGGCGTATTTCGTAACCGGAGGCACCGGCTTCATCGGCAGCAGCCTGATTCCGCTGCTGCTCGAACGCACCGCGAACAGGCGCGGCGCCGCCGGACACATCCACCTGCTCGTGCGCGAGAGCTCGATGCCGCGCATGCAGCAGCGCATCGAATCGTGGACGAAGGGCGACCCGGCGATGCGCAAGCGCCTGAGGCCGGTGATCGGCGACCTGCACGAGCCGTTGCTCGGCATCGCCCCCGAGCAGATCGCCAAGCTCAACGAGCGCCCGATCACGCACTTCTTCCACCTCGCGGCGATCTACGACATGACCGCCGGCGCCGAGGTCAATCAG
>DATASU010000165.1:0-4513 GCA_036269095.1 Solirubrobacteraceae bacterium
GGACGGCGGCGGCGTGATCGACCCGCCGGAGAACGACGAGCACTGCTGGGAGCAGGCCGTCGATGGCGAGGTCACCGTCGACGTTCTCGACCACCTGTCGCGGTGCCTCGAGTGTCGCGTGCGTGCGCTCAGCATGAGAAGCGCGACCCAGATCACACTGGCGTCGATTCCACCGGCGCCCGAGTGCCTCGATGTGCGGGTGCTGGCCGCCGTCGAATCTGAGCGCCAGTCCCGCCGTCTGGGGGCCGGCCGGCTCTTCGCGGCGCTCGGCCATGGGCGCCGGCGACTGAGCTGGGCGCGGCGTCCGCCGATCCTGGTCGGCGCCATCGCGCTGGTCGCGGTTGTGATCGCGATGCTGGTCGTGACGAAGCCCGCGCCGCTGGTCACCGGCCAGAGCCAGGCCGTCAACGTGCGCCCGCTGTCCGGGTACTGCACGCGCTCGCGTCAACTGACCGTCGCCGGTGTGTGGAGCGGGCAGGAGGGCAGCGACTTCGCACGGGTGCTCGGCGCCTTCGAGCAGCGCACGGGCATCAACGTCACCTACGCGTACGAGACACATTCGATCGCCACCAAGCTCCAGAACCTGATCCAGGAGGGCTGCGCCCCGGACGTGGCGCTGCTGCCGCAGCCGGGCACGATGAACGAGCTGGCGGCCGCCGGCGATCTGAAACCGCTCGACAGCACGGTCGCGGCGATCGTGCGCCGGAACTACTCGCGCGCGTGGCGGCAGCTCGGCACCGAGCACGGCCGGCTCTATGGCGTGTGGTTCAAGGGCGCGGCCAAGTCGATGATCTGGTACCGCCCGGCGGCCTTCCGGGCCGCCGGCATCACCAGCGTTCCGCGCACCTGGCAGCAGCTGTTGACCGACTCGCAGCGCCTGCGCCGGGCGGGCATCCAACCGTTTGCGATCGGCGGCGGCGACGGCTGGACGCTGACCGACTGGTTCTCGAACATCTACCTGGCGACCGCCGGCCCGGTCCGCTACCAGGAGCTCGCGGACAACCGCATCAAGTGGACATCCCCGAGCGTCAAGCATGCGCTGAGCCTGCTCGCGCAGATCATCGGAGACCCGAGCATCTCCGGGTCGCGCCTGTCGTCGGCGCGTACGACCTTCCCGCGCTCGGTGCGCGACGTGTTCGGCGCCGACCCCAAGGCGGCGATGGTGTTCGAGGGGGACTTCGTGAGCAGCTTCCTCCCGCACACCAAGAGTGGCGAGAACGCGCGCTTCTTCAACTTCCCGGGGATGCGGCCGGAGAAGTCCGCGCCGATCGAGGTCGGCGGCGATGTCGCCGTCGTGCTCACGTCCTCGCCCGCGGCACAGAAGCTCGAGGCGTTCCTCGCGAGTCCGGCTGCGGCGGAGGTATGGATCCGGCAGGGAGGCTTCATCTCGGCCAACCGCGGAGTGCCGGTCAGCACCTATCCCAGCGATCTCCTGCGCCGGCTCTCGCGCCGGCTCGTCGACGCACAGTCCGTCCGCTTCGGGCTCTCAGACCAGGAGCCCGCGGCCTTTGGGTCCGACCCCTACCAGGGAATGTGGTCGATCTTCCAGGCGTTCCTGGCGCACCCCGACGAGAAGGCGAAGGTCACGCAGCGCCTGGAGATCGGCGCGACCGCCGCGGCACGGTGTGAGCGTGCGGTCGGCGGGGACTGCTGAGCCACTCGCGGGTGGGTGAGTTCCAGCGACTGTCGCAACGGTGGGTGGACTCAGACCGCACTGGTGAGCCGCAGCCGCGGACGGCCGCGACGCGTGACGATCACCTCCTGGCCGGCGGCGACGAGGTCCATCCAGTAGCCGAGCCGGTCCCGGAAAGGGTTGGAGCCGACGGTGAGAACCGCCGGCTCCAATGAAGACGAAGAAGTGGAGCTGAGGGGGCTCGAACCCCTGGCCTCTGCCATGCCATGGCAGCGCTCTCCCAGCTGAGCTACAGCCCCAGCGAAGTCGTACTCATCTGCAAGGTTAATACATGCGCGCTGATTATTGCGGGGCGGCGTCAGCCGAAGCTGAACTGTGTGTCTCTCCGCGAACAGCTCCGGGGGCAAAATGAAACTCCTGTCGAGCTCGCCGCAGTAGACCGCGAAGAGATCGATCTCCCGCACGGCATACGTTGTGCGGACTGCGCCATGCGACGACAGTCGGAATCCGCCGGTGTGAGCGATGACGCAGTCCTTGGCTGGGCTCAGGCGGCCCCACTTGACCTGGATCCGGTAGACGTCATCGCCAATCTCAAAGATCAGATCGGCCCGCGAATGTCCGCTCGTGGGGCGATAGACGGCAATGTCGCGGCGTGCAGCGGCGAGCTCGATCGCGGCCTCCGCGACGGCGCCCTTCTTATTGCTGCTCCAGTCTCTCATGCGAACACATGTTCGCATGACCCTCGGACGGAAAAACCGCCCGCCCACCCGCCTAATTCGGCCCCCGCGGGATGAACTCGGGCACGTCCAGATCGTCGCTGGAATCGGCTCCCCGCACCCGTGCGCGGCGCTCACCGGAACGCCCGCCGGCTGACGGCAGCGTCCGCAGGTGCGTCCGCTCGGGATCGATCTTGTCGATCTGTGCGAGGTAGGTCGAGTGCACCGCCTGGACATCGTTGAGGAGCCGCTCGGCGTTGCGCCGCAGCGAATCGCCGAGCTGCTTGACGTGATCGGCGAGCTCACCGCCGTCGCCGCGCACGTTGCCCGAGACCTCGCGCGCCTCGCGGATCATCTCGCGCGCCTTGCTGTCGGCCTCCGAGCGCGTCTTCAATGCCGCCTCGGTGGCCTCGCCCAGGGTCTGATCGGCGTTCTCCTGGGCTCGCGCGACGATCTCCAGCGCCTCCGAGGTCGCCTTCTCCTTGGCATCGCCGGCCTCCATGCGGATGCGGTCGGCCTCGGCCTGTGCGCGCGCGACGGTGTCACGCGCCACGCGGGTTGCCTCGTCGTGGGCGGCGCGCACGATCTCAGTGGCCTCCTGCTCGGCGGCGGCGACGCGGTTCTCGGCGGCACGGTCGGCCTCGGCGATCCGCGAATTGAGCCGCTGCTCGGCCTCGGCGCGCAGCTGCTCAGCCGTCTGCTCGGCGGCGGTGAGGATCGCGGCGACCTGATCGGAGACTGAGCTGCCTGCTTGTGGCATGCGCGCATCGTAAAGCGTGAACAGCCACGGGCTGCAACCGCTCCGGCAGCGAACCCGAAACCAGACCGGCAGCCGATCCCGTCCCGCGACTCTCTAACCTCACGCCCCAGCATGTCTGACCGCCGCTACGACGCACGTGAGATCGAGGCCAAATGGCAGGCCGTCTGGGCCGATGAGGGCACCTGGGAGGTCGACAACCGCCCGATCGGTTCGCACCCGCCCACCCCCCGCCTGCCCGGCAGTGGCAAGCAAGCCACCGCCCCACGCAGCGACAAGTCCTACGTCGTCGAGATGCTCCCGTATCCGAGCGGCGAGCCGCACATCGGCCATCTCAAGAACTACGCGATCGGCGATGCGATCGCCCATTTCCGCCGCCGCACCGGCCACCGCGTGCTGCACCCGATGGGCTACGACTCGTTCGGCCTGCCGGCCGAGAACAACGCGATCAAGACCGGCGTGCACCCGCGCGTCGCCACCGAGCAGTCGATCGCCGCCTTCCAGAAGGCGTTCCGCTCGTGGGGGATCTCGATCGACTGGTCGCGCGAGCTCGCGAGCCACGAGCCCGAGTACTACCGCTGGACCCAGTGGATCTTCCTGCAGCTCTACAGGCGCGGGCTCGCCTACCGCAAGGAGTCGGCGGTCAACTGGTGCCCCAACGACCAGACGGTGCTCGCCAACGAGCAGGTCGTCGACGGGCGCTGCGAACGTTGCGGGCACGAGGTCGAGCTGCGTCAGCTCGAGCAGTGGTTCTTCCGCATCACCGATTACGCCGACCGCCTGCTCGACGACCTCGACCGGATCGATTGGCCCGAGCACGTCAAGACGATGCAGCGCAACTGGATCGGCCGCAGCGTCGGCGCCGAGGTCAACTTCCGCTGCTCCGATCTGGAGATCGATTACCCGGTCTTCACGACGCGCCCCGACACGCTGTTCGGCGCGACCTTCTTCGTGATGGCGCCCGAGCATCCCGACGTCTTCAAACTCGCCGCCGGCACCGCCCACGAGCAGCAGGTCCGCGACTACGTCAACCACGCGCTCGCCGAGTCCGCCGAGGATCGCAGCGACGTCGACAAGACCAAGACCGGCGTGTTCCTGGGCCGCACCGTCACCAACCCGGTGACGCGCGAGGAGATCCCGATGTACGTCGCCGACTACGTGCTGATGGAGTACGGCACCGGCGCGATCATGGCGGTGCCCGCGCACGACGAGCGAGACTTCGCGTTCGCGCGCGCCTACGACCTCCCGATCCGCCAGGTGGTGGCGCCACGCGACCGCTCACCGATCCCCGACGACGCGGCGTATGTCACCAAGGCCGACGACGCGATCCTCGTCAACTCGGGCGACTTCGACGGGCTGACCCCGAAGGAGGGCTTCGAGCGGATCGTGCACTGGCTCGACCTCGAG
>DATASU010000166.1:0-3799 GCA_036269095.1 Solirubrobacteraceae bacterium
CTGCTCGAGGATCTGGGCGAAGGCGAGTGTCGAAAGCGGCGTCTGCTGAGCGGGCTTGAGCACGACCGTGCAACCGGCGGCCAGCGCCGGGCCCGCCTTGCGTGTCCCCATCGCCAACGGAAAGTTCCATGGCGTGATCAGCAGGCAGGGGCCAACCGGCTGGCGCATCGTCATCAAACGCCCGTTGCCATTGGGGGAAACGCTGTAGCGGCCCTCGATGCGCACCGCCTCCTCGGAGAACCAGCGCAGAAACTCCGCCGCATAGGTGATCTCCGAGCGCGACTCGGCCAACGGCTTGCCCATTTCGAGCGTCATCAGCAGCGCCAGATCGTCGACGCGATCGATGATCGTCTCGAATGCGCGGCGCAGGACCTCACCGCGTTCACGCGGAGCGTATGCGGCCCACTCCGGTCCGGCCGCCACTGCGGCGTCAAGCGCGGCAACGGCATCGGCCGGAGACGCATCGGCAACGTCGGTCAACACATCCCCGGTGGCCGGATCTTCTACTTCCAGGGTTCCGTGCTCACCGCCGCACCACTCACCGCCGATAAGGAGCCGATGCGGGACAGATTCAACAACGCGACGTTCGTCGCTGGCAATGGTCGTACTCATGATTAGAACGTACATCTTTCGCGGTCTGGGCATATCGCGCGGACTGACCGGCCTGGCCGCACTGGCAGCGAGCGCCGCGCTCGCAGGCTGCGGCGGAGGTGGCGCCTCGACCACTCCGGCCGCGAGCTCGGGCGCGGCTGCCACCCCGATCGTCTCGAGCGGCGGCGTACAGGCAGGCGGCAGCGTTGCGGCCCAGAGCGGCGCCATATCGTCCGGTAGCACTGCCGTCGCCGGCAGCGTTGCCGGTGGCGGCAGCAGCGCAGGCACCGTTTCCGGTGGCGGCGCGACCGGCAGCGTGTCGCATAGCACGACCGGTTCCTTCAGCACGTCCTCCGCGGGGAGCTACGGCACCACCAGCGCGGGCAGCGTCGAGAGCGCCTCAAAGGCAGAGCAGCAGGCCGCGTCTCAGACCAAGACGACGCAGACGGAATCGACGCCGGCAAAGACACCGGTGAAGACCGTTTCGACGCCGACCGAGACCCCCGTGAAGACCGTCTCGCCGCCGGCGGCGCCCGCGAAGACCAAGACCGTCGTGCGCTATGTGACGCGCTACCGAACTCACGTCGTCTACCGGACGCGCGCCAGGACGGTCACCAAGACCGTGGTCAAGAAGGTTGCCCCGGACGTCCCCGTCGGCGCCTTCCTGCCGTCGAAGCACCCCGAACTGGCGCAGAGCAGCTTCACGATCAGCGGCTCGAACATCGGCTGCGCGATCAGCGGCGGAAGCGTTCGCTGCGGGATTCAAAACCGCGCCTGGGCGGCCCCGGTACAACCGCTGAGCTGCAAACACAGCTGGGGGGACACGATCCAGCTCAACGGCCAGGGCATGCCGAAGTTCGTCTGTGGCGGCAGCAACCCGATCTCCGCGAACGCGAAGGTCATCCCGGCCGGCTGGGACGACAAGTCCGGCAAGGTCACCTGTGAGATCCGCAGCTTCGGCGTGAACTGCTTCTCGACCAGCCGCAGCGGCTTCATCGTCAGCCGCACCGGCTACTCCCTGTATTGAGCGCGGCGTAGCCGCCGGCCCGCCGGCGGCTACGGGGCTGCCGGTCCTATGCCGGCAGCCCCGCTATGCGTTGCCCTGGTGAAGCTTGTCCGGATCCGCCGCGGTCAGGCGGCGGACACGACCGGCGTTGGCTCCAGCGCGACGGCGAGGACCTCGTCGATCGTCATCGCGAAGTGGAAGCTCATCGCCTCGCGCACCTCCTGCGGGACCTCGTCCATGTCACCGCGGTTGCGCTCCGGGAGGATCACGTCGGTGAGCCCGGCCGCGTGCGCCGCGAGCACCTTCTGCTTGACGCCGCCGATCGGCAGTACACGGCCCTGCAGCGTGACCTCACCGGTCATGCCGACGGTATGCCGCACCGGGCGGCCCGACAGCAGCGAGGTGAGCGCGGTGACCATCGTCACGCCCGCGCTCGGCCCATCCTTCGGGATCGCGCCGGCCGGCACGTGCACGTGGAACGACTGATCCTCGAAGTGGCTGCGGTCGATCTGCAGATCATCGGTGTGGCCGCGGACGTAGGAGAGCGCGATCTGCGCCGACTCCTTCATCACGTCTCCGAGCTGTCCGGTCAGGGTGAGGCCCGGCTTGCCCGGCATCTCCGTGGCCTCGACGAACAACACGTCGCCACCTGCACCTGTGACCGCCAGACCGGTTGCGACGCCGGGAACGGCTGTCCGCGCGGCCGACTCCTGGAAGACACGCTGACGGCCGAGAGCGTCACGAACCGCGTCGAGATCGAGCACTACCGGTGCCTGCGCCTTTCCCGACGCGATCTGGGTCGCGGTCTTGCGCAGCACCGTGCCGATCTCACGCTCGAGGTTGCGAACGCCGGCCTCACGTGTGTACTCGGTCACGAGCGTGCGCAGCAGGTCGTCGCTAAGCTCGACCTCTTCGGCCCGCAGGCCGTTGCGGTCAAGCTGACGCGGCCACAGATAGCCACGTGCGATCGCGACCTTCTCCGAGGTCGTGTAGCCATCGAAGCGGATCACCTCCATGCGGTCGAGCAGTGGCCCGGGGATCGTGTCAGCGACGTTGGCGGTGGCGATGAACATCACATGGCTGAGGTCGACCTCGACGTCCAGGTAGTGGTCGCGGAAGCTGTGGTTCTGCGCAGGGTCGAGCACCTCGAGCAGCGCCGAGCTGGGATCGCCACGCCAATCGGCGCCAAGCTTGTCGACCTCGTCGAGCATGATCACCGGGTTGATCGTCCCGGCGTCGCGCAGAGCGCGCACCAGACGACCCGGCAACGCGCCGATGTAGGTGCGCCTGTGCCCGCGGACCTCGGCCTCGTCACGGACGCCGCCGAGCGCGATGCGGATGAACTCGCGGCCGGTTGCGCGCGCGATCGACTCGCCGATCGACGTCTTGCCGGTTCCGGGAGGGCCGATCAGCGTCAGGATCGCGCCGGAGCGCTTGTCCTCGCTGATGCCGCGCTCCTGGCGGAGCTTCTTGACGGCGATGTACTCGACGATGCGGTCCTTGACGTCATCGAGCCCGGCGTGATCGGCGTCGAGCACCGCACGTGCATGCTGCGGATCGAGCCGCTCATCTGAGCGCTTGCCCCACGGCACGTCGAGCAGCCAATCGAGGTAGGTGCGGATCACGCTGGACTCGCCGGACTGCTCGCCGACGCGCTCCAGTCGTCCGAGCTCCTTCTCAGCCTGCTCGCGCGCCTCATCGGGCATGTCCAGCTCTTGGATCTTGGTGCGGTACTCCTCGACGACAGAGGCGTCGTCTTCACCGAGCTCGCGCCTGATCGAGTCCATCTGCTTGCGCAGGAAGTACTCGCGTTGCTGCTTCTCGGCCCCGGACTCCACATCGTCACGGATCCGCTTGCGGACCTGGAGCTCCGCCAGCCGCTCGCGCTGGAACGAGAGCGCGAGCTTCAGACGCTCGATGATCTCGATCTGCTGGAGCAGCTCGACGCGCTGCTCGTAGTTGAGGTCGGGGGAGTAGCCGGTGGAATCGGCGAGCGCACCGGGCTCGGTGATGCCGCGCAGGAACGAGTGGATACGGCTATCAGCGTCGCGCAATTCGAGGATCTCCTCGACCACGGCGCGATACTCGCGCTCGAGCTCTCTAGTTTCGCGGCTTGCGACAACCCCGACAGGATCGGGGCGCTCCTCGACGTCGACGTAAAGCTGGCCGTTGGGCTCGGTGATGGCTGCACCCGCGATGCCG
>DATASU010000167.1:0-3714 GCA_036269095.1 Solirubrobacteraceae bacterium
CACTTGCCTTTTGCCGGCACAGTCAGTGCGCGCGTCTTGCTGTTGATGCACGCGTGGATGACGACGCTACGGGTGGTCGCGAGCGCATAGCCGGCGCCGATCAGGACCGCAGCTGCGATGAGGCCGACCACCAGGTGGGAGAGCTTGATCCTTAGCGTCATCTGCGTCCTTTGTTCGTGGTGGTGGTCGGTGTCCGGTCGGCGATTCGTGACCGACGCTGGGATGAATCTCGGCGGGGCTTGCCGCGTGCACGTCTCACGGCAGGCACCCGCTGTCAGGGCTTTGCACGCAGCCGGAGCCGGCGCCGGAACCCTCTCTGGACGCAGTGCCGGAGGACGGCGCAGGCGCGGTCGACCGCGACGAAGCCGTGCCGGTCGGCGGTGCTCCGCTGCTGGAGTCGGCGGAGTCCCCGGCACCTGCGCTCGGATCGTTGACTTCCACCGTGGTGGTCTTTGTGCCGGCGACACGATTGACGTGGTGACGGCGCCTACGCGGCTTCGCCTTGGTGGTCACCGTCACCGTCGAGGTGATCGTGTCCGTGGCCGCTGGCGGGCGGTGCTCAGCCACCGCCGCGGTGCCGCCCGGGTGTCGCACAGTGCCGGACTTGGCCCCGCCGGAGACGAGATTCATGGCAAGCACGGCGCCACCGATCACAACCGCCCCGAGCAGGACGATGAACGCCGGCCGCCGCACTCGACGTCTGCGGGATCCCGCCGAAGGAGCGGCGGCTCGCCCCTCCGGCTGACCACTCTCCAGCGGGTCGGCCGCGCCTCGGCGCGCCGGCGGTTTCCGCGATGGGGCGGCCGGAGACCGAAGCAGACCGATCGAGGAGAGCGAGTCTGCGGCGGCTGGAACCTGCTGCAGCGTCGCCGCATCTCCCTCCCAGAAGTCACTCGCGTCGGCGGCGGATGTACTCGGTGACTCAACCGGGGGTGACACGACCTCGACCACGGGCCGCCCAGGCGCAGTGCGCAGCGGCCCCGACTCGGGAGCGGCAGGCACCGGATGGATGGGGACGAGATCCTCGACGGCACCGAACCAGTTCCCGGGGAAGGGCACGACCTTCGCCGAACCCCCATCGGAAGCCGTCCCGGCAGACCGACGGTCGGATGGCGCAGAAGGGCTTGCCGGGCCGCCGCCTCCACTGGCGGCGCCGCCTGCTCCTCCCTCGACATCCCAATCGTGGTCCGTCAATTCGTCGCCCTCACGATGTCCGAACTAACCATCCGGACGCTAAGTCATTCTATAGCTGTGTTTGTAGTCAATTAGACTCAATTAGACATCGTAACCAAAGAGTAGAATCAAAACCAATGACGGGCGGGGAATTCGAAGAATCATTCTTGACGGTGGCTGAAGTCGCCGAACTGCTGCGACTCAACCAGCAGACCGTCCGAAATTGGATCGATGCAGGCTCTTTGCCTGCAATTCGCGTGGGCAGGCGCGTACGGATCAAGCGGTCTGACCTCAATCGGATCCTTGAGAGCGGGTATCGCGGCACGCCACCTGCAGCCTCTACGATCGAGGGCCCCAACGCAACCGACTTTTGGAGCGGAGAACCTGTTGGCGGTGTCGAGCCCGCGTCGCGAGACAACCAGAGCGCCGACGAACCACCGACGACCGGGAGGAAGCCATGAGCTTCGGCGCCGAGTTGGAGCAGGAGCGCGAGCGAGTCGTCCGGCTCGTGCGGCATGCCAGCGTCAGCTGGGCAGAGGCGATGCGCGCACACAAGCTCGCACCGCCGGATGAGGGCTTCGCGACTCGCCTGCAGAGGCTCTCCGAGGCAGCCGCAGCGGAACAGCTCGCCTGGCAACAGGCACACGACGCCGGGATGCAGTGGCGCCCGGTGGCCGGCGCCGCGAGTGCCGAGCCGCCTTACGAGCTTCGCCCGGGCACCGGTCGGCGCGGCCCCGAGGACCTATGGCTGCACTTCGACAGCGCCGTGATGGAGATGAACCGAGCGATCGCCGGCTCCGACGCGCTCGAGGTGGCGGCCGCTTTCGGCGCCGTCGCCGAGGCGGCGGCCAAGCTCGCGCGCACGATCGCGGACGAGGACGACATCACGCGCGAGGCCAAAGAGCTGGCGCGCTCGCGCAACGCGGCGTAGACGGTCAGTCACCGAAATCAGCGAAGTCAGCGCGACTCGGCCAGCGTCGTCACGATGGCCTCGTAGACGCCCGCCCCGTGCCCGACTGACGCGACGCGCACGTTCGCCCGCCCGGCGATGTCCGATGCCAGCGTCGGGTCCTGCTCCAGAGCGTTGGCCATCAACCAGAACATGCTGACCACGTCAGCGGCCTCCATGTCCTCGCGCGAGTCGCCGCAGGCGATGACCTCCTCGCGCGTGTAGCCGCGGTTCTGCATGTGCCGGGCGACGCCGCGGGACTTCGAGGCCGGGCTCGGGATCAGGTGGTAGCAGTGAACGCGCTCGACGTCGATCGTCCAGTGCGGAGCGGCCGAATCGCCGTGACCGGAGATCACCCCGTTGTCGACCAGCCGCAGCCAGTCGAGCCCCGCCTCCTGCAGCACAGCGCTCGCCTCGTCGGCCGCCACCAGCCCGCGGAACACGTGCGAGACCTCGCGTCCGATCGACCAGGGCGTGTGGTACTCCAACCGCCCGGCGAAGCGGTTCAGTAGCAGCCGCGGCGCACCGGTCGCCTCGATCTGCTCGAAGATCGTGCCGCGCTCCTCCGAGGGCACGAGGTCGCCGGTCAGCCACTCCTTCTCACCGTCGATCACGACCCCGCAGCCGAGCTCGAAGATGTAGGAGCGTTGCCCGAGCAGGCGCATCAGATCATCGACGCCGTACTCGGCACGACCGGTGTAGATCACGACCTCGACGCCGGCGCGATCACAGACCTGGAGCACGCGGGCGCCGTCCATCGTGAAGCCGAGACCGGAGTCGCGGAACAGCGATCCGCGCGGACCGAGCAGAGTTCCGTCGAGATCTACATAGACGGCACGAAGCATCGCTCGCGACCGTAGCAATCACCACGCAAAGAGCGGGGAGCGGCACACCACGACGTCCCGGAAGAACCCAACACCGTCGCCATACTCAGAGGATGGCCACGAGCAGAACACAGACCGAGCCGTGGGACGCTCTGCTGCAGGCCGGCCTCGACGACGAGCGCCTGGTCCACGACCAGCACACGCTCTCCCAGCAGCCGTTCCTGGTCCCGATCCCCGACGAGCTCGACCCCCGCGTCCACGACGCGCTGCAGCGTGCCGGCATCGACGCGCTGTACGTGCACCAGCGCGACGCCCTGTTCAGCGCCTTCCAACAGCCGACGATCGTCACCACCGGCACCGCGTCGGGCAAGTCGCTGTGCTTCCAGCTGCCGACGCTCGAGGTGCTCGTCACCGACCCGACGGCGCGCGCTCTGTACCTCTACCCGACCAAGGCGCTGGCCCAGGACCAGGCACGCGCGCTCCACAGCTTCGGACTCACCGCCCAAATCAGACCGGCGATCTATGACGGCGACACGCCATCACAGGAGCGCCCCGCGATCCGCCGCCGCTCGAACCTCGTGATCACCAACCCCGACATGCTGCACATCGGGATCCTGCCCCACCACGCATCCTGGGGCGACCTGTTCGCGAATCTCGCGTTCGTCGTGATCGACGAGGCCCACGTCTACCGCGGCGTGTTCGGCTCGCACGTCGCCAACGTGCTGCGCAGGCTGCGCCGGGCCGCCGCCTACTACGGCTCGAGCCCGC
>DATASU010000168.1:0-6780 GCA_036269095.1 Solirubrobacteraceae bacterium
CGGCTCAACGGCGAGCACCATCCCCTCCTCGAGCAGTACGCCGCTGCCGGCCTTGCCGTAGTTGGGGATCTGCGGATCCTCGTGCATCTCGCGGCCGATGCCATGACCGACAAGCGTGCGCACGATCGAAAAGCCGTTCTCGTCCTCGACGTAGTGCTGGATCGCGTGGCCGATGTCCCCCAGGTGGTTGCCGGGCACGCACTGCGGGACCGCGAGATGCAGCGACTCCTCGGTCACCGCCAGCAGCTTCTGCGCGATCGGCGACACCGGCCCGACCGGGAACGTACGCGCGGCGTCGGCGACCCAGCCGTCCTTCACGACGCCGATGTCGACGGAGATGATGTCTCCGCGCTCGAGCGTGTAGGAGCCGGGGATCCCGTGCACGACCATCGAGTTCGGCGATGCGCAGATCGACCCGGGGAAACCGCGATAACCCTTGAACGCCGGCTCACAGCCCTGCGAACGGATGAACTTCTCCGCCGCCTGATCGAGCTCAAGCGTGGTCACGCCCGAGCGGATCTTCGAGGCGAGCAGGCTCATGGTCTTGACCAGCACCTCGCCGGCCGCGGCCATCTGCTCGATCTGCTCTGGGCTCTTCTTTACGATCGCCATGGGTACTTCGATAAGCGTAGTGGTGCGCGGGAAGCGAGCGGCAAAGCTCGCTAGAGCGAGTCCTCGAGCCGCAGCGTCGCGATCAGCGCGCGGATGTGATCGTGGACCTCGGCCGGGGTACGCGTTCCGTCGACGCGGCGCAGCAGCCCGCGATCCTCGTAGAACTCGACCAGCGGCGCGGTCTGCTCGTGATAGACGCTGAGGCGCTTCTGCACGACCTCCGGCCGATCGTCCTCGCGCTGCACCAGCTGCGTTCCGTCCTGATCGCAGAACCCGTCATGCTTAGGCGGGTCGTAGTCGACGTGGTAATTGTGCGGACGCTCGCCGTTGCTGCAGACGCGGCGGCCCGCGATGCGCTTGACGATCTCTGCGTCCGGCACCTCGAGCAGCAGGGCAGCGGTGATCCGGCGGCCCTCGCGCTCCAGTTGCTCGTCGAGCGCCTCCGCCTGCGCGGTCGTGCGTGGGAAGCCGTCGAGGATGAAGCCATCCTGTGTGTCATCGGCGTCCAACCGCTCCGCGGCCATCGCCAGGATCAGCTCATCCGGCACCAGGCCACCGGAGTCCATGTGCGCCTTCGCGGCCTTGCCGAGCTCGGTCCCGTCCTTGACGTGCGCGCGCAGCATCTCGCCGGTGGAGATGAACGGAAGCCCGAAATCATCGCGCAGGCGCTGGGCCTGGGTTCCCTTTCCGGCACCTGGTGGCCCAATGAGGATCAGGTTCAGCTGAGGCGGCATAAGGTTGGTGATCTTATCGGGGTGAGGGGATTCTGCCCCGAACCCTGTTTGTAAGCAGTGATCACGCCTGACGTACAGGCGTCGTGATGCGATGTCCGACGGTGTGAAACTCCTGTTCCCGCGCGGTGAATCCGGCCCTCACGCGGTGAACGTCTGCAACATCGCGGTTTCAGGGTAGCCGAGCGCGCGGCAAAGCGACTCCTCGTGCGGCAGAGGTGATCCCTCGTGCGGCAGAGGTGACCCTCGTGCTCGGGCGGCCAGGCGACGGTCCCCTGGCGGGGCGCGACCGCTCCGCGGTGGTGTTAGGGGGAGCAAAAACGCTACTTCTGATTCGATATCGGAGCGATATCGCGAGCGATATCGGATCGGAACCAGGGAAAAGAGAGGCGCAACCCCCGCGCGCTGGACGGCGGGCGCGTGGGCGGCGAGGCGAGGCAGCGGCGGGCGGCCACCCCGTGGGCGGCGAGGCGGGACGGCGGCGGTCCGTCAGGTGCGGACGGGGACCAGGCGGCCGATCGGCTGGGGGCGCACGGTCTGGACCTGCGGCTTGATGCGGCCGCGGGCGAGGACGCGGGACTCGACGATCTTCCAGCTGGCGGCGGCGAGGGCGATGCTGATCGAGATCGTGAGCAGCGCGTTCACGTAGAGGTTGCCGTTGGGCATGTAGTGGTAGACGACGTTGCGCGTCAGCAGATGGAACAGGTAGAGCGCGTAGCTGACGCGGCCGAGGAAACGCAGCGGCGGGCAGGCGATCACCCGCGCGAGCGGGCTGTCGGGGGTGCCGACGAGGTTGACGATCAGCGGTACCGCCAGCAGGCAGGCACTGAGGTAGACCTCCTCGGTCGAGAGCTGGTAGTCGAACAGCAGCATCGCGAACAGGTAGGCGAGCACCACCGCGAACAGCGCGCGCCAGAGGCGCCGCCGGGTGAGCGTGGCGACGATGTCGACGGGCAGCCTGTGCTTGAGCGCCTGCGGGATCCCGAGCATGCGGTGACGCCAGATCACGGCACCGAGGCAGCCGAACAGCAACTCCGCGGCGCGGGCGGCCGGCGAGTAGTAGACCGAGTAGCCCTGGCCCTTGTCACCGGTGGGCGCCGCGGCCATCAGCAGCGCAATCGCCACCAGCAGGACGCCGGCGACCAGGTGCGGACGGGCGCGGTGGCGCAGCAGCATGATCAGCACCAGCGGCCAGACGAGATAGAACTGCTCCTCCTGCGCGAGGGACCAGGTCGGGTTGAGGCTGCCGAGCGCTTTCGCGTGGCCGGTCGCTGCCAGCCAGTTGTTGACGAACAGCGCGGAGGTGAGCGCCTTCCAGCCGAACGGCCAGCCGGTCATCGGGTAACAGACGACGTCGATCATCAGCGCGATCACGATCATCAGCCCGAGTGCCGGCAACAGGCGGCGGGCACGGCGGCCGTAGAAGCGCCTGAGCGAGATGCCGCCGGTGCGGTACCACTCCTCGTAAAGCAGGGTCGTGATCAGAAAGCCGGACAGCGCGAAGAACAGATCGACACCGACGTAGCCATTGGGCAGAACGTTGGTGTGAGTCAGCATCACGAGCAGGATCGCGATGCCCCGCAGCCCGTCCAAGACGGGGCGGTGTCCGAGCCGCCGCGGCTCGTCGAGTCTCGTGTCCATCAGAACCCCAATACCCATCTGTGGGCGAGAGTAGCGGCGTAATTGGGCCGAGCTGAACTACTACTTAAGTAGCGCTTATAACCATTTATTGGTGTGACGGCGGAGCCGGGTGCTGCCCCGCCGGAACCGCTCTATCTGAGGAAGCCCTCGTAGTTGCGCGACATCAGCTGCGCCTCGAGCTGGCGCATGGTGTCGAGGGCAACGCCTACGACGATGATGATCGAGGTGCCGCCGAACGCGAAGTTCGCCCCCGTCTGCGAGATCAGGATCGTCGGCAGGGCGGCGATGAACGCCAGGAACAGGGCTCCTGGGAACGTCAGCCGCGCGAGTACGCGGTCTAAGAACTCCGCCGTCGGGCGACCCGGTCTGATGCCGGGTATGAAGCCTCCGTACTTCTTCAGGTTCTCGGCCTGGTCTATCGGGTTGAAGACGACCGCCGTGTAGAAGTACGTGAACAGAATGATCAGGATGCACTCACCGACGACGTAGTGCCAGCCACCCGGGGATAAGAAGTTCGAGAGGCTCGTGCCCCAGTTGTGAATCTTGTTCTGGCCGATCAGCTGCCCGATCGTCGGCGGCACCGACATCACGGTGGCGGCGAAGATCACGGGGATGACGTTGGCCATGTTGACGGTCAGCGGGATGAAGGTCTGCCCACCCTGCTGCATTCGCGTACCGATCACGCGCTTGGCGTACTGCACCGGGATACGGCGCTGACCGGTCTGCACGAACACGATGCCGGCGACAACCGCGAAGCAGATGAAGGGCATCATCACCTTGAACGACTGATCCGGGCTGTTCCACCATGACTGCACACCACTGGGGATGCGCGACAGGATCGACGCGAAGATCATCAGCGAGATGCCGTTGCCGATGCCGCGCTGGGTGATCAGCTCGCCCATCCACATCACGAGCACCGTGCCCGAGGTCAGCGTGATCGCGATCAGGAAGACCTTGCCGACGTTGAAGTTCTCGATCAGCGTGACCCCGGCCGAGGTCTCGAGGCTCTTGAACAGGAAGACGTAGCCGATCGACTGCGCGAAGGCGAGCCCGACGGTCAGGTAGCGCGTGTACTGCGTGATCCGCGCCTGCCCGACCTCGCCCTCCTTCGAGAGCTTCTCGAGCGACGGCACGACAGCCGTCAGGACCTGCAGCACGATCGACGCGGTGATGAACGGCGTGATCCCGAGGCCGAAGATCGCGACGCGGGCGAGCGCGCCGCCGGAAAACGTGTTGAGCAGGCTCAGCACGCCGCCACCGGCGGCCTGCTGGATCGACTGCAGGGCGTGGGTGTTGACCGACGGCGCCGGAATGTAGGCGCCGAGCCGGTAGAGCCCCAGCATCGCGAAGGTGAAGAGCACCTTGTTGCGGATCTCACGGATCCGGAACGCGCCCATGATCGTGTGGATCATCTGACGGCTCCCATCCGAGCGCGGAGGAGCGTGACTGTGCGAGCGGCGCTGGCCACCGACTCGCTCAGGACTCGGAAGAGGTGCTCTCGATGAGCTGAACGGTGCCGCCGGCCTTCTCGATCGCCGCGCGTGCGCTGGCGCTGACGCCGTGCACGTTGACCGTGAGCGCCTTGCTCAGCTCGCCCTTGGCGAGGATCTTGACCGGGATGCCCTTGCGGGTCGCAAGGCCCTTGGCCTTGAGCGACTCCACATCGACAACCGCACCAGCGTCGAAGCGCGCCTCGAGATCCAAAAGGTTGACCGCCTGCGTGTGCGTGCGGAACATCTCGAACGGCATCGACTTCTTCATGTGCGGACCGCGCAGCTTGCGCATCCGCATGTGGATCGGCATCTGGCCACCTTCGAAGTTCGCGCGCGACTTCGAGCCGCTGCGGGAGCCCGCGCCCTTCTGGCCACGCCCGGACGTCTTGCCGGTGCCCGATCCCTCGCCACGCCCGATGCGCTTGCGCGGCCTGCGCGAGCCGGGGGCGGGCTTCAGGTTGTGCAGGCCGATCTCCTCGGCCGGAATCTCAGTCTTGTCACTCATGCTTCGTCAACCTCGACCAGGTGTCGGACCTTGTGCAGCATGCCCCGCATCTGGGGGGTGTCGTTCACCTCGACCGTGTGGCCGATGCGACGCAGCCCGATCGAGCGCAGCGTGTCACGCTGGCTCTGGTCGGAGCCGTTCTTCGACTTCAGCTGCTTGACCTTGAGCGTGGCGCTCATGCCACAGCCTCCGCGGCGTCGCCCGCGGACTCGCCGGCGGCTCCGTCGGCAGAAATGGTTTCGTTCGCCGTCTCCTCGGCGTGCAGTCCAAGCACGGCGTTGACGGACAGGCCGCGCAGATCGGCGACCTCTTCCGGCGTGCGCAGCGACTCGAGCCCGGCCATCGTCGCCTTGACGAGGTTGATCGGGTTCTGCGAACCGAGCGACTTGGAAAGGATGTCGTGGATGCCCGCGAGCTCGAGCACCGCGCGCACGCCACCACCGGCGATGACGCCGGTACCGGGTGCTGCCGGCTTCAGGAAGACGCGGCCGGCCCCGAAGATGCCGGTCGTCTGGTGGGTGATCGTCGAGCCGTGCTTGGGAACCCGGTAGAGGTTCTTCTTCGCGCGCTCGACGCCCTTCTGGATTGCAACGGGAACCTCGTTGGCCTTGCCGTAACCGACACCGACCACCTCGCGCTCATCGCCTACCACGACCAGCGCGGTGAAGGAGAAGCGACGGCCGCCCTTGACGACCTTTGCGACGCGGTTGATCTCGACGACTCGCTCTTGGAGGTCAAGCCCTGCTGCGGAAACTGTGCGATCTCGTGCCATGAATTTCAGTCCAGAGTAGCGTCCGGAGGGCGCTTAGAAGGTCAGCCCGCCCTCGCGGGCACCGTCGGCGAGCGCTTGCACGCGCCCGTGGTACTGGTAGCCGCCGCGGTCGAAGACCGCGGACTCGACACCGGCGGCCTTGGCGCGCTCGGCCAGGAGCTCGCCGACCTTGGCGGCCTGCTCGCTGCCCTTGAGGTCGCGCACCGGCGCCTCGATCCAGTTGACGGCGGCCAGAGTGCGGCCGGCGTCGTCGTCGATCAGCTGTGCGGAGATACCGCGATTTGAGCGGAACACGGCGATACGCGGACGCTCGGCCGTGCCGCGCACCTTGGCGCGTACGCGGCGGCGGCGCCTGAGGCGCTGTGCTTCCTTCGTCTTCACGCTCATGCGCGCTTACCGACCTTCCTTGCGACGTACTCGCCTTCGTAGCGGATGCCCTTGCCCTTGTAGGGCTCCGGCTTGCGCTGCTTACGGATCTGGGCGGCGATCTCACCAACCACCTGCTTGGACGCGCCCTTGACCGTGATGCGGGTGGGCTGCGGAACCTCGAAGGTGATGCCGTCCGGCGCCTTGATCTCAACCGGGTGCGAGTAGCCGAGCGCGAGCTCGAGGTCGCGACCCTTGAGCGCGGCGCGATAGCCGACGCCCTGGATCTCAAGGTTCTTGCTGTAGCCGTCGGTGACGCCGACGACCATGTTGGCCACGAGCGTGCGCGTGAGCCCGTGCAGCGCACGGTGCTCACCGCGGTCGGTCGGGCGCGTGACGACCAGCTGGTCGCCGCTCTCGCCTGCGGTCTGCTTGACGGTGATGTCGCGCGAGATGCGCTCCGAAAGCTCGCCGTTGGGGCCCTTCACGGTGACGAGCTCGGGCTCGATCGTGACGGATACGCCGCTGGGCACGGGGATGGGTTGTCTACCAATTCTCGACATTGCTACTTGGTCCTCAGGTCTACCAGACCTTGGCCACTACCTCCCCGCCGATTCCGAGCTGGCGCGCATCATGGCCGGTCATCACGCCACGCGAGGT
>DATASU010000169.1:0-8829 GCA_036269095.1 Solirubrobacteraceae bacterium
CAGCAGCCGCTCGTAATGCTCGTGCGGCGCATCGGCCTCTGCGTACTGGCCGCCGGCGAAGATCATCCCCGAGACCTGGCGCTCGAGCAGCATCTCCACGTACTCGGCCTCGGACATGCTGCCGGTGCGCGTGCAGAGCACAGCGTTGAAGCCACGCTGGGCGAGCGCGCCCGCGACCACCTCGGCGAGCGCCGGGAACACCGGGTTCTGCAGCTCGGGCACGATCAGCCCGACCATGCGTGCGCGGCGCACGCGCAGATGCGTCGGACGCTCGTAACCGATCACATCGAGCGCGGTCAGCACCGCCGCGCGCGTCGACTCGGAGATCCCCGGGCGTCCGTTGAGTACGCGACTGACCGTGGCCTCGCTGACCCCGGCCTGTTTTGCGACGTCGGCAAGCTTGCGAGCCACGCCGCAATTCTATGTCAGATCTTGCAAGCGCTTGCGAGGAATTACAGCAACAGCTTGCGGCCCAGTCGCCGCGTTGCCACCGCCAGCGCGACCGAGCCGAACACGAGCAGGTAGAGCGCCGCCACCAGCATCCCCCAATGGAAGGTTCCGAGTGCCGGATCGCGCAGCAGCTGGATGCTCTGATAGAGCGGCAGCACCTCGATCAGCGGCCGTACCCAGCTCGGGTAGACGCTCAGCGGGTAGAAGGTCGTCGCAAACAGGAACATCGGCAGCATCACCAGCTGGACCAGCTGGAAGTCGGGGAAGTCCCGCAGGAAGGTCATCACCGCTATCCCGGCGCTCGCGAACCCGTAGCCGACCAGCAGCGAGCAGGGAATCGCGATCAGGATCGCCGGAGACACGACCAGCCCGAGCACCAGCATCACGAGCACGAAGCCGCATGACGCGAACACACCGCTCAACACCGCGCTCGCGACCTCACCGAGCGTGATGTCGGCGATCGACAGTGGGGTCGGCACGATCGCGTCATAGGCGCGGTCGTTCTTGATCCGCATGAAGATCGCGAAGCTCGTCTGGTTGAAGGCCGCGTTCATCGCGGTGGTCGCGAGGATCCCCGGAGCCACGTAATCGACGTAGCGCACGTCGATCCCGTAGACCTTGCCGACGAGCGCTCCGACACCGAAGCCGATCGAGAGCAGGTACAGGACCGGCTCGAGGATGCTCGACAGCACCGGCGTCAGTGAGCGCCGGTAGATCAGGGCGTTGCGCTCGACGAGACTGCCGGTGCGTCGCAGCGTCCAGCCGCGGGCGATCATGCGTGCAGCCTCCTTCTATAGGTCACCCGTGCGACCAGCGCGCCGCCGAGCAGCAGCAGCGCCAGATAGCTGCCGTGTGCCGCGACGCCGCCGGCCGATGGGTGTCCGAGGCTGAGTCCCCGGCAGAGCTCGACGGCTTGGGTCAGCGGCAGCACCGAGACCAGCAGCCGCACGAAGTGTGGGAGCTCGCCGAGCGCAAAGAAGGTGCCCGAGAACATGTACATCGGCATGAACAGAAAGCGGAAGAACGAGTTGACCTGGGGGTAGGTGCGCAGCGTCACCGTCCAGGCGGCCAGCGGCACCGCAAACGCCAGCCCGCTCAACACCGCGGCCGGCCAGACGGCTACGACCCACCAGCCGGAGATCGTTCCGAACAGCTCCATCACGGCGATGAAGGCAGCCGTCGAGGTCAACACCCGGAAAGCCACGAACAGCATGTGCCCGAGCAGGATGTCCTCGGGGTCGAGCGGGGTTGTCGTCGCAGTCCGGTAGGCACCGGACGGGCTGGCGGAAACCGTCACCCGCCCGCCGGCCTCGACGAAGGCGGTCTGCATCGCCGACGCTGCGAGCAATCCCGGCGCGAAGAAGTCCGTGTAGGAGACACCCCCGAGCGTCGCCGGGTGTCCGTGGCTGACAAGGTGGCCGATCCCGACGCCGACACCGAGCAGGAACAGCAGCGGGTTGACGACGCTGATCACAAAAGTTCCCTTCCAGGTCCGCCGGTAGAGCCGCAGGCAGTAGCCGAACACGTGCAGAGCGCGCGGCATGTCAGTCGATCAGCGAGCGGCCGGTCAGCTTCAGGAACACATCCTCGAGTGACGAGCGACGAACCAGTGCGGTGATCGGCTCCAGTGACAATCCGTGTGCGGAAGCGAGCGCCGCCTCGCCGTCGGCGGCGTAGACCAGCACACGATCGGGCAGCACATCGATCCGCTCGCCGATGCCGGCATCACGCAGGCGCTCGGCAACCGCGGCATGACCATCCGGGGCGAAGCGCAACTCGAGCACCTCGCGCGTGACGTGCGACTCGATCAGCTCCCGCGGCGAGCCCTCGGCCACGATCCGTCCCCCGTCCATCACCGCGAGTCGGTCGCAGAGCTGCTCGGCCTCGTCCATGTAATGAGTGGTGATGATCAGCGTGACACCGTCAGCCTTCAGCCGGTAGAGCCGATCCCAGAGCACGTGCCGTGCCTGCGGGTCGAGTCCTGTCGTCGGCTCGTCGAGCAACAGGATCTCGGGCTCGTTGATCAGCGAGCGTGCGATCGTCAGGCGCCGCCGCATCCCCCCGGAGAGCATCTCGACCTGGGCATCGGCCTTGTCCTCGAGCTGCGCGAACTGCAGCAGCCGCTCGAGCCGCTCACGGATCACCGCCTTTGGCAGACCGAAGTAGCGTCCGTACACATAGATGTTCTCGCGCACGGTGAGCTCGCGGTCGAGACAGTCGTCCTGTGGCACGACGCCGATGCGCGAGCGGATCTCCGGGCCCTGACTCGCGGGATCCATGCCGAGCACACGCAGCGTGCCATCGGTGACCGGGGAGATCGCCGCCAGCATCCGCATCGTCGAGGACTTGCCGGCGCCGTTGGGGCCGAGGAAGCCGAACGCCTCCCCGCGGCCGAACTCGAAATCGATGCCGTCGACGGCGCGGAACGGCGGCGTTCCGTTGCGCGCGGGATACGTCTTCGCGAGGCCCCGGGCCTCGACCAAGGGCCTGTTGTCGTCCACAAGTCCAACGTACCGAAGACGACTATTCGTTGCAACATATAGACAGCTAGCTGCAACTTTCCGAGGATTCGGCAGCTGCGAAACTCTCTGATAGCGATGACGAGCGTCCTCCACGTCCTCTGGCACGGCCTCCGCGACGCACTGCTGATGGGCTGGCAGGTGTGGTGGGCGCTGGCGCTCGGCTTCTTCGTCTCCGCCGTCGTGCAGGCCTGGATCCCGCGCGAGCAGATCGAGTCGAGCCTTGGCTCTGATGGCCCTGGCCCGCTGGCCAGGGCCACCGCCCTGGGCGCCGCCTCCTCGTCCTGCTCCTACGCCGCGACCGCGATCGCCAAGAGCCTGTTCCAGAAGGGCGCATCGGCAAGCTCCGCGTTGGCCTTCCAGCTGGCATCGACGAATCTGGTGTGGGAGCTCGGGTTCGTGCTGTGGGTGCTGATCGGCTGGCAGTTCACGCTTGCCGAGTACGTCGGCGGGATCGTGATGATCGTGCTGATGGCGCTGCTGCTGCGCCGTTTCGTCCCGGCGCGGGTCGAGGTCGCTGCGCGCGAGCACGCGCAGGCCGCCCAGACCGGACACCAGCATCACATGGCCGGACAGTCGCTGACGCTGCGTGAGCGCCTGCGCAGCGCCGCCGCCTGGTCAGACGTGGCCCACAACTTCCGCGGCGACTGGCAGATGCTCTACCGCGAGATCGGCGTCGGGCTGTTGATCTCGGGCTATCTCGCGCAGATCGACCAGCACGCCTTCCACACGATCTTCTTGAGCAGCTCACCGGCGGTCGTGCGGACGCTGTGGGGCGCGCTCATCGGGCCAGTCGTCGCAATCCTGACGTTCGTCTGCTCGGTCGGCAACATCCCGCTCGCCGCCGTGCTCTGGAGCGGTGGCATCAGCTTCGCCGGCGTGCTCGCGTTCATCTTCGCCGACCTCGTGATCCTGCCGATCGTCGCGATCTACCGCAAGTACTACGGCCGCGTGTTCACAACCCGGATCGTCGCGTTGCTGCTGGTGACGATGGTGGCCGCGGCGCTGCTCGTGCAACTGCTGTTCGGTGGCCTCGGACTGATCCCCGGCGGCACGCGCCCGAGCCACAGCGACATCTTCACCGGCGTCCACGCCGACTACAAGCTGGTGCTCAACGCCATCGGACTGGCGCTGTTCGCGAGTCTGTTCGCGCTGACCCTGCGGCGTGGCGCTGTCGACCCGGTCTGCGGGATGGCCGTCGACCGTGCTCAGGCGCAGCGGGCCGAGCACGGTGGTCACACGTTCTACTTCTGCTGCAGCGGCTGCCGGGAGACGTTCGAAGCCGAGCCCGAACGCTACCTGAAGGACGGAAAAGCGCCTGTGGCTACAGTCCACAGCAGCTCCGATGGCCACGCCAAACACCACACGATCAGCCTCACTGACGCCGCCCTTCACCGGCACGACGATTGATCGCGCGAGCGAACTGCGCGCCGACCGCACCGAGGTCGGCCGGCTGCTCGAACACCCCCGCGCAGCGGTGCTCGGCGCGAGCGCCGACAGCGTCCTGATCGCCGACGGCCAGCCGCGCCTTCTGCGCCGGCCGCTTCGCGGCAACGTCAATCCCTACCAGCCGATCCTGCTCGGGCTCGAGAACGGCGAGCCGCTGTTCGCGGCCGACCTCGACGATCCCGAGGCCGCCAGCCAACTCGCGGAGACCGGCGCGGGGCGGCTCGTGACCCTGCGTGAGGCCGGGATGCTGCTCGGCCAGGAAGAGGGTGGCCTGGCCGCCTACCTGGTGGCGCTGCTCAATTGGCATCGTCGTCACCGGTTCTGCTCCAACTGCGGCGCACAGACCCGCGTCGCCGAGGCTGGGCTATCCCGCCGCTGCCCGACCTGCAAGCAGACGCACTTTCCGCGCACCGACCCGGTGGTGATCATGCTCGTCGACGACGGTGCCGGCAATGTCCTGCTGGGACGGCGCATCGGCTGGTCCGAGGGCCGGTTCTCGATCCTCGCGGGCTACGTCGCTCCGGGCGAGACGCCCGAGGAAGCCGTCGCGCGCGAGGTGCTGGAGGAGTCCGGCGTCGTCGCACACTCGCCGCGCTACATCAGCTCGCAGCCGTGGCCCTTTCCGGCGTCGCTGATGCTCGGCTACGAGGCCAGCGCCGAACGCGGGGAGGGGCAAGCCGCCCCGACCCCGCAGCCGGGTGAGATGGTCGAGGTGCGCTGGTTCAGCCTCGAGCAGATCCGCGCGGCCGCCCGCTCCTCCGATGGTCTGGGTGTGGCCGGTGGAGCTGTGGCCGAGCTGGCACTGCCCGGCCGGGTCTCGATCGCGCGCGTCCTGATTGACGCCTGGGTCGCGCGCGGGGGCCGCCGCCTCGGCCCGGGTGTCCCGCCCACCTAGGGGGTGTGCGCGAGCACGCGGCGCATCTCCGGACCCAGCAGCGGCGCGAGGTCGGCGCTCCACTCCATCGTCAGATGATCGCCGTCGTGAGTCGTGAGCGTGTGGTTGATCACGCTCGGGCAGACGCCATCGGCACAGAACCACTGCAGCGTCGGGATCGACGGGTGGTTGGTGTGGCCGAGCATCGTCGCGATGTCCTGCATCAGCGCGGCGTAGGCCCTGGTCACCGGTGTCGCGCAGCTGCTCTGGGTCGCGCCCGCCGCGGTGATGCAGCTTGCCGTCTGCTTGAGCTGGCCGGGCGCGTCCTCGAGCCAGACGCCGTTGTGCACCTGGTTGAGCACGGTGCGCAGATAGGCGACGGTCGATGTCGTGTGGTTCTCGATGTCACCACCGCTCAGCTTGAAGTCGACGAGCGTCACCGTCGGATGCAGCTTGCGGTCCTGCCGCAGTGCCCAGCGATACCAGCTTGCGCAGGGCCAGCCTGAGAGGTTGCTGTGGATCCGGTTGACGTAGCAGCCGGGCTTGTCGAGCACGACCACCGCGAAATGCTGCGCCTCGGCGATCGGCAACAGTGCCGGGACCCACATGCCGGCATGCGAGTCGCCGAACACCGCGACGACACGATTGGAAGAGCTGTCGCCGAGCTTGCAGATGCTGCTCGTGATGCCTGGGCCGAACGACGGCTGGCAGCCCGCCGGCGTGTCGTAGGTGATCGAGGTGTTCTCTTGCGCGAGCGTCGAGCCGTCGGGAACCAGGACCTTGGGCAACGGTGCGTGCGCACGCACCGCTGCGACCGCCCTGGCCACCGCCGGGATCGGCCTGGACGCCAGCAGATTGATCGGATCGGGTTGGCCCGCGGCCGGAGTCAGCGCGGGCAGGTTGACGTTCTGGGCCGCCTGCGCCTGCGCGGCGAGCGTCCCCTCGACGATCACCGCCGGGGCCATGATCGCCGCCACCGACGTGCCGATCGAGAGCGGGATCATCGCCGCGGTGCGCCAGCCGCGCAGCCAGCGCGCCACGCGCAGCGGGTTCTCGTAGAAGTGGAAGGTCGTCGCCGAGAGCGCGAAGGCGCCGGCCAGCAGGGCCACGTTGTCCGCGACCGGCAACACGTGCCCGGCGGCCTGCCAGCTGATGATCAGCGTCGGGTAGTGCCATAGGTAGAAGGTGTATGAGCGGTCGCCGACGTAGGCCAGCGGCCGCAGCGCGAGCAGCCGATCGACACCGATGCGCGTCGAGCGCAGACCCGCGAGCACCATCAGCGCCGAGCCACCGACGGGCAGGAGCGCCGCGTAGCCGGGGAAGCTCGTGCGGCTCGAGAACGTGACCGCCGCGACGAGCACCATCCCCAGCCCGGCCCAGCCGAGCGGGATCCTGACCAGCTTCGGCAGTCTCGCGCCAGCGGGCGCGAGCAGTGCCATACCGGCGCCGAGGCCGAGCTCCCAGGTACGTGCGAACGTCGAGAAGTAGGCGCTCTGCGGACTCGCCGCGGTGTCGTGGATCGACCAGGCAAGCGAGCCCGCGCATACGGCCGTGATCACGAGCGCCGCCAGGCGCACCGCGCGGCGCCGGTCGAAGCCGCCGCGGCGGCGGCAGATGAAGAACGTGGCCGCCAGCAGCGACGGCCAGACGAGGTAGAACTGCTCCTCGACCGACAGCGACCAGAAGTGCTGTACCGGCGATGGCATCGTCATCGATGCGTTGGCGAAGTAGTTGGTCGCGCCGGCGGCGAAGTGCACGTTGGCGTAGAACAGCGCCGCGGCGAGCTCGTCGAGCAGCGCCGGCTTGGTGCCGAGGAAGTTCGCCTGCAGCAGGTCGTAGACGACGAAGATCGCGATCGCTGTGACCGCCAGCGTCAGCGTGGCGGCCGGCAGGATCCGTCGCGCACGGCGCGCGTAGAACTTCGTGATCGAGATCTGGCCGCTTGCCGTCTCACCGTCACGGCCGAGGCCCTCACGCAGCAGCAGCCCGGTGATGAAGTAGCCCGAGAGCACGAAGAAGACGTCGACGCCGATGTACCCGCCGGGCAGGAACGGTACGTTCGCGTGATTCAGCGCGACCAGCAGCACCGCCAGCGCACGCACGCCCTGCAGATCACGGCGTCGCTCGGTCGCGACCGCCGGCCCGCTCTTCTTCGGTTGGCCAGCGCCGGCCCGCTGGTACAGCTCTGCACGGCGTCCCCGAGGTGTGTCACAGCGCTCAGCGCGTGGCAATCGCCCCCGCCCCCCTCGCGTGACAATGGCTGACAGCATCGCCGTCCCGCTTGTGAGGTGGTTGTCGAAAGGGCCCGCTCGCGCGGGGCCCTCTCTCTAGGTATTAGCCCCGGTCCGCGGGCGCCAAACCTGCCGACTCGCTCCGGCTGACGGGGCCTTTACGCAATTCACGCGGTCGCGGCAGCAGCCGCTGCGCCGACGTCAATCGTCCTGCAGCGACCGATCGACCGAGCGTGCGACCTGCTCACGCGATCGGGCGCGGACCGCCGAGCCGAGCGCTTCGCGCCAACGGTCCGGGCTGGTCGCCGGATGTCTCAGACCCAAGCCCGAAAGCACCGCGGGCTGATCCACATGCGCTGCAATCTGCTCGGCCCGGCGCTGCGCGGCGATGTGCTGAGCCTGAGGCAGCCGCGTCCGCCCCGTGGTACCGGCGAGCGCGATCAGATCCCCGGCGACAAGCGGTACGGCGCGGCGCGCGCACTTCTCCCACGGCGCGGTGGCGGCGGAGTCGACGATCACCTGACGAACGACGCGCCAGCCGGCGTGATGCGAATCGCAGCGTGCGACCAGGAACCGCGCGAGCGCGTCGGCCACCCGTTGGGCGTCGGGATCGGACGGGTGAACGTCGAGATGCCGAAGCGCTGCTGTGACCTGGTGACCACCGTCCACAGCCCTTGCCAGGTCCCGTGCGGTTAGCCGCGGCCTCTGTCGCGGAGCGTCGATCAGCCCACAGTACTCGCCTTTCGGCCTCCCATCGCGATCGCGAGGCTCCCGATCCCCCTGCAATTGGCGGCAACGCTGCGCCGGAGCGATAAGCTCGAGCTGTGGAAACCCCCGCCATAGGTGAGCTCGTGCGCATCACCGATGGCGGCCCCGCGCTTGACGGAATCGTGTTCGACACGCCGAGCCGCTTGAAGGTCGTTGTTGCCGTCGTCGCCCCCGGCCGTGGCCCGGGATTCCGCACCGTCCACCCGGAGACGTTGACCGTGCGCGAGGGCGAAGGCGCAGACGACCCGGCGTTGCGGTCACTGATCCGCCGCACGCAGCCGGCTGTGCGTGGCAACGGGCGCAATGGGCTCAACGTCCGCAAGGGCGCGGCCGGCTTCACTCGCGGCGCCAACCACCGCTCGACCGGCCGCTAGCGCTCTCACCACCGTCGTACCACGTCGTATCGGGAGCTGGCGGGCTAGCTGAGGTGATCCCAGGGGTCTAAGCCTCAGCGCCGGCTCCCAGGACCGCGCCCCGGGTCGCACCAGCGGGCGGGAGCAGGCACCCGCACCGCTTCGACGGCAACTGTTGCCGTGAC
>DATASU010000170.1:0-7304 GCA_036269095.1 Solirubrobacteraceae bacterium
CGCCGAAGTCGAGCGCCTTGTGGCGGTCGGCGGCGCGCCCGGTGCCGATGACGTAGGCGCCGGCCTCACGCGCGAGCTGCGTCACCATCGTCCCGACTGAGCCGGCCGCGCCGTGCGCGAGGACGCTCTGCCCCGCCTGAAGGTGGCCGTGGTCGAACAGTCCCTGCCACGCGGTCAGGCCCGAGATTGGCAGGCTCGCGCCCACGGGGAAGTCGACGTCGCCCGGCAGCGGCGCGAGGTTGCGTGCCTCGATCGCCACATATTCCGCCAGGGTGCCGTCGCGATGCCAGTCCGCGAGGCCGAGCACCCGCTGTCCCACCGACACCCCCGTCGTGCCGTACCCGAGGGCGCTGACCACTCCGGCCAGCTCATGCCCAGGGATCGATGGTGTTCGGTCACGGTCGCGGCGATCGGTCCACGTCGAGGGCCACGCCATCTCAGTCGGGACGAATCCCGACGCATGAACCTGAACGATGACGTCGTTGATCGCTGCCGGCGGCTCGGGCCGCTCCACCAGCGTCATCCCGGCCGTTCCTGCAGCCGCGTCCGTGACCACAATCGCCTTCATCCGGCACCTCCGGGCGTCGAGTAATCCTGTCGATTGATGTGTCGCTGGGAGGTGAGTGCAGGATCAGACGGTCGCGTTGCATCCAATCCGAAGTACGTCTCGTCCGGTTAGTCGTGCTGTTCTGATCGGAACAGATCGACGAGCGAGTCGACGCGCTGTGGGTCGAGCGACAGCGTTGTCGCTGGGCCCGTCTCGGCGACGATCCTGATCGTCGCTCGGAGTTGGTCGAGGTAGACCGTGCATGGCTCACAGCTGGCGAGATGGGCGTGCATGCGTGCGGCGTCGGCCTGGGAGAGCGCGCCCTCGAGGTGGTCGGTCATCAGCTCCAGCGCGTCGGCGCAGCTGATCGCCAAGCGCCGGCGTGTGGCGTCGACATCGTCAGTCATTGAAGTACTCCTCGAGCACGGCGCGGACGGTCACACGCGCACGGTGTAGCAGGGTGCGTTGGTTGACATCGGAGATGCCGAGCACCTCGCAGACCTCGGGCCCGGACCAGCCCTCGATATCGCGGAGCACCATCACCTCACGCTGGGACGGCACCAACGCGCTGAGCGCGCGGAGCACGACCGCGCGGGTCTCGTTGTCCACAGCGGCGCGGGCCGGGTCGCGCGCCCACGTCGGCGCCGCCGGCCAATAGCCGAGGCCGAGGTCGGGATGATGCAGGCGCTCCAGATCAACGCTGCCGCCCCATGCCCCGCTCGCACTGCCGGCGGCAGCGAACGGCACCGTCCGCCCTTCGCGCTCGGCGCGCCGGCGCGCGATGTTGACAAGGATCCCGTAGATCCACGTCTTCAGCGTCGAGCGACCCTCAAACCGGTCGATCCCGCGGATCACGGTGATCCACGTGTCCTGCACGACATCATCGGCGACAGCGTCAGCGACGTACATGCGCGCCATCCGCCGAAGCCCCGCGTCATGCTTCCGCACCAACTCGCGAAACGCGCCCTCGTCACCACCCGCCAGCCGGTCCGCCAGCTCGCGGTCAACGCCGGTGGTCCCGCTCGCGATCGCCTCGCTCATCAGATAACAGCTCATCAGGGGAGCTGATCGCCTCGAACCGTACCGGGAGGCGCGCTCACGCGCCTCCCGGACCGGGACGGCGGGCTCAGCGAGCCGGATGCCCGAGACCGAAGACCGGCGCCATCGGCCCGAGATCGGACACGAACCGTGTCATCAACGTCGCCCCCAGACCGCCCGCACCGGCCGCCACACAGAACACCATTGCGAGCGTGTGCGAGCTGTAGCCGAGCACAAACGGTGCGACGATCAGCGCGACCGTCGCGCCGACATCCGCCAGCCCATGCACGATCGGCGGGACCACCCGCACGATCCCCCGCGACCACGCCGTCCCGACCGCAAGCAGGCTCGCGGCGCCGCCGACCACGAGTACGAACACCTTCGCCGTCTCATCATCGAAATGCAGCACCAGCGGCGCCGCGATCAGCGTCGCGGCAAGCAGATAGTCAAGCGTTCCGTGTACCGCCGGGGAGAGCGGACCGCGTCGCATGAACCGAACAAGTGAGCTGTACATCGAGACAACCTCCTCTAGTGGAAATCGAACGAACACACCCTGTGTGCACCCACCCGCCAGAACGTTGCGCTCGCACCCGACCCGCCCGTCAACGGACCACCGACCCGCGCCGACCAAGCCGCGACCTGATCACCCCCAACCGACGGCGTGGCGTCCTTCCGTCCCTCCTTCGTGTGATCTGGACCTCCACCGGGCTGCGCTAGGATATGAGACAAATGAGTATTGAACACTCACGCTCACGCCTTACTTCAGCTGGTGCGGCGCGTGAGCATCACGCGTTCGGCCGACCTCGTATCCAACTCGAGTTCAGCTCCGCGGGCCGGAGACGATCGGGTAAGCCCGACGTTCTCGTGATGCACGCGCTCGGTTTGAGGGGCGTTTCGGACCGGCATAGCCCCGACGATGCCGCGGAGTTCTCGTCGTTCTACATAGAGGTCTTCTTCAAGGCGGTCTCGGCTGCCATCGCAGCGGAGGGAGCACCGAGCGCAATCGACGCACTCGGCACCGGCCGCCCCGACGCCAAAGGCCTCAAGTTCCGTCTCAGCGAGGCACTTGACGTTGATCTTGCGATCTCGCTTGGCGAGGCCGAGAACACGCCGAAGGGATATGCGCCGCTAGTGCGCCTGCTGAAGTCCTGGACCAAGAAATCCGGCAACTCGCGACGACTCCTCATCGAGCATGTGCTTGACGCGACTCTCGATCCACTGACCTGGCGCACGGCCCACGAGGACGTGGGCCCTCGGCCAAAGGTCAATGTCCTTCTAGTCATGCCCGGGAGCTACGCCGCCACCACGACCGTCGCCCCTCATCGGGACATCGATATTGCAGTCGTCTACCGCGGCACGGCCAGAGCCGCTGAGGAGGTCGACGAGTTGGCCGAGGCTATGACGCCCGACGTCGTCATCCCGACGCCCCCGGTCGTCCTTCAGGCCCGACGGAATGCCGAGGCCCGCGCCGCCATGCTCCAAGAGTTCGGAGCGCTCACGGCTGCGGAGGTCGCCGACTTGGCCGGGTCTGAAGCGAAGAACACTTCAGCGCTTGCGGGACGCTGGCGACGAGAGGGCCGTTTGCTGGCTGTCGAGCATCACGGCACCGTGTACTACCCCGGCTTCCAATTCGACAACTCTGGGAAGCCACGGCCCGAGATAGCCCAAGTCCTCCGGTACCTCAGCTCACCGGACATAACGTCGTGGCAACAGGTGCTTTGGTTCACGAGCGCCAACGGATGGCTCGGAGGGCGCCGTCCCGTCGACCTTCTCGATGACGACCGCGACGCTGTCGTCGCGGCTGCCAAAGACGCTCTACGCGAGCCCGTCGGCTAGCTGCCGGTGATTCCTCGCCCCCCAGCGGACATTGATCCGCAGATCGAACCCTGGGAAGCCGGCCGAACGATCGTTCGATGTCATGGGCCGAAGTACCACGAACGGCAATTCAGCGAGACGACCCATCTCGCTCGCTTTCGCCCGCTCGTCGACCGCGGTGCGATCGTTCCGACCATCTACGGAGCAGATGACTTCCCTGGAACGGTCTCAGAGACTGTCTTTCACGAAGTTCCTGTCCGCGGCCCGAATCGGCGGATCCTCCGGAGCGAGATCGACCTATGGGTTTGGAGCGAAGTCGCACCGACGCGCGACCTCAGGCTCGTCTCGCTTCATGGGACCGGGCTTCGTCGTGTTCAAGTCACCCACGGGGAGCTGATCGAATGCGATGCGTCGGGGTACGCTGACACGGTCCCCTGGTCGGTGGCCCTCTACGACGCCGCGGCTGCCCCCGACGGCCTTTGCTGGCGGTCGAGACAGCACAACGACTCCGTCGCGATCATGCTGTTTGGATCTCGCGTCGCCGAGACCGAGCTCGCCGTCGTACGTGTCGCCGAATCTCTTTCGCTTCGTCCCGGTGGCGACCTTGTTTACGAGTTCGCAGAGGCTGCGGATATCGCGATCATCACCTAATAGCCGGGTCCGCCGTACGTCGTGTCGACGGTCGAGTCGTCCCTCAGAAGCCGGACGATCGCATTTGCCCTCCGGACACGCGCGTCCGGCGCGACTGCTTCGGCGACCGACCGCGCGTGGGCCGTCGACGGCGCCGGGTTAGCGCTCGAGACGGAGAGCAGTCGCGTGGGCGGCCGTAGATCTCGTTGCCGGTCCTGTCCGAGAGCGGCCACGTCACCGTCTTTGTCAGTCAGCCGAGGCGGCTGCTCCGGGCCGAAACGGCTGCGCCGCGATCTCGGTAGGGCAGCCAGCGGAGTGCTGCTGGTTCCTGAACGCGGAAGCGACGCGGCTGATGTGAGCGGAATGGCCCGCGCTAAGCGCTGGCCGTCACGCAGTCCGGATACGACCACGCGCGACGTCGCAGCCGTAGCCTCGTAGCTGCCGCTGATCGCTAGACAATATGGATTGACAGTTCGTCCGGCCTGAGGTGTAGAAGGGGCCGGTTCCCCCACGCTGTTGGTGGGGTGACGTTCATGCCGCGCGGCGGCTACCGCGCGGCGGCCCACAACCGCATAGGAGGAACCAGCCATGGCGAAGGCTAAGAGTCTCGTCGGCTTGGACGTGCACGCGACGAAGGTCGTCGCGGCGGTGCTGGATGCTGAGACGGGCGAGTTGCAGTTCTTCGCGATGACCGCGGATATCGGCCGGACGGCCGGCTTCTGTGCGGCGTTGCCGAGGCCGGTCAGGGTCGCGTATGAGGCCGGTCCGACGGGGTATGGGCTCGCGCGCGAGATGGTCAAGCGGCGCGTGGAGTGTGTCGTGGCGGCCCCGTCGAAGATCCCGCGCGCGTCGGGGGATCGGGTGAAGACCGATCGCCGGGACGCGGAGCTGTTGGTTCGGTTGCTGCTCGCGGGGAAGCTTCACGCGGTCAGGGTCCCGGGGCCAGAGGAGGAAGCGCTGCGTGACATGGTCCGGGCCCGCGAGCAGGTGCGGGTCGATCTGATGCGCTGCCGGCACCGGCTCTCGAAGATGCTGCTCAGGCACGGGATTCGGTTCGATGACGGGGAAGCGTGGACTGACCGGCACCGGCAGTGGCTGAACGAGATCGTGCTGGAGTGGCCGGCGGCGCAGGCGACGTTGTTAGACGCCCGGGGCGCGATTGACGCGCTCACGCATCGTCGTGACGGACTCGAGCGACAGATCGTGTCGATGGTCCCGAACTCGCCGTGGCGCTCACAAGTCGGCGTGCTGCGGTGCCTGCGCGGCATCGACACGCTGACCGCGGTCGGGCTGTGCGCGGAGGTCGGCGACTTCGCTCGGTTCGCCAGAGCGGAGCAGTTGATGAGCTATGTCGGCCTCGTGCCGTGCGAGTCGACGACCGGGCAACAGCGCCGCCTTGGGTCGATCACCAAGACCGGATCCGCCCACGCCCGCCGGCTGCTGGTCGAAGCAGCGTGGCACTACCGCCCGCGGCCGAACCTCGGCAAAGCGCTCACCGAGCGCCAGGCCGATCAGCCCCAGGAAGCGATCGCGGTCGCGTGGACGGCGCAGAAGCGGCTGCACCGCACCTGGACACGCCTCGAAGCCCGTGGGAAGCGGCGCACGATCATCGCGGTCGCGGCCGCCCGCGAGCTCGCCGGATTCGTCTGGGCGATCACCCAGATCGAGTGAACCGAGGCACGACACCAGCGACATCCCCCGTCGGCTGGGTCGGTGGCGGCCCGGCACGCGCGGGGAACCCGCGACTGTCCTATGAGTGATCTTGGCCCTGGCGGGCCACCGTGAACGGTATGAAAATGGTGGCGGTCGCTCGGTCGAGGTCGACGTTGCTTGGTGCGGCGAGCCCGTCTATGAGTGTGACCCGGGAGCTTCAGGCACCGCGAACTGTTGTTGCGAGCACGAGATCCAGACTCTCATGCAGGAGGCTCCCCCGGGACGGCCGATCCAGTCGTTCAACCGGAGGGAGCATCACGATGGAGAAGTTGTTCGAGCGGTGCGCGGGGCTCGACATCCATAAGGACGTGATCGTCGCGTGCGTCCGCGTCCCGGACGCGGGTGGCGGTCGCCGTCAGGAGACGCGGAGCTTTCAGACCACCACCGCGGCGTTGTTGGCGTTGCTGGACTGGTTGCGCAGCTACGGCGTGACGCTTGTCGGGATGGAATCGACGGGCGTCTATTGGCGGCCGATCTACTACCTGCTCGAGGATCACATGGAGTGCTGGCTGCTCAACGCTCAGCACCTGCGCAACGTCCCCGGCCGCAAGACCGATGTCAAGGACGCGGAGTGGATCTGTCAGCTGGTGGAGCACGGGCTGGTGCGCGCGAGCTTCGTGCCGCCTCGTGAGATCCGCGAGTTGCGCGATCTCGTTCGCTATCGCAAGACGCAGATCGAGGAGCGCACACGCGAGGTGCAGCGGCTGGAGAAGACGCTCCAGGACGCCGGGATCAAGCTCTCCTCGGTCGCGTCCAAGGTGCTCGGCGTGTCCGGTCGTCGGATGCTCGAAGCGTTGATCTCTGGCACCCACGATCCCGAGCTGCTGGCCGAGCTGGCCAAGGGCCGGCTGCGTTCCAAGATCCCCGCGCTGCGGGAGGCGCTAGCTGGCCGGTTCACCGCCAACCATGCGCTGATCGTCTCCCAGATCCTCGCCCACGTTGACTTCCTCGATGAATCGATCGCGACGCTGTCGGCCGAGGTGGACGTGGTGATCGCCCCTTTCGCGGAGAAGGTGGCGCTGCTGGACACGATCCCCGGGGTCGATAAGCGCACCGCCGAGCTCTTGATCTCCGAGATCGGCACCGACATGACCCGCTTCCCGACCGCCGGGCATCTCGCCTCGTGGGCCGGAGTGTGCCCCGGCCAGAACGAGTCCGCGGGCAAGCGCAAGTCTGGCAAGACCCGCCACGGCTCGAAATGGCTGCGCGGCGGGCTGACCGAGTCCGCCAAGGCCGCCAGCCGCACCAAAGACACGTACCTGTCCGCGCAATACCAGCGGCTGCGTGGTCGTCGCGGCCACCAAAAGGCGACGATCGCGGTCGGCCACTCGATCCTCGTCGCCGCTTGGCACATGCTCTCCCAGAACGTCCCCTACCAAGACCTCGGCGATGACTACTTCATCCGCCGCCAAGCCGAGCACGCCGACCGCTACCGCAACCGGCTCATCCATCAACTCGAACGACTCGGCCACAAGGTCATTCTCGAACCTCTACCGGAGGCCGCGTGAGCGATTTTCGATCCAGCAACCCGCCCCCGGGCCGGCCACGCTCGATGCTAGAC
>DATASU010000171.1:0-24675 GCA_036269095.1 Solirubrobacteraceae bacterium
AGGACGGATCGGCTCAGGTGCACGACCAGACCAGCGCGTGGACGACCCTCGGCCTGTGGGGTCCGCGGGCGCGGGACATTCTCTCCTCGGTGGCGCGCGGCGACCTGTCGCACGCGGGCTTCCCGTTCGCTCAGTGGCGCAACCTCGAGGTGGGCCCCGTCGAGGTGCTCGCCTCGCGCATCTCCTACGTCGGTGACCTCGGCTGGGAGCTCTACGTGCCGATCGAACAGGGCGCCCGACTCTGGGACCTGCTCGTCGAGGCCGGCGCAGCGCACGGCATGATCGCCGCGGGCAGCGGCGTCTACGGCACGACGGGCCGGCTCGAGAAGGGCTACCGCGCCTATGGCGCCGAGCTCGACGGCGAGTACAACGTCGTCGAGGCCGGCATGGCCTGGGGCAAGGTCAAGGACCAGGACTTCATCGGCAAGGCGGCCCACGTCGCCCACCGCGAAGAGCAGCCGGCGGCGACGATCTGCACCCTGACCGTCGATGACCACACCTCGGCGGCGGGCGTCAAGCGCTACATGCTCGGCAAGGAGCCGATGCTGACGCTCGACGGCAAGCCGATCAGCGACAGCAAGGGCCGGCGCTCGTACGTGACCAGCGCGGGCTCGGGGCCGTCGCTCGGGAAGTACATCCTGATGACCTACCTGCCGCCTGAGCACGCCAAGCTCGGCGAGCAGCTGCTCGTCCAGTACATGGGCGAGCGCTACCCGGTGACGGTCGGCTCGGTCGACACGACCGCCCTGTTCGATCCCGAAAACTCACGCATCCGCAGCTAGCCCAAGGAGACATGGTCATATGCACATATGTGTATGTGTGAAACGGGTACCGCTGACCGGCGGCAAGATCACGCTCACCGACGACGAGCGCTCGCTCTCGACCAAGCACCTCGGCTTCACCGTCAGCCCGCACGAGGAGTGCGGCGTCGAGGAGGCGGTGCAGATCGTCGAGCGCGAGGGCGGCTCGGTCACGGTGCTGACGCTCGGCCCCGCCGCGGCCGAGGAGCAGCTGCGCGACATGATGGCGATCGGCGCCGACCGTGCGATCCACCTCGTCTCGGGCGATGAGGAGTGGGATCCGCAGGCCACCGCCGCCGCGATCGTCGCCGCGATCGGGGCGGATGAGCAGCCCTACGACCTGATCCTGTTCGGCAACGAGTCCGCCGACTCCGGCAACTATCAGGTTCCGATCCGTGTCGCGCATGCGCTGGGGATGCCGTCGGTCACCGGCATCAAGGCGATCTCATTCGAGGGCGGCCGTGCCGTCTGCGAGCAGGAGGTCGCCGGCGGCCGCGACGTCTACGAGCTGCCGCTGCCCGCGGTCGTGTCCGTCAAGGAGGGCATCAACCTGCCGCGCTACCCGTCGGTACCCGGACGTCTGCGTGCCAAGCGCAAGCCGCTCGAGCCGTCGAACCCGCAGCGCCCGGCGGCGCAGCTCGAGATGGTCAGGCTGGTGCTGCCGCCGGACTCGGGCAAGCAGGTTCAGGTGCTCGGCGCCGGTGCCGACGCGGCACCCGCCGTCGTCGCCATTCTCGGCGAGCTGGGGGTGCTGTGATGGGCGTGCTGCTGTTCGTCGAGGATCCGGGCGACGAGCTCGCCCAGCAGGCGCTGAGCTTTGCCCGCGGCATCGACCCGGATGTCAGCGCGATCACGATCAGCGGTGACTACGCGCCGGCCGCCTGGGGCCAGACGCTCGCCGATCAGGTCGCCGCGCGCGCCCCGCAGGCAGTCGTCGCCGCCGGCACCGAGCGTGGCAACGAGGTGCTGGCCCACGCCGCCGCGATTCTCGATCTGCCGCTCTCCGCCAACACGACGGCGTTTGCCGCCGGCTCGCCGCCGACCGTCACGCGCATGCGCTGGGGCGGCAGCCTGCTCGAGCAGGCGCTGCTGCACGGCGCGACGCTGCTGCTCACAGTCGCGCCGCACGCGGTCGCGGCGGACGGCGCGCAGGTCGACGCGGAGCTGGTCACGGCCTCCCACCACGCTCTGGCCGTCGCGCCGACCAAGCGGGTCGGCGCGACGAGTGGCGGCATCTCCCTCGAGGATGCGAAGGTTGTCGTCTCCGGCGGGCGGGGTGTCGGCTCGGCCGAGGGCTTCGCGATGATCGAGGAGCTCGCCGCCCTGCTGGGCGGCGCCGTCGGCTGCTCGCGCGCCGTGACGAGCGCCGGCTGGCGTCCGCACACCGATCAGGTCGGCCAGACCGGTACCAAGGTCGCTCCCGATATCTACATCGCCTGCGGGATCAGCGGGGCCACTCAGCACATGGCCGGCTGCAAGGGCGCCAAGAAGCTGCTGGCGATCAACGAAGATGGCGAGGCGTCGATCTTCGCGCACGCCGACTACGGCGTGATCGGCAACCTGCACGAGGTGGTGCCGGCGATCGCCGCCGAGATCAGGAAGGCGAGGGGCGCATAGTCTCTCCCGTTGAGACCGTGGCGCTGGCCGCTGCGCTCGGCGCCAGCGGCACGCTGTTCGCGCGGCGCGTCGCGCGGCTGACGCGGCTGGTCCGATCGGCGCGCCCGACCGAGCGCGGCGGTGACGTGCCGGTGCGCGTGCGCAACGAGGTCACGATCGTGCTCGGCCAGCGCAAGCTGCTGCAGCGGTTCGGCCCAGGGCTGATGCACGCGTTCGTGTTCTGGGGCTTCCTCGCGCTCGGTCCCACGATCGTGATCGCGATGATCGCGATCGTGGACCGCCACCAGACCTTCCCGTGGCTCGGCCACCAGGGCTGGTATGCGCTGCTGGTCGACGTCTTCTGCGTGCTCGTGCTGCTCGGCGTCTGCTCGGCGTTCTACGTGCGCAGCGTCGTGCGCCCGCGGCGCTTTGAGGGCAGCCACGCGGGTGATGCGTACCTGATCCTGGCGCTGATCGCCACGGTCGTGATCTCTTTGCTGCTGTGGCACGCCACACGGATCGCGCTCGGCTACAACGAGTGGCCGGCCGGGTGGTCACCGATCTCGCACCTGCTCTCGCACCTGTTCGGGCACGGCAGTGGCACGCGCGTGCTCGAGCGCGTGTTCGTCTGGATCCACGTCGGAACGATCCTCTCGTTCCTCGCCTACCTGCCCTACTCGAAGCACCTGCACATCGGCGCTGCCGCGATCAATGTCTGGTACGGGCGCACCGCCGGACGCGGGCGGCTCGAGCCGCTGCGCTTCGAGCCCGAGGAGGGCCAGAGCGAGGATGACCTGCGCTTCGGTGCCGGGACCGCCGCCGACCTCACCTGGAAGCAGGTGCTCGACACGTTCTCCTGCACCGAGTGCGGGCGCTGCCAGGACGCCTGCCCAGCCAACCTGACGGGCAAGCTGCTTTCTCCGAAGCTCGTGATCATGGGGCTGCGCGATCAGCTGTTCTCAGGCGACCGCGAGGCGGCGCTGGTGCCCGGCGCGGTCCCGGAGGAGTCGATCTGGGACTGCGTCACGTGTGGTGCCTGCATCGAGGCGTGCCCGGTCTCGATCGAGCACATCGACCACATCGTCGACCTGCGCCGGCACTTGGTGATGGTCGAGTCGAGCTTCCCGTCGGAGGCCGAGCCGATGCTGCGCGACATCGAGCGCAGCTCGAACCCGTGGGGGCATCCGCAGGGTCAGCGTGCCGACTGGGCCGCGGAGCTGGGAATCCGCGTGCTCGAGCCCGGCGACGCCCCACCCGAGTACCTCTACTGGGTCGGCTGCGCATCGTCATTCGACGAGCGCGCGCGGCGCACCGCGGTGGCGACCGCGAAGCTGCTGCAGGCGGCGGCAGTCGAGTTCGCGATCCTCGGTCCGCGCGAGAGCTGCACCGGCGACCCGGCACGGCGCATGGGCAATGAGTACGTGTTCCAGGCGTTCGCCGAGCAGAACGTCGCGACGCTCAACGAGGCCGGCGTGACCAAGATCATCGCCAACTGCCCGCACTGCTTTAACACGCTCGCAAACGAATACCCGGACATCGGGGGTAGCTATGAGGTCGTGCATCACTCAGAGTTGCTGGCTCGTCTCGTCAGCGATGGACGGTTGCAGCCGGCCCGCGACGAGCAGCTGATGGTCACCTACCACGACTCCTGCTACCTCGCGCGTCACAACGACGTGCTCGAGGCGCCACGCGAGCTCGTCGCTGCCGTGGGAACAGCGCTGCCGATGGCGCGCGAGGGCAAGAAGACCTTTTGTTGCGGAGCGGGTGGCGCGCACATGTGGATGGAAGAGCGCGCCAGCCCGATCAACCTCGAGCGTGTCCGTGAGGCTGCCGAAACCGGCGCCGGCACGCTCGCCGTTGCCTGTCCGTACTGCACGGTGATGCTCGACGACGGGGTGCAGAGCAGCGGCGATCAGCTTCGGGTGGTCGACGTGGCGACGCTTCTCGTCGAGGCACTCGAGCCGCACCCGCCTGCCCCGTCTGCCGATTAGGCAGACGGGGCTCGCAGGCGCTTCGCCTTTGACTCGCTATGCGGCCGTCGCTGCGCTGGCGTGGAGCTGGGACGCTCTCACGCGCAGCATCGCGACGGCATCGGCACTGGCGACGAACGGGTCGGCGATCACGGCACCGTCGTCAAGCGACAGTGCGGCGACGACCGATCCACGCTGCTCGGCAATCAGCGCCTGGCCGGAGAGAGGCCGGGCGCTGTCGAGGTGTGCCAAGCGGCGAAGCTGATTCTCGTCGCCCGCGACGGCGAGGCGGATCACGAGCGCCGACCAGCGCGGCTCGGAACGAGACTCGGTGAGCGGCGCGGCGGCGGCCGGTACGACCAGCAGGTGACGGCTGCGGTTGCTGCGGTGGTGGGTGGCGATGGCGGTCATCTGAGAGCCTCCGGTTCGAAGATTCCGGCGGGGTCTGCCCTGCCGTGTTCTTCATACTCGGCTAAGAGCTGATCGCTCACATCGGGAGAACGGAGCGCCTTGTAGGGGGTCGGGCCTTAGTTCGAGGCCAACCGCGGCGCCGCGGCCTTAGTCGACGCTACCGCGGGAGCTCGGCCCAGACGACCTTGCCGTGCGTGCGCGGCGTGACGCCCCAGCGCAGCGCCAGCGCCGCGATCAGAGCGAGTCCGTGGAGCGGACGGGTGACCACGTTGAAGCGGTCCTTCACCGGTTGCTCGTCCTCGACCGCGATCCAGACGGACTCGTCCGTGCGGTCGATCAGCAGGCGGAATGGCGTGTGCGCGTGCAGCACGGCGTTGGCCGCAAGCTCGCTTGCCGTCAGCGTGCCGAGTTCGATCAGATCCTCGTCGCAGTGCAGCTCGCGCAGCTGCGAGCGCAACAGCTCGCGGACGTGCCGCGGGGCGTCGAGCGTTGGCGTGAAGCTCTCACTGGTGAAGTGCATCGGATGCTCATCGACTGACATGGCGTTCGCTCGGTTTCGCAGTGACCCCCTAGAGAGAACCTTGCCGCTTTGCTGGCCAAATATGCAGGCGTGCGGATCGGCGCAGCGGGTGCGTCGCTCCCCTGCGACGCTGTCACCCGGCGGTTTTTCGGGCCCGTCGAGCGGGTACCAAACCGGTACGTTGACCGTCACCCGCATCCGGGAATGGCCCCGTGTGGTCGCCGGGGGTGTTCTGCTGGCCGCCGCGCTGCTGCTGGTCGGGCTGCTGATCGGCGCCTCTGCAGCCTCGACCACGACGACGTTGGTGAGGACCCAGACCCAGACGGTTACCGCCACGCTCACCCAGGAGTCGCCGGCGCAGGCGGCGGCGATCCAGGCGGACACCACGACGATCGCGACGCTCAGCAGTCAGCTGACGTCGACCAAGCGCCGGCTCGCCAGAGCAGACCGGGCGCTGCGCTCGAAGCGACGCAGCTCCCGCACGCGCAAGGCGCGGGCTGGCAAGAAGTGAGAGCGATTCACGACACTAGCTCCAGAAGACCGCGTCGAGGCCCATCAGCCTCACGACGCGCAGGACCGCAGGGGTCATGCTCTGATCGATGCGCAGCTCCCAGCCTTCGCGCTCGGCCTGGCGCAGGGTCGTGACGATCACGTTCAGCCCGGAGCTGTCGATGAACGCGAGCTCCGAGAGGTCGAGCACGACCGCCTCACCCGTGCGTGCCAGCGAATCGAGCCGCTGCTGTAGCCGGTCGATGACCGCGACGTCGAGTTCGCCGGAGACCTTGACCCGCACGCCGCCGGGCTCGAACGACTCGCTGATCTCAAACCCGCCGTTCAAATCGTGCTCCCCCATCCGCCAAAGCCTGCCAGGTTGGAAAAACGCGCGCAACGGTCAACGGCGCTTTCCTTAGCGGGCCGCGAGTCGCCGGCGGCCTGACCCTGATAGACGCCGCCCAGCGGGGCGGCGGCACGCGCAGCGGGTGCCGTGATCGCGCGGTGGCTAGCGCGCGACGGTCAGGATCGTCGCGCTTGCGGGGGCGATGTCGAGGTCGTATGCGCCGCCGCGCTTCTTGACCCGGGTCGTGACCGGCGTGCCGGTCAGCTCGCCCGTCTGCGGTGAGAGCGTCTGCCCGCCGAGTGTCACACCGGTGGTGGCGGTCAGCGTGTCGGAGGCGTCCTTGAGAACCTCGGTGGTGGCCGGGCCCTTGGTGCCGGCCGCCTGGATCGCGACCTGCTGCGGGTAGGCCGCGACGTTGGTCACGACGACGTGCTCGGTGTGCTGTGGAGTCTCGACAGCCCAGGCGAGCAGGCCGTCCGTGGACAGCGGCGTGACGCCGAGGATCCGCGAGCCGGGCGGTGTGAGCCGGGCGAACGCCAGCATCCCGTAGTACTCGGGTTGAACGGTCACCTGCCAGCCGGAGCTGGTGTCGGCGGGCTCGATCAGGTCCTGCGCACCCTTCACGCGCGACTCGAAGTTCACGCCGGTCACGCCGGTCTGCGCGTACAGCGGGAGGATGTTGAGCGCCCAGAGACTGGGCCCCATCGAATTGCTGAAGCCGGCGACTCCGCCGCAGGTCACGGCATTGATCTCGTCGATACGCAGGGGAACCTTCGCGTGGATGCTGAGCCGCGACCAGGTGGCCACCGCGTTCCCGAGGTTCTGCAGCGAGCCGGCGTCGAACAGCTCGCTCTCCTGAAGCGCGCCGCCCTTCTGGCAGTCCCGCGGCGTGAGCGCGTAGGTGTGCATGGTCAGCAACGACACGTCGGGATTGACACGCAAAAAGCGCTCGACGTCGGGGAACGCCCGGAACGAGGAGTAGCTGACGCCGGCGAGCCGGACGTCGCCGAGCGCAGAGGCGAGCTTGCTCCAGTCGCTGTCGATCTGCGGGAACGAGTAGCTCGCGGGACGCCCGCGGACGGTCTTGCCGCTCTTCGTGATGTAGAACGGCCACTTCGTATAGAGCTCGGGCTCGTTGCCGATCTCGAACGTGGTCGGCACGGTCGGGCCGATCCCCGCCTTTATCGCGTTGACCTCGGTGGCCGCGACGAGCGGGTTGTCCGCCTCCATGTTGATTCCGATGATGAGGTGCGCCTTGACGTCCTCCAGGAGCTTCTGGGCAACCGCCATCCAGGCCGGCGTGAGCGTCCAGCGTGCCCACGGAGGCTGCGCCATCCCGGGCACCGGCCACCAGGTCCAGTCGGTGGTGTCGCCACCGATCCGCACATCGAGGCCGCCGTCCGGCGCCAGGTTCTCGAGCACATGCTCGAATGGGACGTCGGGCGCGGTCGTGGTGGTCCCGGCCTCCTTGAACATGTCCCAGAACTCGGTGGTGATGCCGACAAAGCCGGCGCGGATCCGCGGGCCCGCGGGGCGACTCCCGACCGAGACCGGGATCGGCCCCCCCGATACGTTGCCCGATGACACCGGATCGATCTTCGGGGTCGCCGCGATGGCAGGCGACACCACGCTCAACGTGGCCGCGGACAGGATTGCCGCGAACGCGGTGGGCAGCGCGAATCTCTTCATCTCTGAACAGGCGAAAGCATGCAGGCGGCGGCCTAAGGCCAACGTAAGCCCATACACCGTACACGCTCGGCCGCTCGCGCCGGCGGCTCGGCCGGCCGCGATCGCCGGCCGCAGGCGCTAAAAAGGTCTTGACCATTTGCGTTGGGCCCTTGACTTACGCACGCAGTTGTGAAAGGGTCCGCGTCGCTAAGTGGTTCAGACCAATAATGGTTTAGGTTTAGACCACTAATGGTGTAGACCACTACACCGCACGGGAGAGGATGAGCATGTCCGCCGAAAGAGGCGGAGGATCTCGCACGCCCGTGCGCGTCGATGATCGAGGGAGGTTTTGTATGAAGTTTCGCGGTTTGGCGTTGCTCACCGCAGCGCTCACGCTCGCAATCGGGGTCGCCACGGCGAGCTCGGCGTTTGCCACTACGACACACACGCTGACCGTCTGGCTGCAGGTCGACCCGCAGCAGAACACGGCGTGGATGGCGGACATCGCCAGCACCGACAGTGCGTTTGAAGCGGCGAACCCGGGCTGGACGGTCTCGCACCAGTACCTGCCGTGGGGAACCCACCTGCAGACGCTCGACACGGCGCTTGCCGCCGGCGGCAGCAACGTGCCGGACGTCGTCGAGATGGGCAACACCGAGATGACGAAGTACATGGCCGAGGGCGCATTCGCGAACCTCAGCGGGGACAAGTCCCAGTTCGCGAACTCCAGCCACTGGCTCGGTGGCCTGACCGCGTCCTCCACCTACAACGGCAAGCTCTACGGCGTTCCGTACTACGCGGGTTCACGCGTGATCACGTACCGCAGCGATCTCTTCGCCAAGGCCGGAGTCAAGGGCCTGCCGACGAGCCTCGCGCAGTTCCAGACCGACCTGACCAAGGTCGCCTCCAAGGAGAAGAAGGTCAAGGGCTTCGCACCGCTGTATGTCGGCGGCGAGGACTGGTACACGGCGCTCGGCTTCGTGTTCGACTACAACGGATCGATCGCCAAGTACAACGGTCACAAGTGGGTCGGCACGCTCGACTCGAAGAACTCGATCAAGGGCCTGACCGCGTTCCAGCAGTTCTTTGACGCGACGCAGCCGAAGTCGAGCATCACGGCGAACGGCACCACGCCGACCCCGTACTCGGTGTTTGCGGAAGGCAAGACCTCCGCGAACTACGGTCCCGCCTGGTACAGCTGCTGCACCGGCAAGAACTACACGAAGGTCACCAAGCAGTTCGTGATGCCGAGCCACTCCAAGGGCAAGTCGATGCCGGGCTTCCTCGGCGGCTCCGACCTCGTCGTCCCGGCGGGTAGCGCCAACGAGACCCAGGCGGTCCAGTGGATCGCCGATTACACCGGCACCACCAGCGAGAAGGCTCTCGATGCGATCGGCAACATCCCGAACGCGACCAACCTGCTCACCAACAGCGTCAACGACCGTGCCGCCGCGCGCAGCTGGTTCGTCCCGCAGGCAGTGAACTGGGTTGACGTCGAGAACGCGAACGTGCTCCCGACGATGCTCCGCTCGATCCTCAGCCGTCAGCTGACGGTCAAGCAGGCCGCCACCGTGGCCAGCGAGCAGATCGCATCAACCCTCAACCAGCCGGCCTCCTGAGCGCAAGCGAAGAAACGACGGCAGTGCCCGCCGCCGCGACCTCCGGGTCGCGGCGGCGCCGCCTGATGCGTCAACGCCTGACCAGCGGGGCTACGCCCTACCTGCTGGTGCTCCCGATGCTGCTCGCGATAGTCGTCGTCCTCGGCTATCCGATCGTCAATCTGGTCGAGTTGTCGCTGCAGCAGTACGGGCTGTTCCAGCTGATCAACCACCACGGCATCTACATCGGGCTCGTCAACTTCTCGACGATCTTCGGCGACTCGGTCTTCTGGCACACGCTGATCCGAACCGTCCTGTTCACGGCCGCGAATGTGGGGCTGACGATGGGGCTCGGGATGCTGCTCGCACTGCTGCTCGAGCGCGTCTCGCTCGCGGTTCGACTGCTGCTCACCGTTGCGCTCGTACTCGTCTGGTCGACACCGCCGGTCGTCGGCGTCGAGATCTGGCAGTGGATGACCAACGTCCAGAACGGCGTCCTGAACTATGCGCTCACGCAGCTGCATCTCGGCAACTTCATCCAGCACAACTGGTACACGACGACCGTCTCCCAGTACGCAATGGTCACCAGCCTGCTCGTCTGGGGCGCCCTGCCGTTCGTCGTGATCACGACCTATGCGGCCCTCTCGCAGGTGCCCTCGGAACTCGTCGAGGCCGCTCAGCTCGACGGCGCGAGCGCCCCCCGGGTGTTCACCGCGGTGACGCTGCCCGTGATCCGGCCCGTGCTGCTGATCCTGACCAGCCTGTCGATCATCTGGGACTTCGGTGTCTTCACCCAGCCCTTCCTGCTGATCGGGCCCGACCAGCAGAACCCGAGCAACTACCTGATGAGCATCTACCTCTATGTCGAGGGCTATGGCCAGACCAACTTCGGGCTCGGTGCCGCGATCTCGATCGTGATGCTCGCGATCGTCGCCGTGCTCAGCGTCTTCTACGTGCGGGCAATGGTTCGGGTGGGTGACGAATGAGCCGCAAACGCTCGACTCGCACCGGCTGGAACATCGTCGGTGTCGGCGTGTTCCTGGTGATGGTCTTCCCGGTCTATTGGATGATCTCGACCGCCTTCAAGAGCGACAGCCAGATCAACAGCTACACCCCGTCTTGGCTCCCGACACAGTTCACGCTCCAGCACTTCCGTACCGTCATGAACACGCCCGGGTTCTGGTCGGATGTGACCAACAGCCTGATCGTCGTGCTCGTCACGGTCGTGATCGCGGTCGGGCTCTCGTTCTTCGCGGCGGTGGCGCTCGCCAGGTACCGGTTCGGAGGCCGCAAGCTGGTCATCGTCCTGGTGATCGGAATTCAGATGCTGCCCCAGACGGGGCTGCTGATTCCGTTGTTCGTACTGCTGGCCCGCTACCACGAGGTGGGCACGCTCAGCGGCCTGGTGCTCGTCTATCTGACCTTCGCCCTGCCGTTCTGCGTGTGGACGCTGCGTGGGTTCATGATCGCGATCCCGAGGGAGCTCGAGGAGGCGGCGATGGTCGACGGCGCGAGCCGGCTCGGTGCATTCGTTCGCATCCTGCTGCCGTTGATTGCTCCTGGGCTCGTCGCCACCTCGGTGTACACGTTCATCACCAGCTGGAACGAGTATCTGTTCGCCAACACACTCCTGCGTACCGGGCATCACTACACGATCACGCTCTGGTTGTCGGACCTCACGGGCGGCCAGCGCGCGATCGATTGGGGCGCCGTGATGGCCGCCTCGACACTGATCTCGATCCCGGTCGTGGTCTTCTTCCTCCTCGTCCAACGTCGAATCGCGTACGGCCTCACCGCCGGCGCAGTAAAGGCCTGAGCTGTGAACACAAACAGAGCTGGATGCTCGTACTTCGGAGTCCGGATCCCGCGTCATGTCCGCCGCGACATGGCGGACCTCGCCAAGCGCGGGTACACGGGTGTGCTGCACACGTTCTCGGAGAACGACTTCGCCTACTACCGCGACACGATGGCCGAGATCGTCAAGATCTCGCACGACGAGGGCCTGTTCGTCGAGGCCAGTCCCTGGGGTCTTGGACGTACCTTCGGTGGCGAGGCCGAAAGCCGCTGGGTCGCGTTTCACCCGGAGGAGTGCCAGGTGCTGGACGACGGCAGGCGGGTTGCCGCCGCGTGCCTGAACAGCTCGGCCTACCGCGAGTTCTGCAAGCAGTGGGCCGACTGGGTACTCGAGTGCGGCGTCGACATGGTCTTCTGGGACGAGCCCGCATGGGTGATCGCCGCGCACGTCGGTGTCGACGATCCCGCGCGCTGGACCTGCTGCTGTGAACGCTGTGAGGAACGCTTCGGCGGTCCGATCCCGCGGGCGCGGACCCCCGAGGTCGAAGCGTTCCGGCAGGCCTCCGTCGTCGACTACCTGCGGGAGGTCGTGGCGCACGTTGCGCAGTCTGGCGGGGCAAACGCGATCTGCCTGCTGCCTGCGGTCGAAGGTGTCGTCGGATTGGCCGACTGGGACGCCGTGGGCGCGCTCCCGGGGCTCTCGATGCTTGTCACCGACCCGTACTGGAAGCACTGGGACGCGGCGGCCGGGCCGTTCGTGCGGCGGTTCGCGCAGCTGCTGCGTGAGACCGCCGACCGGCACAGCATCGACGCCCAGCTCTGGCTGCCAAGCTTCGGGCTCACCGCGGAGGACATACCCGAGCTGGAGGACGCGGTCGTGGCCGCGCGCGCGGCCGGGGTCGGAGATGTCTGGACCTGGGGCTACGAGGCCTGCCGGCACATGACGCACCTCGCGACCCCCGATGGCGAGCTCGTCTGGGAGGCCATCAGCAGCGCTCTCACCGACACGCCCGAGCCTTCACGGGAAACAGCCGCCCGATGAGACTCGGGGTCGGGGCCGCGCTCGTTCGCGGCGAACTCGTCGCCGGCGACATCAACGTCGAGGACGGGCGCGTGACCGAGGTCGGGCTGTCAGGTGGATCGCCGGGACTGATCGCGATCCCCGGGCTGGTTGACATCCAGAACAACGGCTACGGCGGCGTCGACTTCATCTCGGCGTCGAGCGAGGACTATCGGACCGCCGGCGAGGCACTGCTGCTCACCGGCGTGACGGCCTACCAGCCGACGTTCATCACTGCTCCCGAGGCGGCCACGATCGAGGCACTGCGAGCGTTGCCCACAACGGGCGTCGGCCCGCGCCTGATCGGTGCGCACCTCGAAGGGCCGTTCCTCTCTCCTGAGCGGCCCGGCATGCACCCCGTCGAGCACCTGCGAGCGCCAGACATTGCGCTGCTCGACAGGCTGCTCGACGCGGGGCATGTCACCGAAATGACGCTCGCGCCCGAGCTGCCGGGTGCGGACCGGCTGATTACGAGGCTCCGCGAGCGCGGCGTGACCGTCTCGGCCGGACACACCAACGCCACCGCCGAGCAGGCGGATCGCGGGTTCGATCTCGGCATTGCGGGGCTCACGCACATCTTCAATGCGATGCGGCCGCTGCGGTCGCGTGACCCCGGGATTGCGGGAGCGGCGCTCACGCGGCCCGATGTGATCGTCAAAATGATCGTCGACGGGCACCACCTCGCCGGTGAAACCGTTCAGGTCGTCTGGGCCTGCGCGACGGCCCGTGTGGCCCTGATCACTGACGCGATGGCCGGCGCCGGTGCCGGAGGCGGTACGTTTCGTCTCGGGGACGTCGCCGTCGAAGTCGAGGAGGGCGCCGTCCCGATGCTGGAGAACGGGACCATTGCCGGGAGTGTTCTGACGATGATTGACGCGGTTCGCAACCTGCACCACCTGGGAGTTCCGTTCGAGCAGGCGGTCTGCGCGGCGACGGAGGTCCCGGCGCGTCTGCTCGGGCTTGATGACGTCGGCGTGCTCGAGCCGGGCGGCGCGGCCGACATCGTCGTGCTCGACGACCGGCTCGAGATTCAGAACGTTCTCTGCATGGGCACCAACGAGGTCGTGGCGAGGGACTGACGGCGCCCGCCGTGCCCCTCCTTCGACGCATCCGACGGGCGGCGGTCCGGCCGAGCTTCGCGATCGTGGCGCTGGTGTCGGTCCTGACAGCGTTGGCGACGACGACATCCGCTCGCACGACCAGATCGGGGACCGCTGCATCGAGCGGCTCCGCTGCGCCGAGCGGGTCCGCTGCGTCGGGTTTGAGCCTCGCAAAGCAGGTTGGGCAGCTGATCATCGCCACCTACCAGGGGCAGGTTCCGCCCGCGAGCCTGCTCCGCGCGATCAGCCAGGGCCACGTCGGTGCGGTGATCCTGCTGGGCGGCAACACGGCCGGTGGCGTCCGCACGACGAAGCTCGCAACGGCACAGATGCAGGCGGCCGCCAAACGCGGCGGCAACTCCGGGCTGCTGATCATGACCGACCAGGAGGGCGGCACCGTCAAGCGCCTTCCGGGACCACCGAGCTATGCGGCGATCGATATGGCCAATCCGGCTACGGCATACGCACAGGGACGGGCGACGGGTCAGCTGCTGCGCTCGGCGGGAGTCAATGTCGATCTCGCGCCGGTTGCCGACGTGATCCGCACCAAGGGCTTCATCGAACAGGAGGGGCGTAGCTTCGGAACCAGTCCCGGGGTCGTGTCGAATGCCGCGTGCAGGTTCGCGGCCGGCCTCGCCGCGACCGGTGTGGGCTACACGCTCAAGCACTTCCCCGGTCTCGGGGATGCCGTGGCGACGACCGACACGCGGCCGGTCAGCGTTTCCGAACCGGCGGCGCAGATCCAGGCCGATGACGCCGCCTACCGCCACTGCGGCCGCGCGCCGCTGGCGCTGGTGATGATCAGCAGTGCCAGCTACAGCAATCTGACCGGCTCGGTGCCGGCGGTGATGGATCCGAAGATCTACAAGCAGCTGCTGCCACAGGACCACGTGACCGCGTTGCCGATCAGCGACAGCTTCGAGTCAGGTGCGATCAATGCGGTCGCGAACGATGCGCCCGCGCGGACGTCGATCAACGCCGGCCTCGACATGGTGATGTATTCCGCCTACGAGGCTGACGCGCTCAACGCCTACGCGGCGCTGTTGGCGGATGCACGTGCGGGCACCCTCGGCCGGGCACGGGTGCTGGCCGCATCCAAGCGCGTGCTGCAGCTCAAGACGCGCCTCGGGCTCGCGGCGGCCCAGTGATCGGCATCGGGACGAAGTCGCCACCGGCCTGCAGCGACGCGGCCCACGGCTCGCGGCTGGGGGCGGCCGCGCGCTGGTCCGAAAGCAGCCGCTGCTGCGGCGACACCGCAACCCACGCTGCCGGTGACTCGGCGGTTTCAGCGGGCAGCACGCGGCCACAGGCGACCGTCACCTCGCATGTCAGCAGGTCGGCCGTGCGCGGCTCGAGATAGGAATCGAACAGCTGGACCGCGCCGGGGCGCTGCCGGATCACGGCGATGTCCGCCCGGCGTCCGCGCGCGAGTGTGCCGCAGCGATCTTCGCGGCCGATCGCCAACGCCGCGCGCGAGCTTGCAGCGGCGATCACGTCGGTGAGCTGCATCCCCGCGGCGAGCAGCTTTGACATCGTCGTCGGGAGGTCGAATCCGGGCCCGAGCACGCTGAGCTGATGCAGATCGCTCGAGATCACGTCAGGACGCAGCCCATCTCGCACCAGTGCCTCGGCGACGCCAAACGAGAATCCTCCCGATCCGTGACCCACATCGAACAGCACACCACGCGCCTGGGCGTCTCGGACACAGGGCCGGACACGCCCATCGTCGTCGATCAACGCCATGTTCTGACCGGTTGTGCAGTGGGTGACGATGTCACCGGGGCCGAGCGCTTCCAGCACCTCGCTCAGCGACGGTGGGCCCTGACCGATGTGCACCATGACCGGCACATCGGCGGCGCGCGCGGCCGCCAGCGCGAGCTGCAGTGCTCGTGGTGACCCGCCGGCCGTGGAGCGGTAGTCGAGCCGGCATTTGACGCCGACCAGCCGCTCGCGGTTCGCGATGATCGCGTCCGCGCACAACGACGGGTCGCAGTGCTCCGGAATCGCCAGCTCTCCGGTCTGTCCGACCAGTCCGACGCCGCTGATGTTGAGGAAGCCGTAGACCGCCAGTGGCCGGTAACCGGCGGCCAGCTCGAGGAACTGCGGCAGGTTGTAGATCCCGGCGGAGCCGGCGTCGACCCAGGTCGTCACCCCGGTTCGCCATGCGACCGGCGTCGGCCGGATGCCCCAGAAGCTGCCGCCCGCAAGCAGGTGTGTGTGGATATCAACCAGGCCGGGAACCACGAGGCAGCCGCTCGCGTCGATCTTGTTTGCCGCGGTTGCCGGCAGTGGGCCCTTGGCGACCACGGCGATGCGGTCGCCGCGCACGCCGACGTCGAGGTAGTCGTCGGTCTGCGTCGCGGGATCGATCACGCGACCGCCGGCGATGATCAGATCGAGGTCGCTGGGGGGTGGTTCAGTCAGTGAAACCGTGTCTCCAGGACTCGCAGCACGCGCTGCTCTTGATCGACGAGCAGCACCTGTCGCCATTTGTCGAAGGTGGTGCACGGGTGCGAGATGCCGAACACCAGCCGGTCGCCGACGCTGAGGCTGCTGTCCGCGGGGTCGACGGCGAGATAGCCGTGCTGATCGTCGAGCTTCACGAGCTGGCCGGCCACGTCGTGGCTGAGCTCCCGCTGATCTCGCCCGACGGCTGCGAGCAACACCGGCAAGCCGCTGTCAAACGAGGCGTCGCGCCGGCCGAGACCGACGATCGCAAGCCCCGGCTCCGGACGCGAGAGGACCTCGGCCCAGATCTGAATCGCCGGCCGCAGGCGCTCCTCCTGCGGGACGTTCGCGCCGAGCGGCGTGACCTCGGCGTACAGGCCGTGATCGTGGACGACGTAGCAGCCGGACCGCAGCACGAGTGAGCTCGCGTGTCCGCCGAAGTCGGCGTCGCGCCCGAGTGCGCTGATCACGCGGTCAAAGAACTTGCTTCCACCGGCGCTCACCAGCATCGGCGCGGACGCGTCGAAGTAGCCAGCGTCGGCGAGCTCGACCGCTGTCGCGCGCAACTCCTCCAGGTACTGGTCGACGGCCGCGAGATCTGCGGGCGAGCGGCGCGAGCCGACGGCGCCCTCGTAGCCCTCGACCCCGACCAGTCGCAAGTCGCGCGCCGTCCGTACCGCCCGGCACACGTCATGCGCCGTGGCACGTGTGCGCACCCCGGTTCGCCCGCCGTCGGATCCGACCTCGACGAGCACGCTGATCGGCTGCGCGCAGCCGGCCGACTGCAGGGCGGCGTCAAGCGTCTGGACGCCGTCGACGCAGTCAACGAGGCAGAGCAGCTCGAGCGAATCCGAGACCGATGCCAGCCACTCGGCATCGGGGCGGCTGAGCACCTCGTTCGCGATCAGAATGCGCTCCGCGCCGGCGTCGGCGGCGACACGCGCCTGCGTGACGTTGGCGACGGTCACGCCCCAGGCTCCCGCGTCGAGCTGGCGGCGGATCAGTTCGGGGCACATCGTCGTCTTGACATGTGGTGCCAGCACGAAGCTCTCGCGCTGCGCGAGCGCGGCCATCACGCGCAGGTTGTGCTCTACCGCCCCGTCGAGCAGCGCCATCGCGGGGAGCGCGACCGCACCGGCGGCGATGCTCCGGCCGACTGGTTCTTGTGCGGGCGTCAGCGTCAAGACGGAGCGTCCGCCCGGCTCACGAAGCGGCCGCCGGATTCAGGGCGATGATCGCGTCGATCTCGATCTGAACAGCGTTGAGCCCCGCCTGGATCGTCGTACGGGCGGGGAGTGGATCCTCGAAGTACGTCCGGTAGATCGCATCCATCGCCTCGAAGTTCGCGAGGTCGGTGAGGTAGACGCCAACACGCACCGCATCCTCGAGCCGTCCGCCGGCGGCAACGGCAACGCGTCTGACGTTCTCGAGCGTGAGCCGAACCTGGTCGGCGAATGCTTCGGGCTTGCTGCCCGTCGCGGGGTCGATCGGCACCTGCCCGGAGACGTAGAGGACGTCGCCGCGGCGCAGTCCGGGCGAGTAGCCGTAGCGGCTGCCGCCGCCCTGCGGGACGATGCCCTCACGTTCAGCCATGTTGGTCGTTGCCGTCCTTTCTGGCCGAACGCTGAGATTCAGGCCCCTCCCCGTAGATGGAGCCAAGCGGGATCGAACCGCTGACCTCCTGCGTGCAAAGCAGGCGCTCTCCCAGCTGAGCTATGGCCCCTTCGGACTCTGAGTGTAGAGCTCGAGGCCCCAAATCGGGGCCTGGCGTCAGCCCACGTCCGGGGTCAGCCGTCGAAGTCGAAGTCCTTCGGCGGACGCTGCTCGAACCAGAGCCGGTCGTGCTCCGGGGTGTCCTGCAGGAACTCGGGTGTCTCCTCGAGCACGTCCTCGTCCGCCGGCGGCTGCGCCGCGGCGGCCTGCTCACCGATCGGCTGCCCGCTGGCGGGCGGCTGCTGGGGCGTCGCAGGAGGTGTGGCCGTCGCGGGCGGCTGGGGCGCGGCCGGTTGTGGCGCAGCCGGCGGTGCGGCTGTCGGCGGCTGCTCGTCGGGCTGGTGTCTGGTCTCGGCGATGTGCTTCTGCACGTCGAACTCGGTTGTCTCCTGGACCTCGCCCTCTGCCTGCTCCTCCGGCGCTGCGGCCGGCTCGGCAGCTGCGTCCTGCAACGCGGGCGGCTCGGTGCTGAAGCGCGGCCGTTTGGGCGGATGTTCGAACTGCAGATGCGGTGGCAGCGGCGGGGCCACTTGCTCTTCTGCGGTCGGGTGCTCGAGCGGTTCAGCGTAGCCGGCCGGCTCGTCGTGCACGAACGGTTCGACCGGCGGCTCGGCGTGCGCGAGCGGCTCGTGCTCGACCAGCGGATCGTGATAGTCGAGCGGGTCGGGGTGTCCGAGCGCATCGGTGTGGCGGGGCGCATCCTGGTACCCGATTGGACCAGGGTCGAGTGGATCGAACTCCGACCGGTCGTCGGGGAAGCCGGGATCTGGCAGCCGCTGGTCGGGGGCCGAGCGGTTGCGGCGCAGGAAGCGGCGACGCGGCTGCTCGGGTGCCTCTGCAAACCGGTCGCCGTGCTCGAGCCCGAAGTGTTCGTCTGCGGCGCCGTGGTGTCCATCGGGATGCTCGTGATGTGCGTGCGGATGCGGCGCTGTGCTGTCGTGGTAGCCCTGTTCCTGCATCTCCTCGAGGTCGGTGAGATGGTCCTCGTGGACCTCCGACGCAGGCGCCGCCGCCGGGTGCTCGTCGAGCGCCCCGATGCGTCCGGAACCGATCGTCGGTTCGCGCCGAACCGGCCCCAAAGCCTCGCGCTCCATCCGCTCGATCTCTGCGGGATCGCCACCTCGCGCACGCTTGAGGTCGAGATGCTCGCGGATAGCGTCGTCCAGCACACCCATGGCCATAAGCGTATCGAGTTGGGCCCCCGCAACTGCAAACCGGCAACCGCTTGAAGCCTCACGCTTCACCGCCTCCGAACACGGACTAAACTCCACGCGACCTGGCGGTTCTGCCGCCGCACGGGGCTATAGCTCAGATGGGAGAGCGCCTGGATCGCACCCAGGAGGTCGCCGGTTCGATTCCGGCTAGCTCCACTTCATCGAAGTCCCGTGGATACCCCATCCCCTGCAAGCCGGGACGACTCGAGGATCGCAGCGCTGTGTCTGTGACTGAACTGCAAGCCGGCACGCTACCGCGCGCGTGGGCGAAGCGATAGTCACGCTCGGTCGCCGCGTCGCGATTGCTCAACGATCAACGCGCTCGCCCGACAATCAGGGCCGATAACTCCCCATAGATCTGGTGCTCGCTTGGGATCCTGGGACGGATTTCGTGTGGTGTGGCGATAAATGAGCTATGGAAACCACCCCTACTGACGCGGAGCTGCTGGAGGGCTCGGTGTCGGATCCCTCCTTGTTCGCTGTTGTCTATGAGCGTCACGGCGTGCCCGTGCGGCGCTATGTGATGCGTCGCGTTGGCATGGCTGATGGCGACGATTTGGCCGCTGAGGTGTTTGCCCGGGCGTTTCGTGCCCGCGGAAGATTCCGGCCCGAGTACAGCAGTGCGCTGCCGTGGCTGATGGGCGTGGCCCACAACGTGATCGCTGACCACAGGCGAGTTGAGCGACGTCGGCTCGCGACGTTGGAGCGGCTGGCGACCGACGCCCGTCAGCAGATCGAGAGCAGGGACACGGACCTGACGCTGGAGACTGTTCGCGCTCTCAGGGGGCTTCCGGCGACCCATCGAGACGCATTGCTGCTCCTGGTATGGGGAGAACTCTCGCGGGACGAGGTAGCCGCCGCCCTCGGCGTGCCGATCGGCACCGTCAATTCCCGCATCGCCCGAGCGCGTAAGCGCCTGGCATCTGATCTGGCGCTGACACGGCGAGCGCCGTCAACGGACCTTCGAGTATTTGGAGACGGCAATGCTTGAACTCGACGATGTGATTCGTGAGCTGCGCGATGTGGGTATCCGGCGGTTGCCGGAGGCTGGCGATGCCGGCGACCGGCGGGTGCGAGAGATGCTGGAGGCCGAGACGACGCACGGCCATCGCAGGCCCGGCTCCCCACGACGCGGTGCCCGTATCTGGAGAGCTGATCGCATCATGCATCCGGGTCGACTCGCGCTCGCCGGTGGGATCGCGGCCGTCGCGCTGGCGATCGGCGGCGTATTCGGCCTGCGCGGCGCCGGCAACCCGCCATCGGCGCTGGCCGCCGAGATGACCCATCTTGGGCAGCTTGCGGCGAGTCATGATTCGATCGGCGTCCCCGGGCCGGGCCAGTATCTCTACACGGAAAAGGTCAACCCTGGCACCTTTGTCGGCAACTGGGCCTCGTGCCAGATCTCGTTGACCGAGGAGGACCAGATGTGGATCGCGGCCGACGGCTCGGGGGTTCTCCGGAAGAGCTACAGCAACCTGCGGTTCGCCTCCCCGGCAGCCAAGGCCGCGTGCGCGCGCCACGGCGTCACAGACCCGAACTACCCCACAGCACCGGGCGGCCCGCTGACTGGAGGGAACAACACTCGGTTCCGGGCCGGCAGTCTGTCCCAGCAGACTGAGGACTGGAAGTCCTTCTCAACCGATCCGTCGACCCTGCTCCAGCAGGTCCATCAGAAGGACGGTGGCCCGGACACTCCGGCAGAGTGGTTCACGAACGTCGCTGACTTCATGCACGATACCGACGCGCCGCCGGCGATCCTCGCCGCGCTCTACCAGGCGACCGCGCTGATTCCGGGCGTCCGCTCGCTCGGTATGCAGACCACGCCCGACGGGCAGACCGGCCCCGCTGTCGCGTTCTACGCCAACGGCAAGCCGACCCACGAGCTGGTCTTCGACCAGCAGACCGGGAGGCTGCTCGCAGAGGTTTACTACAACGACGATGGCAGCGCGGCCTGGCGCGACGTCCAGGTGGAGAAGATCGTGGACAGCATCCCGCCGATGCAAGGACAGCCCGGCTAGGGTCCGAACTGCTTTAGCTGACATCACGCAGGCGATCGCCGAGGACTCGATTGGTCAGATGAGCGCAATCGAACTCAGCGACACTGGGTTGGCCCGGCTGACTGACTACCCCTCGCCCACGGAAGGCATGAGGATCGGTTTGACGCCGGTGACCTACCAATGTTCGCCTGAGGTACGGATGAACGTGACCTTGTAGTTCTCGGGCAATCCGTCTCAACTGGCTGGTCCTCTGCCCTTCGGACGTTTGTCTTTGAGGCGGAGGTGGTACTGGATTCTGACCTCAAGACGCAGCGTGCGTCCCGCTCGGCTCAGCAGCGCGGCACCGGTGAGTGACCGCGTGGAGTTCCCGACGGCCCTGGGCTCGTTTGGGATGTACCGACGGCCATCCGTGCCCAGGCGGGGGTTTAGCTGCGTGAGAGCGGATCGCACCCAGCGCCCGGCAACATTGGGTCACAGTGCTGTTCCGCGAGATCTCGGCATCAAGTTGGCGGTGGCGCTGCTTGCCGGAGGCAGCATCTGGGTGACGGTGTGGCTGTTGCCTCTGACCTCGAGCCAGCACCTGTCCGACCGGCGAGTGATCATACGGCTGGGCAGACTCCCGACCGCAGAGATGGTTCAGATCGAGCGCGTAATCCGCCTTCTGTTCGACCTCTGACGTGGCATCGTGCGTGGTCAACGGCAACGTCGCGGAGGCCGCGCGTCGTGGAGGAGTCGTTTGCAAAACCCACCACAAGAGCTTCCGACCCAGGAGTATCGTCCACTCAATGGATCTGAGTGATGGGACCGCGTCGGATCTTAACGACGCCGATTTCGAGCGTCTGCTCGCCCTGAGGACCGGGCTGCGGCGCTTCGTGCACTGGAGTGAGGAGCAGGCGCGTGGTGCCGGTATCACGCCGGCACAGCACCAGCTGCTGCTCGCCGTGCGTGGGCATCCTGCGGAGATTGGACCAACGATCGGCGAGCTCGCCGGATACCTGCTGCTGCGACCGCACAGCACCAGCGAGTTGATCGATCGCGCCGTCGCGGCCGGATTGGTGACCCGCACCCACGACGCCGGCAACGCGAGCATCGTGCGCATGGCGCTGACGCCGCTCGGCACCGAGAAGCTTCGCGAGCTTTCCGGCGCGCACCTGCAGGAACTGGCCGAGCTCGGCCCGACGATGCGCACGCTCTGGAAGGCGATCGAGCAGTTCGAGCAGGGTCGCGAGCCGGCGCAATAGCAGCCGTCGAGCGGTTGCCGGCGGCCCGGTGGTCCTAGACGCCGGGCGATGGAAGCCGCGACGGGTGAGTATCGTGATCCGACATGTCTTCTGAACGGCCAGAGCTCCCCTCGGGCGTCCGGCGTCTCGGCGACTTCTCGCTTGATCGCGGAGTGCTTCCGATCATCGCCGCGGCGCTGCCGATCGGCGCGCTCTCCGCGGGTGTCGCCTTCTGCCTGCTGCGGCTGATCGGGCTGATCACCAACCTCGTCTTCTACGGACGCGCCAAGACCTCACTGGTCGCGCCCGGCGCGACCCACCACAGTCCGCTGCTGATCGTGCTCGCACCGGTTGCCGGTGGCCTGCTGATCGGCCTGATGGCGCGCTTCGGCTCGGAGAAGATCCGCGGCCACGGGATGCCTGAGGCGATCGAGTCGATTCTGATCGGCGGTAGCAAGGTGCAGCCGCGTGTCGCGCTGCTCAAGCCGATCTCGGCGGCGATCTCGATCGGCACCGGCGGCCCGTTCGGCGCCGAGGGCCCGATCATCATGACCGGCGGCGCGTTCGGCTCGCTGCTCGCGCAGTTCTTCGAGCTGACCGCCGACCAGCGCAAGACGCTGCTGGTCGCCGGCGCGGCGGGCGGAATGGCGGCGACCTTCAACGCGCCGCTGGCCTCGATCCTGTTGGCCGTCGAGCTGCTGTTGTTCGAGTGGCGCCCGCGCAGCTACCTGCCGGTGGCGGCCTCGGTTGCCGTGGCGACGATCGTGCGCGGGCCGCTGCTCGGCACCAGCCCGGTGTTCCCGGTGCACGTCGAAGCCCTGCACCTGCACGCGTCGGTCTACGCGCTCTGCGTCGCGGCCGGGCTGCTCGGCGGGCTGCTCGCCGTAGCGGCGACGGCGCTTGTCTACGCCTCCGAGGACGCCTTTCACCGGCTGCCGATTCACTGGATGTGGTGGCCGGCGATCGGCGGGCTGATCATCGGCCTCGGCGGTCTGATCGAGCCCCGCGCGCTCGGTGTCGGCTACGACGTGATCCACCAGTTGCTGCGCGGTCAGGCGCCGATGTCGCTGATCCTCGGGATCCTGATCGTCAAGACGATCATCTGGTCGATGTCGCTGGGCTCGGGAACGTCGGGCGGCGTGCTCGCGCCGGTGTTCATGATCGGTGGCGCCCTTGGCGCGCTCGAGTCGCACCTGTTCCCGCACGTCGCGCCCGGCTTCTGGTCGCTGGTCGGACTCGCCGCGGTGGTCGGCGGCGTGATGCGCTCACCGCTGACCGGCGTGATCTTCTCGCTCGAGCTCACCCACGAATGGGGCGCCCTGCTGCCACTCGTGATCGCGGCCTCGTCCGCCTATGGCCTCTCGGTGCTGGTGCTCAAGCGCTCGGTGCTGACCGAGAAGATCGCGCGCCGCGACATGCATCTCACCCGCGAATACTCGATCGACCCGCTCGAGGTTCTGTTCGTGCGCGACGTGATGGGCACCGACGTCATCTACTTCAGCGCCGACACGTCGCTCGCCGAGGTGGCTGCCGGCTTCGTCGATGATCGCCGCGAGTTGCGCGACGATCTGCACATGCAGCGGATCTACCCGGTGCTGGGCCCCGGTGAGAGCCTGATCGGCGTGGTCACACGCCGCGACATGCTCGCCGCCGCGCTCGACGGCCACGAGCTGCCGGAGGGCGCGACCCTGGCCGACCTCACGCTTCCGCCCCCGGTTGTCACCTATCCCGACATCACGCTGCGCGAGGCCGCCAACTTCATCGCCGACCAGGGCGTCACGCGCCTGCCCGTCGTCAGCCGCGAGGCGCCGGACAGGCTGCTCGGCATCGTCACGCTCGTCGACCTGCTCGCCGGCCGGCTGATCGACCTGCAGGAGGAGCGCGACACCGCGCGCGTCTTCCGCCTGCGTCCGCTGATCCCGCGCCGTCGCGCGGGCGAGCCGGATCCCGATCTGACCGCCGCCTGACCCGCCGCGCGCGGTATGTTGCCGCTAACAAGCGGTTGCCCGTCGGATCGAAACTATCGGATCAGTTCGGCGCGCTCGCCGCTGCTTCGCGCGCCTACTAAAGCGTCCACCAGGCCGCTTTCTCTGGCGAAACCGTTAGATTGAGCCGTGAGCGAGGATTCGCTCGGGCACCTTCCACAACCGAAACTTTCGAGGACTCAAGCCTGATGACAGCCAACCCGTCGCGTACTGACAAGTTCTCCTTCGGCCTGTGGACGGTTGGCTACAACGGCACCGACCCGTTCGGCGGCCCCACGCGACCGGCGCTCGACGTCGTGCACGTGGTCGAGAAGCTCGCCGAGCTCGGTGCCTGGGGTCTCACGTTTCACGACGACGATCTGTTCCCGTTCGGCTCAAGCGATGCCGAGCGCGCGACCCAGGTCGAGCGCTTGAAGGGCGCCCTCGCCGACACCGGCATCGTGGTGCCGATGGTCACCACCAACCTGTTCTCGGCGCCGGTGTTCAAGGACGGTGGCTTCACCTCCAACGACCGCTCGGTGCGCCGCTTCGCGCTGCGCAAGGTGCTGCGCCAGATCGATCTCGCCGCCGAGCTGGGTGCCGAGACGTTCGTCATGTGGGGCGGGCGCGAGGGCGCCGAGTACGACCACGGCAAGGACATCCGCGCCGCGATCCAGCGCTATCGCGAGGCGGTCAACATGCTCGCCGATTACGTCACCGACAAGGGCTACGGCCTGCGCTTCGCGATCGAGCCGAAGCCGAAC
>DATASU010000172.1:0-21691 GCA_036269095.1 Solirubrobacteraceae bacterium
AGGCCTTAGTGATCCGGCGGTAGCAAGTGGAAGCGCCGTCGCTCAACGGACAAAAGGTACTCCGGGGATAACAGGCTTATCGGGCCCAAGAGTCCACATCGACGGCCCGGTTTGGCACCTCGATGTCGGCTCGTCGCATCCTGGGGCTGTAGTAGGTCCCAAGGGTTGGGCTGTTCGCCCATTAAAGCGGTACGCGAGCTGGGTTCAGAACGTCGTGAGACAGTTCGGTCCCTATCTGCCGTGGGCGTTGGAGATTTGAGAGGATTCGTCCCTAGTACGAGAGGACCGGGATGAACGCACCTCTGGTGTATCAGTTGTCGTGCTAACGGCACTGCTGATTAGCTACGTGCGGATCGGATAACCGCTGAAAGCATCTAAGCGGGAAGCCGGCCTCAAGATGAGATCTCCCATCCACTAGATGGAGTAAGACCCCTGGTAGACCACCAGGTTGATAGGCCAGATCTGGAAGGGTGGTAACACCTGTAGGAGACTGGTACTAATGGGTCGAGGGCTTGACGGTATTTTGATACCTGTCGCATTGGCACTGTGTAGTTTTGAGGGCCCGTGAGGGGCCCGACTCTCACCGTTTTCCGGTGGTTATAGCGAGGGGGAAACACCTCTTCCCTTTCCGAACAGAGCCGTTAAGCCCCTCAGCGCCGATGGTACTTGGCTTGAAAGGGCCTGGGAGAGTAGGTCGCCGCCGGTTTCTTTAATAGACCTTGAGCCGTCTGACGTGTGTCGTCAGGCGGCTCGAGTCGTTTAACTCGCACTTCGCGCGCGTGCGGGCTTCCATTACGCGCTACCCGCGGCCGGAGCGAACGCCCGGTAGATCGCGACCGCGACTCCGGGCTGGGCGACCGTGTTGAACGCGAAGCCCATTCCGATTGCGCGCGCGACCTGGACCGACCCGGTATTCGCGGGCAGGATGCGCGCGGTCAGCTGCGGCGCGCCGAGCGACGCGAAGGCGTCAGCGGCCACGGCGCGCGCGCCCTCGGTCGCGTAGCCATGGCCCCAGTGCTCGGGCGCGACCCACCAGCCGATCTCGTGCTCGTCGGGGTCGAGTCCGGCCGTGCCGTCGCCCATCCGGTTGAGCGCGATCAGGCCGATCCCCGCGCCGGTCGCGAGCTCGACGATCACCCTCCAACCGAAGCCGTGCTCGCGCCAGTGGGTGAGCGCGCGGTCCGACACCGTGATCGCCTTGAGCGCCGTCCACGTCTGGCCGTCGCCGATGTAGCGGGTGACGCGCGGATTCGAGCTGAGTGCGGCGAGCAGTGTGACGTCCTCGACGCTCCAGGGCCGCAGCAGCAGGCGTTGTGTCTCGAGCGTGTGGGTCACAGGCGTGTGAAGTGCGATCGTGCGGTCTGTCGGCGCCGGCGCCGGGCGGCTACCTGGTCTCAGCCGGTCGTCTGGTAGATCTTGCGCAGCGTCTCGTGCACGGTCCATACGGTGCGCTCGCCGGCGCGGAAGATCCCGACGACGCCCGGAGCGAGCTCGAGCACGGTGCCGTCGCCGACAGCGACGGTTGCGCGACCGTAGACCACGACAAACAGCTCGTCGCCCTCGACGTCGCGTGAGACACCGGGAGTGTGCTGCCAGATACCGCGCTCGACACGGCCGTCGGGTGAGCTGTCGAGCACCAGACCCGAAACGGCCGGCGCGCCCGCGACGACCTGGGCGGGCTCGAGCGGCCAAGCCTCGAGCTCCGCTGTCGCAACGTCGACTGTCCTGCTGGCGCCTGGCACAGCGGACGAGTCTACGTCGCGACGAGCGCCGCCATCGGTTCTCTTAGCGATGTGCGGCGCGCGTGCGACCGGCCGCGGTGGCCGGGCGCAGCAGCGATGAACGAGCGGGCGCGACACATACCACGGCGCGGGCCGGGACCGTACCCGGACGCGGGTCCTTGGGCCCTGCCACCGCTGCACGCTGAGCTCCGAACCCGCGTCCGGCGGACGGGGTCCAGGTCAGCTCGTCCGCGTGATGCGGGTGCCTGCGGTAGTAGTCGACGTCCGCGTACAGCTGATCGCTGTCGAGGATGTAGTCGAAGTCGCCCACCAGCATGTCGTCAATCAGGTCGCTGATGCGATGCGCAAAGTTATTGGTGGCTGAACGGAACATATGTTCGCAAGCCTACGTTTCGGGTCGGACGGAAAGGCCTGATTTCCTGCAATTTTGCTTGCAACGTGATGCTACCCAGCCGCAATGCTGAGCATTCAAGCCGGTCTAACCCAGCGCCGACCAGACCTCGCGCTTGGTGCGGATGCGCTCGACGACGGCGGTGGTGAACTCGGTGGTGCCGGCCGAGCCGCCGAGGTCGAAGGTCTTGACCCCGGCGGCGACCGTCTCGAGCGCCGCCTCGTAGATCGCACGGGAGGCGCGATCAGCGTGCGTGCCGTGGCGTTCGGCGGCGTGGTGCATCACCGCTCCGCAGGCGAGGATCATCGCGAGCGGGTTCGCGAGGTCCTTGCCGAGCAGCGCCGGCGCGGTGCCATGCGGCGCCTCGGCCATCGCGACCGTCGTGTTGTAGTTCTCGTCGAAGGCCAGCAGGATCGACTCGGCGCCTGCGATCGATCCGAACATCGGCAGCACGAGGTCGGAGAGGCAATCGCCGTCGCGGTTAAGCGCCGGGATCACCAGCGTCTTGTCGGTCGCGCCCGACAGCAGGCCGGCGTAGGTCGCGTCAATCAGCACAGGCTGATACTCGACGTCAGGGTGGCGGGCGGCGGCGGCGTCCATCTCCTCCTTGAGCATGCCCTCGTAGATCGCCGAGACGGTCCACTTGGGTCCGCCGTAGACGCGCGCCTCGAGCCGCTTGGCGGTGCGGAACGCGTATTCGGAGACCGCGCGGCAGGTCGAGCGCGTGATGTGCTCCTCGCGGTAGGCGACCTCGTCGTCGGCGCCGGGCTCGCCGGCACGCCACTGCTTGGCGCCGTAGGCGTCCTCGACCGCCATGCGCACGACCGAGATCGGCCAGTGCACGCCGGCCATCGGCGCGATCCCGGGGAGCCGTCGCCCGGTCCGCACGATCACCTTGCCGCCGATCCCCTCGCGCACGATCGCGTTCGGGGTGCCGACGTCCTCCTTGCCCTCGGGCGTGATCGTCGCGGCCTTGATGCCGAGACCCGCGCTGCGCATCGCCTCGGCGGCGTCGTGCACGACGCCGTTCTGGGTGACGCGGCGGTTCTCGAGCGAGAGGTCGAAGCGCTCGAGTGCGACGTCAAAGCCGAGCAGCTCGGAATCGAGCACGCGCAGCGACTGCTCGAGCAGCTCCTGGCCGGTCTCGTCGCCGTCGAGCACGACGATCCTGATCGCTTCTGACATCGGCGCTGACGATAGCCGACAGGGGCCCTGAAAAGCCGCGGGCGGCCGCTCAGGCGGAGGGAAGCAGCTCGCCGGCCGACGCGGCCAGCGCCGCGATCACGGTCGCGACGTGCTCGTCGAAGTCGACGCCCAGCGCCTCGGCCCCCTCGACCAGCTCGTCGCGCCCGACGGCAGCGGCGAAACTCGGTTGCTTCATCTTCTTCTTGACCGACTTGGGCGTCATGCCGGCGAGCCCCTCGGGACGCACATAGGCGACGGCGAGGATGAAGCCGGAGAGCTCGTCGACCGCGTAGAGCGTCTTCTCCATCGGCGAATCACGGGCGATCCCCATGAAGTCGGCGTGCGAGCCGACGGCGCGGATCAGCTCCTCGGGGTAGCCGCGGCGCCGCAGCTCCTCCATCCCGAAGCGCGGATGCCCGCTGTCGAGGTCGGGGTAGCGCTCGTAGTCGAGATCGTGGAGCAGACCGGTCAGTCCCCAGAGCTCGATGTCACCGCCGAACCGCGGCGCGTAGGCGCGCATCGCGGCCTCCACCGCGAGCATGTGGCGGCGCAGAGAGTCGCTCTGCGTCCACTCGCAAACAAGCTCCCAGGCGTCGCTGCGTGAGGTACCGGGGGCCATGCCGTTACCTTACTGAGAGCAATGGAAAAGTTCGTGATCGAAGGCGGGGTGCCGCTCTCAGGCACGGTTGTACCCGCCGGCAACAAGAACGGGGCCCTCCCGATCCTCGCCGCGACGCTGCTCACCGACGAGGACGTGACGCTCCGCAACGTCCCGCGCATCAGCGACGTCGACGCGATGCTGGCGTTGCTCGCCTCGCTCGGCGCGTCGGTCAGCTGGACCAGCGACGGCGACGTCAACATCAACGCCGCGGGCGTCGATCACACGAGTGTCGACCGCGAGCTGGGCGAACAGATTCGCGCCTCGTTCCTGCTCGCCGGCCCGCTGCTCGCGCGCTTCGGCCGCGCCGAGATGCCGCCGCCGGGCGGCGACGTCATCGGCCGCCGGCGCCTCGATCCGCACTTCGACGCGATGCGCGCGCTCGGCGCCACCGTCGAGGTCGATTCGCTGATCGAGCTGAAAGCCCCCACTGGCGGCCTGCGCCCCTGCGACTTCCTGATGGATGAACCGTCGGTGATGGCCACCGAAAACGCGCTGCTGGCCGCCGCGCTGACGCCCGGGACGACGGTCATCCGCAACGCCGCATCCGAGCCGCACGTGCAGGACCTGGCACGGATGCTGGTCGCGATGGGCGCTGAGATCGAGGGCATCGGGTCGAACGTGATGACCGTCCACGGGCGCGATCGGCTCGAGGGCTGCACCCACAAGATTGCCCCCGATCACATCGAGGCCGGCTCGTTCATGGCGCTCGCGGGCGTGACCGGCGGCGAGCTGGTCGTCAAGCACACCGTGCCCGAGGACCTGCGCATGATCCGCCTGGTGTTCGAGCGGCTCGGCCTGCATACCCACGTCGACGGCAACGATGTGATCGTGCCGGGCAACCAGGAGCTCACGATCAGGACCGACGCCGGCGGCTTCACGCCGAAGATCCAGGACGGCCCCTGGCCCGCGTTCCCCGCCGATCTCACGAGCGTCGCCGTCGCCCTCGCCACTCAGGCCGAGGGCTCGGTGATCGTGCACGAGTGGATGTTCGAGAGCCGCCTGATCTTCACCGACAAGCTGCAGTTGATGGGCGCGGCGATCACGATCTGCGATCCGCATCGCGCGATCATCGTGGGGCCGCGGAAACTGCGTGCCCAGCGCGTGGACTCGCCCGACATCCGTGCCGGGATGGCGATGCTGATCGCGGCGCTCTGCGCCGACGGCACGACGGAGATCGGCAACGTGCGCCACATCGACCGCGGCTACGAGCGCATCGACGAGCGTTTGCGCGCGCTCGGCGCCCGGATCACCCGCGTCGAGGACACGAGCGCGCGCAGCTAGCGCGCACGTGAAACCAGCCGCGGCGTCTTTTCGACAGACTGAGCACGCCCATGGTTGACCGGACTCCCAGCGGCACGCGAGACGTGCTGCCCGATGAGATGCGCGAACTGCGCGCGCTGATGGAGCGCGTGCGGTCGGTGTTCGAACGCGCCGGCTACGGCGAGGTCTACACGCCGGCACTCGAGTACGAGCGCACCTTCGCACGCGAATCGACGCGTGTCAGCTCGCCCTACCGGCTGTTCGACGAGCACGGCAACGTGCTGGTGCTGCGCTCCGACATGACCGTGCCGATCGCACGCATGGTCGGCAGCCGCTACCCGACCGCGCCGACGCCGCTGCGCTTCTGTTACTTCGCCCACGCCTACCGCGGCGTGCGCCCGCAGCGTGGTCATTCGCGCGAGCTGCTGCAGGCCGGAGTCGAGCTGATCGGCGCGCCCGGTCCGGAGGGCACGGTCGAGGCGCTGACGGTGCTCTGCGATGCGCTTGACGCGGCCGGACTCGAGAACTTCCGCGTCGGTGTCGGCGATGTGACGCTCTACCCATCGCTGCTGGAGTCGCTCGGTGTCGGCCGCGAGTCGCGCGAGCTGATCCTGACTGAGCTGCTCAGCGGCGACTTCGTCGGCGTCGAGCGCGAGCTCGCGCGCCTGCCGCTGAGTGACGCCGACGCCGAGTTGCTGCTGCGCGTGCCACGGATGCGCGGCGGCGCCGAGGTGCTCGAGGGACTCGACGGCCCGCTGCAGCAGGCCGGTGCCGGGATGCGCACACTGCTCGCACTGCTCGAGCCGCGCACCGCGGAGCGGGTGCTGTTCGACTTCGGCCTGATCGACAATCTCGGCTACTACACCGGGCCGATCTTCCAGGTCTACGACCCCGCCTACGGGGTCCCGCTCGGGAACGGCGGCCGCTACGACGATCTGCTCGGTGACTTCGGCCGGGCGCTGCCGGCGGTCGGCTTCGCGCTCGACGTCGAACGCCTGCACATCGCGCTGCGCGCCGAGGAGCGCACCCGTGTCTGAGTCGCTGGCCGCCGCGGGACTGCGCCTGGCGGTGCCACGCGGGGCGCTGTTCAAGGACACGCTCGACCTGCTCGACCGGCTCGGCATCGACACGCGCCCGGTGCGCGACAACGATCGCAAGCTGCTGTTCGAGGAGCTGGGGATCATCACGATGCGCCCCTCCGACGTGCCGACCTACGTCGAAGCCGGTGCCGCCGACCTCGGCATCACCGGCAAGGACGTGCTGATGGAGGGCTCCGAACGCGCGCTGTATGAGCTCGCCGACCTCGGCTACGGCCGCTGCGAGATGGTCGTCGCCTCCGAGGCCGGTGACGATCCCGCCGCCGACGCCCTGCGCCGCCTCGGGATCGTGCGGATCGCGACCAAGTACCCACGCATCGCAACCCAGCACTTCCTGTCGACCGGTCGTCAGGCCGAGATCGTCGAGGTCAAGGGCTCGGTCGAGCTCGCGCCGCTGACCGGGCTCGTCGACGCGATCGTCGATCTCACCGCGACCGGGACCACGCTGCGCGAGAACAACCTCGTCGTGCGCGAGAACATCGCCGTCTGCACCGCACGGCTGATCGCCAATCCGGTCGCGGACAAGCTCAAGGCCGAGGCAATCGATGCGCTGGTCTCTAGGATCGCTAGCTGATGGAAGCTCCGATCATCACCGCAACCGGCGAGCCGGCAGAGACCGCGGCCGAGCTGCGCAGCCTGGTGCCCGACGGCGGCTCGGTGGCGTCGGCCGTGGCCGTGATCGTGGCCGACGTACGCGCCGGTGGCGACGCCGCGGCGCTGCGCTACACGCAGCTGCACGACACGCGCGGGACGACTCCGCTCGCGATCCGTGTCACCGACGACGAGCTGGCGGCAGCGCACCAGGCGCTGGATCCCGCGGTCGCCGCAGGTATCGATCTGGCGCTCGCGAACGTCGGCCGCGTGGCCCGCGCCGCCGTGCATGACGACGTCATCGTCGACTTCGGCGACCACAGCGTCAGCGTGCGCGAGGTCCCGGTCAAACGTGCCGCCGTGTACGTTCCCGGCGGCCGCGCGCCGTACCCCAGCACCGTCGTGATGGGGGTGGCGACCGCGCGCGCCGCGGGGGTCGAATACGTGTCGGTGTGCTCGCCTCCGGGCCCCGATGGACACATCCACCCGGCGATCCTCGGCGCCTGCTTCCTTGCCGGCGTCGACGAGGTCTACCGCCTCGGCGGGGCCCAGGCGATCGCGGCCCTGGCCTACGGCACCGAGAGCGTCGGTGCCGTCGACGTGATCGTCGGACCGGGCAATCTCTACGTGCAGGAGGCCAAGCGCCAGCTCTCGGGTGTGATCGGCATCGACTCGTTCGCAGGGCCCAGCGACCTGCTGGTGATCGCCGACGGCGACACCGAGCTGGAGCCGCTCGCGCTCGATCTGATCGCACAGGCTGAGCACGGCCCCGGCACCGCCGTGATCGCCGTCTCGGCCGACGCCGCGCTGCTCGAGGCACTCGCCGAGCGCGTGGCTCGCGAGCTTCCCGACACCGAGGCGATCTGCCGGCTCGTGCAGGTGCCGTCGACCGAGTACGCGTTCGCGCTGTCGGAGGCCTTTGCACCCGAACACCTCGAGTTGCTCGGCCCGCTGGCCGAGCAACTGGCTCCGCGCATGACCCGCTCTGGCTGCGTGTTCGTCGGCACCGGCACGGCGTTTGGCGACTACATCGCCGGCTCCAACCACACGCTGCCGACCAGCGGCGCGGCGCGCTTCGCCTCGGCGCTCGGGCCCCAGCACTTCCGGCGCATGTTCACCGAGGTGCGGATCGGCGACGCGAGCACGCTCGCGCGCGCGGCCGCGCCGGTGGCGCGCGCTGAGGGCTTCGAGTTCCACGCGCAGTCGATGGAGATTCGAATCCGCGACAATCACGACTGATGAGCCGCACCAGCACGATCGACCGCAAGACGGGGGAGACCGCCGTGCGCGTCGAGCTCACGCTCGATGGCAGCGGTACCGGCACCCGTGAGACCGGCGTCGGCTTTCTCGATCACATGCTCGACCTGCTCGCGCGGCACGGCCGCCTCGATCTCGACGTCAGCGCCTCCGGCGACCTGCAGACCGGCGCCCATCACACGGTTGAGGACGTCGGTATCTGCATCGGGCAGGCACTCGACAGCGCACTCGGCGACCGCGCCGGGATCACCCGCTACGGGAACGTCACCGTGCCGATGGACGAGGCGCGTGCCGGCTGCGCGATCGACATTTCCGGCCGCGGGTTGCTGGTGTTCGACGCCGAGCTGCCGCCGGGCGCGATCGGCAACTACGACCACGAGCTGACCGAGGAGTTCCTGCGCGCCGTGGCCGCCAACGCGAAGCTGACACTGCACGTCACGGTCGACGCGGGCACCAACGTCCACCACGTGATCGAGGCCGTCTTCAAGGCGTTTGCTCGCGCCCTGCGTGCCGCGGTGGCGCTCGACCCCACAGAGGTCGGCGTGCCCAGCACCAAGGGCACGCTGACATGAGCGGTGCGCGTCCGCGCATCGCGATCGTCGACTACGACATGGGCAACCGCCGCTCGGTCGAGAAGGCGCTCGAGCACGTCGGTGCGAGCGCCACGATCACGCGTGACGCCGATCAGCTCAAGCGCGCCGACGCGCTCGTGCTCCCGGGGGTCGGCGCGTTCCCGCGCGGGATCGGCCGGCTGCGTGAGCACGGCCTCGACATGCTGCTGCGCGATCGCGTCAGCGCCGGGACACCGTTGCTCGGGATCTGCCTGGGCATGCAACTGCTGTTCGACTCCTCGACCGAGCTCGCCGAGCTGACCCCCGGGCTCGGGTTGATCGCCGGCGAGGTCCGCGCACTCGACGCCCGCGGCCAGCGCGTCCCGCACATCGGCTGGAACGAGGTGCGCCTCGAGCGCGCCTGCGAGCTCACCGCCGCGCTGCCGGCCGCCGGCGCGCCGTTCTACCACGTGCACTCCTACGCGGCGCATCCCGCCGATCCGCAAGACGTCGTCGCCACCACCGAATACGGCGAGCGCTTCGCCACGGTCGTGGCCCGCGGCGCGGTCTACGGCACCCAGTTTCACCCGGAGAAGTCATCGCGCGACGGGCTCGCGCTGCTGGCCGCGTTCGTAGGGCTGGTGGCGTCGGCGCGGACCGCTCAGGTGTACGCATGATCCTGCTCCCGGCGATCGACATCATCGACGGCAAGGCCGTCCGCCTGCTGCAGGGCGACTTCGGCCGCCGCACCGACTACGACAGCGACCCGCTCGAGGCCGCGCGGCGCTGGGTCGACTCGGGCGCGCGCGCGTTGCACGTCGTCGACCTCGACGGGGCGCGCACCGGCGCGCCCGCGAACGTCGCCCAGATCGAGCGCATCGCGAGCACGCTCGGGGTTCCCGTGCAGGTCGGCGGCGGACTGCGTTCGCTTGACTCGGTTCGCGCCGTCACGACTGCCGGAGCGGCCAGCGTGATCCTTGGGACCGCCGCCTTCCGCGACCCGCAGTTCCTCGATTCCGCCGTGGCCGCCTACGGGGACCAGGTCGTGGTGTCGGTCGACGCTCGCGATGGGCACGTGGCCGCCGCGGGCTGGACCGAGCAGACCGATCTGACGGTCGAGCGGGCGCTGATTGAGCTGCAGCGTCGCGGCGTGCGCCGTTTCGTCTACTCCAACATCGACCGTGACGGCATGCTCACCGGACCGGACCTCGACGGTGCGCGCGCCTTCGCCGCCGGCGTCGAGCGGAGCTTCGTCTACTCCGGTGGCATCGGCGAGCTCGCGGACCTCGAGGCGCTGGTCGCGCTCGGCGAGCCGAAGCTGAGCGGTGTGATCGTCGGCAAGGCGATCTACGAGAACCGCTTCACGGTCGGCGACGCGCAGGCCGTGCTCGACCGCGCCGGCCGCTGATGCACTACAAGCGCGTGATTCCGTGTCTGGACGTGGACAGCGGACGTGTCGTCAAGGGCACCGCGTTCGTCGATCTGCGCGACGCCGGCGATCCGGTCGAGCTTGCGAGCCGCTACGACGCCGCGGGCGCCGACGAGCTCGTGTTCCTCGACATCACCGCGACCTCGGATCAGCGCGAGACGGTCGTCGACCTCGCCAAGCGCAGCGCCGACGACGTGTTCGTGCCGTTCACGATCGGCGGCGGGATCCGCTCGGTGCAGGACGCGCAGGCGGTGCTCGACGCCGGTGCCGACAAGGTCTCCGTCAACTCGGCGGCGCTGGCGCGGCCGGAGCTGATCGATGAGCTCGCGGCGCAGTTCGGCGTCCAGTGCGTGGTCGTCGCGATCGACGCCAAACGCGCGGAGCAGGCCGGCCGCTGGGGGGCCTACGTGGCCGGAGGCCGCACGCCGACCGGCCGTGACGCGGTCGACTGGGCGCGCGAGGCCGCACGGCGTGGCGCGGGCGAGATCCTGCTCACGAGCATGGACCGCGACGGCTCGAACGCCGGCTACGACCTCGAGCTGACCGCCGCCGTCGCCGAGGCGGTCAGCGTGCCGGTCATCGCTTCGGGCGGTGCGGGCACGCTCGAGCATCTGGCCGAGGCACTACGCGCCGGTGCCGACGCGGTGCTGTGCGCGTCGATCTTCCACTACGGGCAGCACACCGTTTCCGAGGTGAAGCAGTACCTCGCGCAGGCCGGGATTCCGGTGCGGATCCGCAGCTAGTCGAGCGCATCGCCGTACGCGTGATCGGCCGCTGACGGCGCCGCCTGCTCGGCAGCGCCGGCAGCAAGAACTTAGGAGGCCCTGACGCAGTCAGGTGCCGAAGCACCTTCGTCTGAGCCAGGGCCTCCTAGGCAGTTCCAGAAGGGCCGCTAAGCGGCTTCTTCAACGTATCCAGCCGCGGCGCAAGCATCGCAATACGCAGCGGGGGGAACGCGGGGCTCATAGCAGCCTGGACGGCAGCATGTGGATGACCGCTTTGGCCGACCCCGACCGATACGGGCGGCGGCGGCATCCTTGAGCTCTTCACGCATACGGTCGAGTTCGGCCGCGTGCGTGGGGCAGAAGCGACGACCCTTGAGGGCCGGCTCCTGACAGTGACTTCCACTTCGACAACGCATAGACGAATTACGTTATCATGTTCGCCCCCGTCCCGCCAGGCGGAGCGCGGGGTCTGGCGTCGCAAATGGCCCCTCCGATCAACAGCCTCGTGTGGGCCACAGACGTCGACGTGCTCGCTCCGGATCACACGTTGGAGCGCCGTGCCGGCTACTGGGTTGTGCAGTCCCCCGGCAACCCGACGTTCTGGTGGGGGAACTTCCTGCTGTTCGACGATGCGCCCGCCGTGGGCGACGGTGAGCGCTGGCAGGGGCTGTTCGCCCAGGAGTTCGCGGCGCGCCCCGAGGTCACGCACTGCACGCTGGCCTGGGACCGCGTCGACGGGGAGGCCGGGGCCGCCGAGCACGAGCTCGTCGCCCACGGCTTCGAGCTCGAGTGGACGTCCGGTCTGATCGCCAAGCCGGAGCGGATCCAGGAACATCCCGCTGCCAGCACCGAGGTCGAGATCAGGGCACTCGACCCCGTCGGCGACGAACAACTCTGGGAGGCCGTGGTCGCGCTGCAGATGGCCGGCTCACGCGAGGAGTTCCGTGAGAGCGAGTACCACCTGAACTTCACGCGCGCTCGTCAGGGTGAGCTGCGCGCGATCTTCTCAGCCGGGCGCGGCGGCTGGTACGTCGCGCTGCTCGGCGGAGCGATCGCCGGTTCGCTGGGAATCGTCGTCACCGACACCCGGGCGCGCTTTCAGACGGTCGACACGGTCGAGCGCTTCCGCCGCCGCGGCGTCGCGCGCCGGCTCGTGTATGAGGCGGCCCGCGACGCATGCTCAAAGCACGCGATCGACCACTTCGTGATCGCCGCCGACCCCGATTACCACGCGATCGGCATCTACGAGGGGCTCGGGTTCGAGCGTGTCGAGCTCGTCGTCGGCGCGATGCGCAAGCCTGCGGGCTCGTGACCCGAAGTCCCGGCCGCCGGGCGATCCTCACGACGCCGGCCGGCGACGCCGCGCTGCCGCTGCGGCGAGTCCGGCTACTTCGCGAGCGTGGGCAGCTTCGCGTTGTGGGGCACGAACTTGTAGAGCACGTACTTGCCCATCAGGAACAGGTCGCGCCGGTTCGCGATCACCGTCGTGTAGGAGCCGTCATCGAAGTAGAAGACGCGCTTGCCGGTGCGCGCGTTGAAGCCGTAGCTGCCCTTGCCGTAGACCTGCGAGACGTACACGGTGTTGTTGACGATCGTGGCGGACCCTGAGATCGACTCTGGGATCCCGGCGGTCCATCGGACTCCGCCGGTGAGCGCGTCGAGCGCATAGAGGTCGCCGTTGTAGGAGCCGATATAGACGGTCGGACCGAGACCCTTGATGTCGGCGACGGCCGGTCCGCCGTACACGTCTTCCCCGAGGCCGGCGCTCCACGCCACGGCGCCGCTGCGCGCATTGAACGCGTAGGCGTCGCCGTTCTTGTTGCCGACGTAGACGCGCCCGAAGGCAACCGCCGGCGTCGAATAGAACTGGCCGCCGGGGCTGTCGCCCCAGGCCTCGTGGCCGCTCTTGGCGTTGACCGCGTAGAACTGGCCGGCGTAGTTGCCGAAGTAGAGGTTGCCGTCGTAATAGTCGGCGCCGCCCTTGATCGCGCCACCCGTCGAGAACGACCAGTTCTCGTGCCCGGTCCTGATGTTGAGCGAATAGAACGTGCCTCCCTGATCGCCGAAATAGACGGAGTTGCCGACGATCATCGGCGATGACTCCGTCCCGCTGGGGACCGGGAACGTCCACAGGATCTTTCCGCGGTGCCCCATCGAGACCGCCGCAACCTCGCCGCCGACGGCCCCGATCGTGCTGCCGGTGAGCGAGAGCACCGAGACCACCAGCAGTTGGCGCTTCGGGTCCAGCGCGGGTGACGACGCCGACAGACCGCAGCCCTTGCAGGCACCCATGTGTCGCTGCCAGATCCGCTTTCCGGTGCCGATGTTGACCCGCTTCACGGTGGCGCCGTCGTCGATGAAGTACAGGCTGCCGCCGTAGATCGTCGCCGGGAACTCGAGTAGCGCATTGCCACCGAACGACCACGCGAGCTTGAACGGCGGGTGCAGGGAGCGGATCGCCGTGAAGTCGCGGGTGCGGGTCCGCGTGTTCCCGTAGAAGGCCACCGTGAAGTGGTTCGGCGTTCGCTTGACGGGCGCGGTCGTGGTCGGGGTGGCCGTGGTCGTGACCGGCGGCGCCGCGGCCGTGGTCGTCGGCTGCGTGACGAGCGCGGTCCGCTTGGGTGTATTGCCCCGCGCGACGAGAAACGCGGCGCCGGTTGCCGCAAGCACCGCCACGACCGCGGCCAGCGTCCAGGTGTTGCGGTTGGAGCGGGGGAAGCGCATCGCGGAGGCAGGGTAGAGGCGTCGCTCGTGCGGTCAATGCCGGTTGACCGGCGCGGACGCGGGTGGCGCCCGCCGCACCTACTGCGCGGCGGGCGTGCGCGCTACTTGCCGGTGCGGTCGAACTTGTAGAGCACGTACTTGCCCATCACGAACAGGTCGTGCCCGTTGGCGATGACGGGTGTGTACGAGCCGTCCGGATACGACCACACCTGCTTGCCGGTGACGGCATTGAACCCGTAGCTGCCCTTGCCGTAGACACTCGAGGCGTAGACGATGTTGTTGATCAGCACGGCCGAGCCCGAGATGCCGACCCGCCCCGTGGAGCTGGGCACCGGTGTCGACCATCTGATGCTCCCGTCCTGCGCGTTGAGGGCGTAGAGGTAACCGGTATAAGAGCCGATGAACACGGTCGGACCGAGCCCCGGAATGGTCCCGACCGCCGGGCCCGAGTAGACATAGCTGCCGAGTGTGCGGGACCACGCCACCGTGCCGTCCTTGACGCCGAAGGAATACGCGGCGCCGTTGTTGTTGCCGACGTAGACGCGGTCGTAGGCGATGGCCGGCGTCGAGTAGAACTCTCCGCCCTCGCTTGCCTCCCAGACCTTCACGCCGGTCTTGGCGTTGACGGCGTAGAACGCACCGGCGTAGTTTCCGAAGAACAGGTCGCCATCGGCGTAGGCCGCGCCGGCCTTGATCGCGCCACCGGTCGCGAACTCCCAGTTCTTCTTGCCGGTCTTGATGTTGAGTGAGTACTCGGTGCCGTCCTGGTCGCCGAAGTAGACGGAGTTGCCGACGACCATCGGCGAGGACTCGGTGCCACTCGGGACCGGGACGGTCCAGAGCGTCTTCCCGCTCGACATCGAAACGGCTGCGAGCTCACCGCCGACGGCTCCGATCTTGCTGCCCTTGAGCGAGAGCACCGTGACGAACAGCTCCTTGTGCGCCACGTCCAGTGACGGTGAAGATGCCGACAGGCCGCAGCCCTTGCAGGTACCCATGTGGCGCTGCCAGATCCGCTTACCGGTCTTGATGTTGACCCGCTTGAGCGTCGCGCCGTCATCGAGGAAGTAGAGGTTGTTTCCCCAGATCGTGGCGGGGAATTCGAGCAGCGCGTTGCCACCGAAGCTCCACGCCATCTTGAGCTTGGCCGGATCGTTCAGCGCGGGCGCCGATGTGAAGTCGCGGGTGCGTGCCGCCTGACCGCCGTAGAACGGAATCGTGAAGTTGTTGATCTTCGACTTGGTCGGCGTCGTGGTGGTGGGGGTGGTGTTCTGGAACGCCACCTTGTTGTTGTTCGTATTGCTCGGCTTGCCGAGCTCGTGGACGGCGTAGCCGGCGACGATCACCGCGACCACGACGAGGACGCCGGCAAGCAGCCACGTCCGGCGATTTGACCTGGGAAAGCGCATTGGGCAAGCAGGGTACCCATAAGCGAAGATGGGTTGGTGCAGATCGACACACACGCTCAGCTGCCGGTCCGTGCGAGCGAAGCCGCCGCGATTGCTGAAATCGCCCAATTCGTGGGCGCTTCTGGGCTGGAGGTGTACCTCGTGGGCGGTGCGGTCCGTGACCTGATCCTGGGCCGGCCGCTTACCGACGTGGACCTCGCGGTTGACGGTGATCCCGGGCAGCTCGCGGCCGAGATCGGCGCGCCGTCGTCGGCCGAAACCAGATTCGGCACGCTCAGCGTCGAGCGCAACGGCTTCCGCTACGACCTCGCCCGCACCCGCAGCGAGCGTTATCCGCGGCCCGGTGCGCTGCCCGCGGTCGCGCCCGCCGGCATCGACGCCGATCTGGCAAGGCGCGACTTCAGCGTCAACGCGATCGCGCTGGGTCTGGCCGGCTCCCGCGCCGGCGAGCTGCTCAGCGCACCGGAGGCTCTCGCCGACCTCGCGGCGCGGCAGCTCGCGGTGCTGCACGACGCCAGCTTGATCGACGATCCGACCCGCCTGTTGCGCCTTGCCCGCTACGCCGCCCGCCTCGGCTTCGAGCCCGCGCCGCACACCCGCGAGCTCGCCGCCGCGGCCATCGCCGGCAACGCCCTCGCCACGATCAGCGGCACCCGTATCGGCAACGAGCTGCGCCTGCTGGCCACCGAGCCCGACCCGGTCGCGGCATTCGACGCCGTGGCCGCCCTCGGCCTGCCCTGGGCCATCGACGCCCCACTCGCCCGCGCAGCCCTCGCAGTCCTGCCCGAAGACGGCCGCCGCGACCTGCTGGTGCTCGCCTGCGTGCTCAACACCGCCAAGCCGCCATACGAGCAGTTGCTCGCCGAGCTCGAGCGTCTTGGCTTCACGGCGTCCGACCGAGACGTCATCGCCGAGGCCGCGGCGGCGGCGGAACTGGCACGACGGCTGGTCGGCTCGGACCGCGGCTCTCAGATCGCGCACGCCGTAGGCACGTCAGGGATTGAGACGGTCGCCCTCGCCTCGGGCCAGGGCGCGGCATCGCAAGCCCTGGCGTGGCTGCGGGATCTCCGCCATCGCACCCTCGAGATCACCGGCGACGACCTGATTCAGCACGGCCTCTCGCAGGGGCCCGGGATCGGCGAAGCGCTGACCGCCGCGAGGTCGGCGCTGATGGACGGCACCGCCACGAACCGCGAGGCCCAATTGCGAGTCGCGCTGGAGTCAGCCGAGTAGCCTCGAAGACATGGACCTGCCGGATCCGTTCAGCGAACACGATGGCCAGATCGCGCTCGAGCTTCCCGGTGCCCATGCGATGTTCACGACCCGCTCGTGGGGTGACGTGCGCGACTCTGAGCAGCGGATCGGCGAGCGCCTCGGCGTGCGGCTGCGGCGCCCCAGGCAGGTCCACGGCAACAGTGTCCTCACGATCACCGGCGAGACGCCCGAGCCGCTCGCCGAGGCCGACGCGATCGTCACAGCGGCACGCGGCGTCGCGGCGACGGTGATCGCCGCCGACTGCCTGCCGATCGTGATCGCCTCCACCACGGCCGTGGCAACGGTGCACGCCGGCTGGCGTGGTCTCGACGCCGGCGTGATCGCCCAGACCGTCGCGGCGCTGCGTGAACACCGCGGCGGCGTGATGAACGCCGCGATCGGTCCTGGGGCGGGCGTCTGCTGCTACGAGGTCGGGGACGACCTGCATCGCCGCTTCAACGCGCACTGCCAGGACTTCCGCCACGGCAGCAACCTCGATCTCAAGGCGATCGCCCGCGTGCAGCTGATGGAAGCCGGCGTCGCGCGCATCCACGACGCCGGGATCTGCACGATCTGCGGTGACCCCGAGCTCACGTTCTCGTACCGGCGCGAGGGTCCCGACACGGGGCGCCACGCAGCGATCGCATGGTTGAGCTGATCCACGGCCTGCGCGCCGACGACGTCCGCGCAAACCTCGCGGTCGTTCACCAACGGCTTGCGGCCGCCGGCCGCCGGCCCGGCGAGGTGCAGATCCTCGCGGCGGTGAAGTACCTGCCGAGCGAGGAGCTCGACGCGCTGATCGCGGGCGGGATCACGCTCGCCGGCGAGAATCGCGCCCAGGAGCTGGTGACGAAGGCCGCCGCGCACCCCGGCTTCACCTGGGACTTCATCGGAGCGCTCCAGAGCCGCAAGGTGGCGCCGCTGCTGCCGCACGTCCGCTACATCCACTCGGTCGCCAGCGACTCGGCGCTCGAGCAGCTCGGCAGGCACGGCAACGCCGACACGCGCGTCCTGATCGAGGTCAACGTCGCCGGTGAGGGCGAGAAGAGCGGGATCGCCCCGGCCGAGCTGCCCGGCTTCATCGAGCGCTGCCCCGTGGCCGTCGTCGGACTGATGACGATGCCACCGCTGGCGACCGAACCCGAGGACAACCGCCGCCACTTTGCCGCCCTGCGTGAGCTCGCCGCGGCCCACGGACTGCACGAGCTTTCGATGGGCACCAGCCAGGATTACGGTGTCGCCGCGGAGGAGGGCGCGACGATAATCCGCCTAGGATCGTTCCTATTCCGGCCGGGAGCGGCATAATCGGCCTGCGGCGTTTAGCAGGGAAATCAGACGGAAACCCGAATCGACCACCGATATGGCATTTCGCGACACATGGCATCGAACGCTCGTGTACTTCGGCCTCGCCGAGGATGAGGCGTACGACGACGATTTCGAGCCCTACTCGGAACCGGAGGTCCAGATGCAGGACAACTACCGGGATCGCCCCACGGTGCGACGTCTCGAGACCCGCCCCCGCCGGCGCCGCGACGAATTCGACGACATCTTCGGCGACGAGGGCGACGACCGCCGCACGACCGTACTGCGGCCCGTCGCGACTCGCTCGCGCGCAGCCAATGGCGACGTACGCGTGCACTCGGTCGCCCCCAAGAACTTCAACGACGCCCAGGACGTGGCCGACAAGTTCAAGGACGCGATCCCGGTGATTTTGAATCTCCAGGGCGCCGATTCGGATCTGTCCAAGCGCCTGATCGACTTCGCCAGCGGGCTCACCTACGCGCTCGATGGCGGCATGCAGCGGATCGCCGACAAGGTCTTCCTGCTGACCCCGCAGAACGTCGAGGTCTCCGCGGATGAGCGCGCGCGGCTGATCGAGAAGGGCTTCTTCAACCAGTCGTAGGGCTTGCCTCGGGCCGTGGGCCCGCTGGCCCACGGCCCGTAGGTACGCTTCGCCTTGATGAAGGTCGGATTCGTAGGCTCAGGCAACATGGCCCGCGCGATGGCGCGCGGGTGGCGTGCGCCCGTGCTCTGTACCGACAGCGGCTCGGGCAGCGCGCAGCGCCTCGTCGACGAGCTCGGCGGCGAGCGCGTCGCCGGCAACCGCGAGCTTGCCGAGCGTGTCGATCTCGTCCTGCTCTGTCACAAGCCCTACCAGCTCGACGCCGTCGCCGAAGAGATCGGCGCCGCGGCCAAGATCGTCGCGAGCGTGCTCGGCGGCGTCGACACGCACGCCCTGCAACAGCGCTATCCGCAGGCTCAGGTCTTCGCCCTGATGCCGAACACGCCGGTCGAGATCCGCAAGGGCGTGGTCGTATACGGCGTGCCCGACACCCGCACCGTCGCCGTGGACGACGAGGCCGAGGTGCTCGACCTGTTCGCGCGGCTCGGCAGGGTCGTCAGGGTGCCGGAGCGACTGCTGAGCGCGGCCACCGCGATCAGCGGTGTCGGCCCCGCCTACCAGGCCCTGCTGGCCGAGGCACAGGTCGACGCCGCGGTACGCAAGGGTCTCAACGCGCGACTGGCGGCAGAGCTTGTCACCGCGACGATGAGCGGATCGGCCTTCCTGATCGAGGAGAAGAGCTACGACACCCTGACCGTGCGCCGCGAGGTGACCTCGCCAGGCGGCTCGACGGCGCGCGGGCTCGAGGCGCTCGAGGCCGCCGGTCTGCGCGCCGCCTTCCAGGACGCGATCGAGGCGGTCGTCAATCCGCCCGGAGGGAGCTGATCGTGCTCGCGCTCGCAACTGCGCGCATCGACATCGCCAACTACGTCGGCGATGTGTTCGGCGTCTACATCGCGATGATCCTGCTCTACATCCTCGCGAACCTGGTGTTCGCCTTTGGGCTGAAGCCCGGGTACTCGCGGTCACTCGATGTCGTTCTCGGCTTCCTGCGTGACGTCTGCGAGCCCTATCTGCGCATCTTCCGGCGGCTGATCCCCGGCATGGGGATGATGGACTTCAGCCCGATCATCGGGATCATCGTGCTCGGGGTGGTCAGCTCGGTGGTCGTCGGCCTGATCCGTGGCTGACGCACGCCGGCGTGCGGGCCGGCGCGCGGCGCTGGTCTGCGTGGTGGTCGTTGCGCTCGATCAGCTCACCAAGCACACGCTCGGGACCTGGATCCAACCCGACCAGGTACGTCACGTGATCCCGGGCCTGACGCTCGTCTACGAGCGCAACACGGGCGTCGCCTTCAGCTTCCTGGCCGGTACCGGCGCGCTCGTCTACGTGGTGATCGCCGCCGCGCTGGTCGCGCTGATCACGTTCCTGATGATGCAGCCGGAACGCGGGCTGCTGTGGTTGCCCACCGGCCTGTTCGTCGGCGGGGCCATCGGCAACGTGATCGACCGCGTCGCGCGGGGCTCGGTGATCGACTTCGTCAAGCTGCCGCACTGGCCGGCCTTCAACATCGCCGACAGCTGCATCACGTTCGGCGTGATCATCCTCGTGCTGGTGATCGAGCGCGGGTCCGGCAATGCCTGAGATCGAGTGGCAGGGGACTGTCGGCGACGACGACGCGGGCCTCCGGCTCGACCAGTTCCTCGCCGACCACCTCGGATCGCGTGCTCGCGCGGCGCGGCTGATCGCGGCCGGCCTGGTCGAGGTCGATGGCCGGGCCGTGCAGAAGCGCTACGCGGTGGGCGGCGGTGAGCGGGTGGTGGTCGTGCGTGAGCGACCCGCTGCCGCAGACCCGGTTCCGGGATCCGATCCCGCCGGGACGGCGCCGGCGGCGTTCACCGTGGCCTACGAGGATGACGCGCTGATCGTCGTCGACAAGCCCGCCGGCGTGGTCGTGCACCCGGCCAAGGGCCACGAGCGCGGAACGCTTGCGCAGGCGCTTGCCGACCGTGCGGCGGGCGGGGAGGACCCCTACCGCGCCGGCATCGTGCACCGCCTCGATCGCGACACCTCCGGGCTGCTCGTCGTCGCCAAGAGCGATGAGGTCCATCGCCGGCTGAAGGCGCTGCTGCAGGCACGCGAGCTGAGCCGCCGGTACCTGACCCTGGTCGACGGGATCCCACCGGCGCATTCGGGCACGATCGATGCCCCGATCGGCCGTGATCGCCGTGATCGCGTACTGCACTCGATCGACACCGACTCGCCGCGTGAGGCGCGTACGCACTTCGAGCTGCTCGAGCCGCTGCGCCACGAGGCGCTGCTGCGCGTATCGCTCGAGACCGGCCGCACGCACCAGATCCGCGTGCACATGCAGGCGATCGGCCATCCGGTGCTCGGGGATCACGCCTACGGCGGTCCCGAGCGCTTCGGACTCCAGCGCCAGTTCCTGCACGCCGAGCGGCTCGCCTTCCCGCACCCGCTGACGGGCGCGGAGATCGATGTCAGCTCGCCGCTGCCCGAGGATCTCGCGTCCGCGCTCGAGCTTGCGCGCGCCCAGTAGGCGCCGAGCGCCTACACTGTTTGGCGTTCTGTATCCGACCCTCCGCAAAGAGGCCGGGTCGCGCCCTGCTCCGGAACAAGTCCGGAGTCGCGACCGAAATCGGCCGGCGGTGGATTTCTTTTCAATTTCATCAAGGGAGTACCCATGGCTCAGGTAGGACTTCGCGAGCTGTTGGAGGCCGGTGTTCACTTCGGCCACCAGACGCGCCGCTGGAATCCGAAGATGCGTCGATTCATCTTCGGTGAGCGCGACGGCATCTACATCATCGATCTCGAGCAGACCGACGTACTGCTGCAGGAGGCCCAGAACTTCGCTGCTGACATCGCCCGCCGCGGTGGCAGCGTGATGTTCGTCGGCACCAAGAAGCAGGCGCGCGACGCGATCAAGGAGACGGCCGAGGCCGCCAACATGCCGTACGTCAACCATCGCTGGCTGGGCGGTCTGTTGACCAACTTCCAGACGATCTCCGGACGCATCAAGCGCCTGCATGACCTCGAGCGCTATGAGACCGAGGGTCAGCTGCAGCTGCTGCCGACGCGTGAGCGCATGGCCGCGCAGGCCGACCTCGAGAAGCTCCGCGCCAACCTCGGCGGCGTCAAGAACATGCAGCGTCAGCCCGACGCGGTGTTCGTGGTCGACCTCAAGACCGAGGCGATCGCCGTCAAGGAGGCCCAGCGCCTGCGGATCCCGATCATCGGCCTGGTCGACACCAACTGCGACCCCGAGGGCATCGATTTCGTGATCCCCGGGAATGACGACGCGATCCGCTCGTGCGCGGCGATCACCAAGGCGATCGGCGATGTCGTCTCCGAGGCCCACGGCGCCTTCCGCGCACAGGAGGAGGCAGCACGCCTCGAGCGCGAGCGCAAGGAGGCCGAGGAGCGCGCCCGCCGCGAGGCCGAGGACAAGGCCCGTCGCGAGGCCGAGGAGAAGGCACGCGCCGAGGCTGAGGCCGCCGCACGCGCCGAGGCCGAAGTCAAGGCACGCGCCGAGGCAGAAGCGGCAGCCAACG
>DATASU010000173.1:0-7863 GCA_036269095.1 Solirubrobacteraceae bacterium
GCCGCTCCGGCCTGACGTTGGCCTCGCGGTGGATGGTCGCAGCGACGTACCCGCCTGGCTCGAGCTCGTGCCGGCGCAGCACGGTGGAGCGCTCGCGGGCGATCGGCGCGAGCCGGAGGGCGGCGTCGGCCATCACGTCGCCAACGACGTCGATACGGCCGGGAACCCCTTCGCCGAGCAGCGTCTCCCGCGAGCGGTCGTCGGGGCAGAGGAGCAGCGCAGAGACGGCGTCCACGGCGATCCTGTTGTGCTCCTCGGGCATCGAGAGGTCACCGCTGCGCAGGCCCGCCTCGACGTGTGCGACCGGCACGGCGGCGTCGCCGGCCGCCTCGGTGCCGGCGAGTGTCGAGTTCGTGTCCCCGTAGACGAGCGTCCAGTCGGGCCGCTCCTCCGCGAGCACCGCGGCGATCTGCGGCCGCATCGTCTCGGCGTCGGCGGTGTGGAGGTCGAGGCTGTAGCGGGGCTCGGGTAGCCCGAGCTCCTCGTAGAAGACGTCGGAGAGGTCGCGGTCCCAGTGCTGGCCGGTATGGAGGCCGACCTCCTCGACCCCGGCCTCACGCAGCGCAGCGCTGACCGGACCGGACTTGATGAATTGCGGGCGGTTCCCGACGACCGAGAGGATTTTCATCCGCACGAGGCTACAATGGCCGGCCGTCCGGGCCGTTAGCTCAGCTGGTAGAGCAGGGGACTCTTAATCCCAAGGTCGCAGGTTCGATCCCTGCACGGCCCATCGAGAATTGCCTGCAAATGCGGGATTCTTGGCCTGCGCCACAAGCAAGGAGTGAGGGTGAGGTCAACACCCGGTTGTTGACCCGCGCCAGCGGCCGCGAGAAGACGCGATTCAGCTCGAGCGGACCCGAGCCCTTACAGCGCTTTCGCAGTCCCAAGGTCGAAGCGTTCCTTTGCGTGGCACCGAGCGCCACTGACCGCGTAAGCAGCGGTCACACGCACCCGCGATCAGCTCGTGCTGAGGGAAGACTGGCCGACTGTGGCGCCGGGCCGCCGGCGATCTCGATCGCGGTCTCCATCGACTGGTCGACTTCGACCGCGTCGGACACGCTCGACGGCCTTTAGGGTTTCAGTCTGAGGACACTGGCCCAGGCGAGATTGGCTTAACCGATCGTCTCGGTGCTGCCGTCCTTGAGGTGCGCGATGAGCGAGCCATGGGTCGGAGGTTCGCCCTCGTAGACCCAGACGTTGTTCACGACCGGCACCGTCACCTCGTTCCCGCCCGCCATGAACGACACGGCGGCGACGCTGTCGAGAGCAATGCCCCAACTGATGGATGGCGCTGACTCGCTCCTTGCGAAGGTGGAAGCGGTGCTGGGCAGACTCTGCGTGAGCGGCGAGCCGCACCCCATCCCAGCAGCGTCACTCTTTCCAGTGTTGTTCAGCAGTCCCGCGGCGAGGACGCACAGCTCGCCGTCCTCAGTCGCGACTGCATAGATACGAGCACCGCCTTGCAGCTGTTTGACCAAACGTGCGCTGTCCGGGAGGAGTTGCCCCGCTGCGCCTCTGGCGGAGTTCGCGGCGTTGATCAGGGCAAGCAGTTGGGGATCGAGTCTGTCGGCTGGGGTTTGCGGACGCTGGGCGGCGCTGATCCCGTCGAATGCGCCGAATCCAGCCGCTATGGCAACACCCACACCGACGAGCGCCGCCACCGCCACCGCTGCCACTAGCACTGGGCGCCACCGCCGACGAGGACTCACCGAAGCCGCGCGGTGCAACACATCACTCCAGTCCGCGCGAGCGCCATCCGGCAACGGGAGCATCCGCCCCAACTCGGAGACGATCAAAGGCTCCACGTCGATCATCGCTCAACCTCCTCCAGAGACCGCCGAAGCGCTTGATGCGCCGAACTCAAGGACGCCGATACCGTCCCCACCTCGACTCCGAGCGCATCGGCGATCGAGCGATAGTCAAGGTCGGCGTAATAGCGCAGATACACCGCGAGCCGCTGCCGCTCAGGCAGGGCCGCAACCCAAGCCCGAACACCAGCCTCGTCCGCGACATGGCCGTTCGCGCTCCCCGCGCCTATCGCTTCGGGAGCTTCGCGTCGGGCGACCTGACGGCGACGGGAGGCGAGGGCCTCGTTCACGACCATCCGCCACACCCAGCCCTCTACTGACCCCTCACTCCGGAATGACTGCTGCGCGCGAAGCGCTTGCGCGAACCCCTCCTGCACAGCGTCGTGCCCGCTCGCCTCGTTGCCAACGATCGCCGCCGCGACGCGCAGGAACGGCCGGTATCGGCGTCGATATACCGCCTCAAGCTCGCCCCTGAGCGGCTCGCCTCGTGTCATCGCCTAAACGATGCACCAGAGCCTCCGGTTTGTTTAGTCGCATATCGCGCTCAGGAGCTTCGCTCTGGCGATAGCGCTCGAGCCGAGACCTAAGTTCAGTCCCGTCGTGGCGGTGGTGCGACGAGGTAGTCAAATCGGACTCGGCCGGCTGGCCCGGAGAGCTTGGTGAGCCGGAAGTGCCAGGTTGCCTCGGGCATGGGGCACCACTCTTCGCCTTGGGTGCAGACCTCGTAAGGCCCTTTGCTTCGGCAGGCGAGAGCTGCGTCGCGGCCTCGTTGCACTGGCCAGCTGGTCACCCGTGCACCTGCGAGATGCGGGATCGATGCGTAGACGGTCAAGCGCACGCCGTGGCGAACGGTGAGCCGGTTGACGAGGATGACTCCGCTTCGCTCGTGAAGGGTGAAGAAGCGCGACGCGCGGCCGGCCGGCAGTCAAACGTCCGCACGGTCTCGAAGCCCAGTGCGGCAGGCGACGCCCGATGTGGCGCGGTCGCGGCAGACGGCTGCACAGCAAACAGAACCGCTACTCCTGCGATCACGGCGCAACCGAAGCTCAATCGCCGCAAGGCCATCAACGGTGATACGTGCCGCGGGGAGCTAGAAGTCCCGCGGATCTGCCACCCGTGGGACCGTTTTCGTGGGCGGCGCCGTAACCCAGGTGGATGGTTCGCTGGACCTTCTCCGCCCTCGCGGCGATCCTCTTCGTCACCGTTACGGCGCCCTCGTCGCAGGAGCGTCCTGCCGCCAGAACCCTCCGCCTCGGCGGGACGACCATGCAGCTGCTAGCCGGTCAGGGTTCGCTCTGGGTCTTGACCTGTGAACGCGGCTGCAGCGGAGAGGCTCGGCGCTCGGGCGGTCGCATCGTCCGGATCGATCCGCGCACCGCAGGAGTTGTCGCCTCGGCCACGATCCCGCGACCGCTCACGATCGCCGTCGGGGCGGGTGGCATCTACGCGACCGACTTCGAGCGCAACACGGTTCGCCGGATCGACCTCCGCACGCTCGGGGTCACCGGCAGGCTGAAGCTCCGGCTCCCGTTCCGGTTCTCGGCGCGCGACAACGCCTTTCTCCCGCAGACGGTCACGGTGGGATCACGCGCCGTCTGGGTCGATAGCGACCGCGGCGCGCTCGTCGGCGGGGATCCGCGGCTGCGCCGGATCGTGGCGAGCTTGCGGACGCCACCCGGCGCGGCCGGGGATACGGTCGATGGCATCGCAGCCGGCGCGGGTGGCGTCTGGTTGGCGGAGAGCTTGGCCGGCGTTTATCGCGTCGACGAGCGAACGAAACGGATCGATGCCAGGATCCGCGTTCCCCTGGCGGCCGGCAAGTTCGACGCCACGAAGATCTTCCCGACGGACGGTCGTATCCTCGCCCTCGGTGTGAAGACGTCCGCGGGCGTGCTCACGCAACGCAACGTGCTCGCTCGGATCGACGCGAACCACAACCGGGTCGAGGGGATCACGTCTCTTCCGTCCGGTCAGCTGGTAGCTACAACCGGGGAGGGCTCGCTCTGGGTCGCACGGGTCGGCCAATCGACGGTCGAGCGTCTCGACCCACACACCGGCCGGGTTCTCACCCGCTTCCGGGCGCAGGTCGGCACCGCCCTTGCCGTCGCAGGCGGCCACCTCTGGACGTCCTCTGCAGGCGGCGTTGTTCGCCAGGTGAGGTGACCCTCACCTACTCATGCCCTGGGGACCTCGTCCTCGATCCACAAGTCCGCACCGCGGTCGCCAAGTGGCTCGGGATTACAGCAGCGTGAGCTGCAGCGTCCGCTCGCGCGGACCGTCGAACTCGCAGAGAAAGAGCGACTGAAACCGGCCGAGGGCGAGCGCGCCCGCGGCCACTGGAATAGTCACCGATGACCCCGTAAGCGTCGAGCGGACATGGGACCACGGGTTGCGATCACCTTCCGCAGTGTGCTCCCACGGCCATCCCTCGTCGACGATGCGCTCCAACGCAGATTCGATATCGGCGGCAACCATCGACGCGTCCGGGCCGCTCGCCTGCACAACCAACCCAGCCGTCGTGTGCGGCACGAACACAACGACCGCGGCGCATTCGCTGCCCTGCAGGCGCTCGTTGACCGAAGCGGTCACATTCAGCAGTTGGGTACGACGCTCCGTCTGCACCGAAAGCTCGAGCATCCGAACAAGCCTACGCTTGCCCCCAATGAGCAACCTCCGCGATCCCCTCGAACCCAATAGCGAAGGTCTCAAGACCCGCCGTCTCGCAGAAGCCGCCGGCAGCGAGTACCTCGGCTCAACCCTTTACGAACTCTCGCCCGGCCAGGAGATGGTCTTCCACTACCACCTGCAACGCGAGGAACTCCTGATCGTTCTCGAAGGCCACCTCGACCTCCGCACCGCCACAGGCTGGCGCACTCTGCCGGCCGGTGAAGTCGTCGCCTTTCCTCGCGGCGAACGTGGCGCCCACGGCTACCGAAACACAACCGACAAGCCGACCCGACTGCTCATGATCAGCGAGATGGACGGCCCCAACCTCAGCGTCTACCCCGACACCAACCAGATCGGGATCTTCGACACTGCAAAGCGCAGCGAACGCCGCTTCGGCGCGCTCTTCAACCTCAAAGACGCCGCCTCCGACTACGGCGGCGGCAAAGCCGAAATCACCCCGCCAGCACCCGACCCATCCGACTCCCCAAGGTGAGAACCCGTCGGAAGACGGGCCACTGTTAGGCCGGCTGCGGCGTCTCGGCCAACTCGCGGGCCGTAGGCTCGTCGCGTGCCGCGAGCTGCGCCCGCTCGGCCTCGATCTCGGCCCGAATGACCAGCTCGTGCTCGAAGCAGTAGGTGCTGAGCGTGAACGTCTCGCAGCCAGGAAGGGCACATCCGTGCAGCATCGGCATGACCACGTTATAACACTTTCCGAACATAAAGAGCCGGCGAGTTGTGCCGCCCCACAGGGGTAGAAGAGGTGGCGATGGGGCGCACGCACGCGCAGCGACTGGCCGCTCGTGACGGCTATTTCGGTCCGGACAGCATGGTGCGGCTGCTCGGGAACTCGCCGGTTACGCCGTTTCTGGGCGGCGGCGCGGCTGTCCTGCTCCAGGTCGCGCACCCGCTGGTGGCCTGCGGCGTCACCCAGCATTCGGGATTCGACCGCAACCTCTGGCGGCGGTTGAACGGCACGCTGCGTGCCCTCTACCTGATCGCCTTCGGCGACAAGCGCGAGGCCGAGCAAGCGGGCGCGGCCGTCCAGGCGCTGCATCGTCGCGTTCAGGGCAAGACGACCGAGCGGTTGGGGCCGTTTCCGCCGGGAACCCTCTACTCCGCCTCCGACCCCGAGCTGATGTTGTGGGTACACGCGACACTCGTCGAGAGCTCGCTCGCCGCCTTCGAGCAGTTCGTCCGCCCGCTCAGCGCCGACGAGCGGGAGCGCTACGTGGGGGAGATGAACCTCGTGGCGCGACTCTTCGGCACACCGACAGACGTCCTGCCGCGCAGCCACCAAGACTTCCGCGCCTACTTCGACCGTCAGCTCGCCGGCGACGCCATCACCGTCACCGCACCGGCCCGCAGGGTCGCATCCGTCATCCTCGCGGCATCGCTGCCGATGCCGTTGCGCCTACTCGCCCCGGCGCATCGACTCGCGACCGCCTACATCCTTCCGCCCCGGCTGCGCCACGAGTACCACCTCCGCTGGACCCCACTCCACGAACTTGCGCTCCCGCTCGCCGGCGGTACCGTCCGCTACGGCACGGCTCCCGTGCTCAGCCTGGCCGCGCATCTCCCGACGCCGCGAACACTCGCCGCATGACCGGAGCGACCTGAGCGCCGTGTTGTCGAAGCTGCCGGACCAGCGGAACGACCGAGGAGCTGCACTCGATGCTTGTACGGACGGTGCAGCCGACGCTGCTGCGGCGGCTGGTCTAGTTGCGTCTGCCTTCCTTAGTTCGGACGAGATAGCCGTCGGCCGCGCTAGAGGTCCCTCGGCTGGGCCAGTTCCGACCCCTGACGCGGCGAAGATCAGGTCATGCGTTCGGCCCAGCGCGGAAGCTGTCGAGGATCGCGAGCATCTGCGTCCGGGTGGCGGGGTTGGCCGCTGGTCCGAGGTAGACCTCGACCTGGAAGTCGCGGCCGTGATCCTTGAAATTGAAGCTGTCACTTGGCCCGTGGCAGGTGAGCCGCTGAGGCTCAGCCGCCCTCAGTCGAAGGTGAAGCGGCCGGGGCCGGAGCGCCGCGAGCATTCGTGGGGAGGGGTGTAGGTATTCCCAGACGAACACGAACGCGCCGTCGCGCGGAAAGTGGATCACGTTCGGTAACCCGCACGCACACGTCTGTCGTGACAGTCGTGCCGGGAAGGAGGCTATAGCCAGTCGCGGCGCTGGATCGGTCACGTCGCTCAGCCAACCCTGGAGCGGATGCCAGCTGGCAGGGACACGGATGCTGATCCGATCTGGAACCGATCTGGTAGCACGGTCGCCGCTGGCGGCTGAAGCGGCCAGCAGCCCGACCGCGACGAGGAGCGCCGCTAATGCCAGCTTCCGCATACGCACCATACGCGCGAAGCGCGGAGATAGGTCCCGGGGCTATCAAGCAGAGCCGCTGTCGCTTGGGGCCAGTTCCAGAATGACCGCTGACGGCCGAGCCCGGCCCGGACGATCGGTGACAATGCAAGCCGTCAGCGACGTATGAAGTGTGCGATGAAACTGCGCCTGGCAGCGATGGCCCTCGCGACCCTCGGCTTCTCCCTAGCCGGGTGCGGCGCTGGCGCGAAGCCAACTGCTCACTACACAACGAGCCCGCCGACGACACAGGGAGCCTCCACGCCGCTCACCTTTACAGCGCCGACAACTCTGACCGTCACAAGCGCGCAGACAGGAGCGACCGTGCGCCGCACCAATCACGGCGTTGCTGCTGGCGCGACGATCCCCCCTCCTGGCCATGGCGTCAGCGGCTCCGCCGACGGCACCTCCTCATCGGCAACGCTCAACCTGACACGGAGCAACGACGGGTCGCTCGCCGTCTCCTGCACGCCCTAACGCCGTCGAACGAAGGAAGGCCGAGCCCCAAGCCGCTCAGCGCAGAGCGCCGTCGCCCCGGCCCAGTGTTCACAGACCCCTGACGACCGATAGTCGTGTGCGACCCATGCGGAATCCCCCCGAGTTTCTCGACCGTGGGCGCGTACTGGAGTTCGCCAGCCTCGCAAGGTCTCAGCCGACCGGCAAGACTCGGCATGTAGTCGGCGGCGTCGAGGTCAAGCAGTTCGCTGCGCTGGCAATCGCGTCATACGAGGACCCGGCCGATGGTGTCTATCTCTATCTACTGCGACCCAAGCTGGAACGTCATCACAGACACCTGGCATGAGGACGTGGTGGCGGCGGCGATAGACCAGGCCAACTTCGAGTTCGGCTTGCTCCAGTTTCACGAGTTCGCGCCCGCCGGGTAGGAGCGCCGTTGCCTGCGCGAGTGTGCGCGAATGTCCCTTGAGCGCGCAGGGGTGATTGGGCTGCGACCGAGTTTCGGGAGTGATCAGAACTTCTGAGCGATGCTATGCGGGTGATGAGGTGGGAGGAGCCGGCCTGCTGGTACGACGTCATGA
>DATASU010000174.1:0-10387 GCA_036269095.1 Solirubrobacteraceae bacterium
CTGCCGATCCCCACGGTGAGGACTACCGCCACCGGTCCGTACTTTTTCCAGGCCAACGCCGCCGCCCCACACGACAAGGAGTCGCAGAAAATGAAGGTCGAGTCGCGCCGGATCTCGCTGCAGAACGTGAGCTCCATCCGCACCAAGCTGCTGTTGCTGATGATCCCTGTGGTCGTCGTCGCGCTCGTCGTCATGAGCGTGATCACGATCACGAAGGTGACCTCAGCCCAGGAGCACAGCGTCTCTCAGAGCGTCGCGAACTCGAACGCCGCGCAGGCGCAGAAGTTCAACGGCGAGGTCGAGGGCCGCATCAGCATGGCCGAGACCGAGGCCAGCGCCGGTGCCGCCCTGGCGGGGACCACCAGCCGCGCCGCCGTGATGAACATCGAGCACAACATCCTGCTGGCCAATCCGCAGATCGCCGGCTCCTACATCGACTATCTGCCCGACGCCTTCGACGGCCAGGACGCGAAGTTCAAGGGCGCCGCCGGGATGGGCCCGCAGGGCGAGTTCGGCACCTACTGGAACCGCCTTGGCGGCAAGGTCAACCTCACCTACGGGATGGTCGGCTACACCTCGGCGGCCTGGTTCCAGATTCCGGCGAAGTCGCGCAAGCCCGCGTTCATCGAGCCGTATCTGTGGGAGGGCTCGCTGCTGGCCAGCACCGTTGCCCCGATGATCCACGACGGCAAGGTCGTCGGCGTTGCCGGCATCGACATGCAGCTCGGGACGCTCACGACCGAGATCAACAAGCTCAAGGTTCTGCAGAGCGGTTACAGCTTCGTGGTCAGCCACACGGGCATCCTCGTGACCTACCCGAATAAGAAGCTGATCGGCAAGCTCACGCTCGCCCAGCTCGCCAAGCGCGACCACAACCCGGCCTTCGCTCAGATCGCCGCTGCCGTCGCAGCCGGCAAGAGCGGCTCGCTGGTCACGACCGATCCGCTCAGCGGCAAGCAGGTCAAGATGTTCTACACGCCGGTCAAGAACGGCGACTGGGGCTTCGTCAGTGTCGCCCCGACCTCCGAGATCCTCGCCAGCGCGCACTCCCTGCGTGACGACCTGATCGTGATCGCGCTGATCATCGTGCTCGTCGTGGCCGGGATCCTCGCGTTCGTCACGACCAAGCTGGTGAAGCCCGCCGAGAAGGTGCGCGACGCCGCACAGCAGATCAGCACCGGTGATCTCGAGGTCGAGATCGAGACCGGGTCGGCCGACGAGATCGGCCAGGTCGCGGACAGCTTCCAGGAGATCGTCAGCTATCTCTCCGGGCTGGCCGACGTCGCCGATCAGATCGCGGCCGGCCACCTCGACGTGCAGGTCGAGCCGCGCTCGCAGCGCGATCGGCTCGGTAACGCGATCGCGCGGATGCGCCTGCAGATCGAGAAGCTGCTGCGCCAGATCCAGGCATCAGCTGACAACGTCGCGAACTCATCGACCGACATGGCCGCCACCTCCAAACAGCTGGTCGCGACCTCCGAGGAGCTCGTGACCACCGCCGACGGGCTGGTCGGTACCTCGGATGAGCTGGTCGGCACGTCCGCGGAGCTCGTTTCGACCTCCGATGAGATCGTGGCCACCTCCGAGGCGATGGCCGGCACCTCCGAGCAGCTCGTTTCGAGCTCGCAGGCGATGTCGTCAAGTGCCGACGAGACCGGCCGCGCGATCGGCGAGGTCGCCCGCGCGATCGAGGACATCGCGCATGGCGCTGAGCGCCAGGCACGTTCGATGGACATCGCCCGCGGTCTGACCGAGGAGATGGTCGAACTCGCCGGCTCGAGTGCCGACACCGCGCGCGAGGCCGTCGAGCTGACCGAGGTCGCCAAGGAAGCCGCCGACCAGGGTGTGCAGGCCGTCAGCCGTGCCAGCGAGGCGATGGAGCTCGTGCGCGACACGAGCGTCGAGGCCCAGCAGGCGATCCGCGAGCTCGGCGTCAAGTCCGAGCAGGTCGGCGGGATCATCGAGACGATCACCGGCATCGCCCAGCAGACCAATTTGCTCGCGCTGAACGCCGCGATCGAGGCGGCGCGTGCCGGCGAGCAGGGCCGCGGCTTCGCGGTCGTCGCCGAGGAGGTGCGCAAGCTCGCCGAGGAGTCTCAGGAGGCCGCCCAGTCGATCGCCGATCTGATCACCGCGATCCAGACCGACACGCAGCGCACGATCACGCTGGTCGAGAGTGGCGCCGAGGCGACCACCGGTGGTGTCGAGACGGTCGAGGCCGCACAGACCGCGTTCGTGCGGATCGGTGACGCTGTCACCGACGTCACCTCGCGCACCGGTGAGATCATCTCCGCGATCGAGCGCGTGGCGACGGCGGCCGAGAAGGTTCAGACCGAGATCGGTGAGTCCGCCGCCGCTGCCGAGCAGGCATCGGCCGCGACCCAGCAGGTCAGCGCATCGACCCAGCAGGTCAGTGCCTCCGCGCAGGAGGCCAGCGCATCGACCCAGGAGGTCAGCGCATCGACCGAGCAGGTGAGCGCCTCAGCTCAGCAGGCGACGGTCTCCGCGCGTCAGATCTCGAGCTCGGCGCAGCAGACCAGCGAGTCGGCCCAGCGTACGAGCGTGTCGGCCCAGCAGACCAGCGCCTCGGCCCAGCAGACCAGCGCCTCGGCCCAGCAGATTGCCGCTTCGGCGGACGATCTCTCGCGGGTGTCGGAGGAGCTGCGCGAGCTGGTCGCGCAGTTCACGCTCTCAAGCGTCTGAGATTCAGACCCGCAGCACGTAGCCGGCGCCGCGAATCGTGTGCAGTAGACGCGGTTCGCCGCCGGCTTCGAGCTTGCGGCGCAGGTTCGAGACGAACACCTCGATCGTGTTGGTCATCGAGAACGGGTCATAGCCCCAGACTTCGTCGAGCAGCCGCTGGCGCGAGACGACGATGCGCTCATTGCGCATCAGGTACTCGAGCAGCTCGAACTCGCGCTGTGTGAGGTCGAGCGCGCGCTCGCCGCGCAGGACCTCATGCGTGTCGGGGTTGAGGCGCAGATCGCCGACGGCGATCGCGGCCTGTCCGCGCGGCGGGCGGCGGCGCAGCAGCGCGCGCAGCCGGGCCAGCAGCTCCTGGCGTTCGAACGGCTTGACGAGATAGTCGTCGGCGCCGGCGTCGAGCCCCTCGACCCGCGACTCGACCGCGTCGCGGGCGGTGAGCATCAGGATCGGGACATCGTCGCCCTCACGCAGTGTCTTGGCGACCTCGAGCCCGTCGAGCTTCGGCAATCCGAGGTCGAGGATCACGAGATCGGGCAGGAAGGCGTGGGCCTCGTCGAGCGCGGCCATGCCGTCGCCGGCGATGCGCACGTCATAGCCCTCCATGCGCAGCGAGCGCTGGAGGACCTGGGAAATGGCGTCATCGTCCTCGACGACGAGTACGCGGGCGGGACGCTCGAACTCCGTTGCGATACTCATTGCGACCTGATCTTAAGCGGGTTTCGCCTGGAAACGTGAGACTCTTCGAGACTCTTTAAAGTGGCCTGAAGAAACCGACGCGCGTCAGCTTCTTCGGTCACGGGATCTGCTTGACCCGCTGTTCGCCGCTGTAGACGTTCACGCGGCCGCCGCGGGCGAAGCCGCACAGCGTCAGGTTGCGGTCGTGCGCGAGCTCGACCGCGAGTGACGTCGGCGCACCGACACCGACGAGGAACGGCGCGCCCGCGACCGCCGCCTTCTGCACCAGTTCGAAGGACAGCCGGCCGCTGACGCACAGCAGTCTCGAGCTCAGCGGCAGCAGCCGCTCGTTGAGCGCCCAGCCGATCACCTTGTCCATCGCGTTGTGACGCCCGACGTCCTCGCGCACGCACAGGAGCGTGCCCGCCGCATCGAACAGGCCGGTGGCGTGGAGCCCGCCGGTGCGGGCAAAACCGGGTTGCACGAGTAGATCGGGGAGCCCCGCGAGCAGCTCGCGCGGCAACGGCTCGCCGCTCCAATCCGGCAGCCGCTCGCTGTGGACCACGACCTCGTCGATCGCACCCTTGCCGCAGACGCCGCACGACGAGGTCGTGTAGAAGCGCCTCGCCGCCGGGGTGCGCGTCAGCGGGCCCGCCACCACGACCGTGTTGTTGGCGAGGTCGTCGGTGAGACCGGCGGCGCGCGGTCCGTCTATCAGACCCTCTCCGTAGAGGAAGCCGAGCGCCAGCTCCTCGTCGTGGCCGGGCGTGCGCATCGTGACCGCGAGCGGCTCGTCGCCGGAGCGGATCTCGAGCGGCTCCTCGACCGCAACCGTGTCCTCGCGCCCGTCGTGCACGATCCGCCTGAGTGCACCGGGTGTCGCGTCCACAGCCATCACTCTAATCTGGGAGCGTGACCAGAGACGAGTGGATTGAGGCGTTTGCCAGGGAGCTGGGGGTCGAACCGCCCACCCCGGAACAGGCCGACAAGCTGCTGGCGCTGGCCGGCACCGCGGCACACTCCTCGGAGCGGCCGGCCGCGCCGCTCGCGTGCTGGGTGGCGGGCACGGCCGGGGCTTCGGTCGAGGAGTTCCTGGCTGCGGCCGAGCGGGTCAACGCCGGCTGAGCAGGCGCTGCGCGTCGGCGAGATCGGCCGGCGTATTGACGGTCAACTGGGTGGCCGAATCGGTCGAAGAGGCCGCCTCAGGCGCAAGACGAGATTGGGCCTGCGTCGACCTCATCGACCGATTGGCTTCCAAGGCTTCACGTAACTGGCGCAGCGTCGCGCACCGGTAGAGCGCTGGAAAGGGGTGCGTTGGCGAAAGCGTGGCGATGTCGGCGTCCGTCCGGGCCAGGGCGGTCAGCTGTGAGGGCGATACGAACGGCATATCGCACGGGATCGCGATGACGGCTGGGAACTCCTCCAGCGCGGTGATGATGCCGAGGAGGGGATGGGTTGGCTCGTCTGGCTCGAGGAGAAGCCGGGTGGTGACGGGCGGAAGCGTGGTGGACTGCTTCGCGACGATCACGGCGGGTAGGCCGGCTTCACGGGCCGCCTGGAGGGGGTAGCTGATCAGGGGGCGGCCGGCGAGCTCGATCATCGCCTTGTCACCGCCGATGCGGCTGCCGCGGCCGCCTGCCAGTACCGCCACCGTGACGTCCATCGCATGAGTTTCCCAGGCAGGGCTTTGCCGCCGGAAGTCGAAGTAGACCTTGCATCAGAGATGGCTGCCGCCCGTACCTCGACCAAGACCCGCAAAACGACCGCCAAGACCGGTAGGTCCAGTGCTGGCCAGCGGGCCAGCACTGCGAAGCGAAAGCCTGCGAAGCGAAAGCCTGCGAAGCGGCCGCCGACACGTGCGACGCGCTCGCTGGTCGCGAGCCGTCCGGGGTTGCGCAGCGTGCGCGACCTCGAGCCGCACCAGATCGATGTGCTCGCGCTGGCGATCATCGCCGTCGGGATCTTCCTGGCCGGTGTCGCCTACGGCTTCTGGGCCGGCGGTTCGCTCGGTCACGGCGTGATGAGCGGGCTAGAGCTGCTGGTCGGCAAGCTCGCGTATCTGACTCCGGTCGCGCTGGTGCTCGGCGGGACGCGCGTGCTGGCGCGCGACATCGACGTCGCGCCGGCGACGCGCCCGCTGCGCAGCGGCACGATCTGCCTGCTGCTCGCGCTCGCGCTGGCATTCGCCGCCGGCGTGTTCGGACCGGGGCAGAGTCCCAGTCATGGCTTCTGGTCGGGCGCGGTGATCAAGCCGCGCGGCGGCCTGCTCGGCGGCGCCGAGTACTACGTCACCGGGCACCTGATCTCGAGCGCCGGTGCCGACATCCTCGCGGTCTTCCTGCTGCTCGCGGGCGTGATCCTGCTGAGCGGCGCCACGTTTGCGTCGGTGATCAACAACAGCCGCCGGCACGCGTCGGCGCTGCGGCGCGGCCCGGAGGTGCGCAGCGCCACCCGCCGCGCTGAGATCCGGGCGGCGCGGATGCGGCACAGCGAACCCGACGACGACACTGCGATGGTGGTCCCCGATCCCGGCGAGACCGAGCTGATCGTGCGCGCGACGCACGTCGAGGCCCCGGCCGTCGATGTCTACGAGGACGCCGATGGCCAGCGCAGCTTCGGGGTCACCGACGACGAACAGGAACAGGAACAGGAACAGGACGACACGTTCGTGCCGGTCGAACCGGTCGAGTTCGAGGACTTCGTCGACCTCGACGGTGGTCACGGTGAGACCGAGGAGATGGCCGCGGTCGCCTACGAGGAGGATGACGAGCCCGCCGACGCGGACACCGGGCCGCGGCGCGACGTCGACGCGAGCGAGCTGACGCCCGCCGGGCGCTACCGCGCGTCGGTCACCGACGATCCCGATTTCGTCTGGCGGGTGCCGTCGTCACGCAACCTCGTGCGCTCGACCGGCGAGGCGGCCAAGCCCGACACCACCGGTCAGGCGGCGACAGCCAAGGCGCTGGTCGAGGCGCTCGGACACTTCGGGATCGAATCGAAGGTCATCGGCCAGGTCACCGGCCCGCACATCACGCGCTACGAGGTCAAGCTCGCGCCCGGAACCAAGATGTCGAAGGTCTCCAACCTCAAGGACGACCTCGCATACGCGCTCGCCGCCGTCGATGTGCGGATCCTCGCGCCGATCCCCGGCAAGACCGCGGTCGGCGTCGAGGTTCCGAACCTGCGCCGGCGGATCGTGCATCTCGGCGACGTCTTCCAGGAGCCGCCCGCGGATTGGTCGCCGCTCACGGTCTGGCTCGGCAAGGACATCGCCGGCCGCGCGATCGGCGCGGACCTCGCGAAGATGCCGCACCTGCTCGTGGCCGGCACGACCGGTGCCGGCAAGTCGGCCTGTGTGAACTCGATGCTGTCGTCGATCCTGCTGCGCGCCACCCCGCACGAGGTGCGGCTCGTGCTGGTCGATCCCAAGCAGGTCGAGCTCAACCATTACGAGTCGATCCCGCACCTGCTGACGCCGGTGATCACCAGCCCGAAGATGGCCGCCAACGCGCTCCAGAACCTCGTCAAGGAGATGGAGCAGCGCTACACGATCATGCGGCTCGCGCGGACGCGCTCGCTGCCCGAGCTCAACAAGGTTCGCGAGGGCCGCGGCGAACCGCCGCTGCCCTACATCCTCTGCGTGATCGACGAGCTCGCCGACCTGATGATGGTCGCGCCCGCCGACGTCGAGGACTCGATCATCCGCCTCGCGCAGAAGGCGCGCGCCGTCGGGATGCACCTCGTGCTCGCCACCCAGTCACCGCGTGTCGACGTGATCACCGGCATGATCAAGGCCAATGTGCCGTCGCGGATCGCCTTCGCGGTCTCGAGCCAGACCGACTCGCGCGTGATCCTCGACCAGAACGGCGCCGAATCACTGCTCGGGCAGGGCGACATGCTGTTCTCGCCGGTCGGCACCAACAAGCTGCAGCGCATCCAGGGCGCCTACATCGACGAGGAGCAGATCCTCGAGCTGACCGAGGCCTGGCGCAGGCAGGGCGAGCCGGAGCTGCGCGAGGAGCTGCTCGAGGAGGTCGAGGACGAGTCCGATGCCAAGTCCGAGGGTGGCGCCGATGACGGCTTCGACCCCGACGAGGATCCGCTGCTCGAGGAGGCGATCAGCCTGGTCGCGTCGATGGGCACCGCATCGACCTCGATGCTCCAACGGCGCTTGCGTCTGGGCTACACGCGCGCCGGACGCCTGATCGACATGCTCGAGCGGCGCGGGATCATCTCCGGCTACGAGGGTTCGAAGCCGCGCCAGGTGCTGATCGCCGAGGCCGACGTGCCGCGGATCCTGGTCAACCTCGCCGAGGCGGCCGGCGGTGGACGTCAGCCGGGTGCGGCCCAGAGCGCTCCGAGTGCTCCCGAGCCGATGCCCGCCGGAGACGCCGCGGAGGTACCCGCGGTTGACGATCAGTCCCCTGAATAGGTCAATCGCGCCCAGTTGGCGCCAAAACCCCCGAAAATGGGGTGGCTGCAGCGGTTTGTGCAGTGCTTGCAGGGCTGTGCAGCGTAGCCTTAGTCGATATGGCGGACATCGGCTCCACGTTGCGCGAGTCGCGGATGCGCGCGCGCATCGACATCAGCGAGGTTGAGGTCGGCACGAAGATCCGTGCCAAGTACCTGCGCGCGCTCGAGAACGAGGAGTGGGACCTGCTCCCGGGGCCGGTCTACGTCAAGAGCTTCCTCAAGACCTACGGGGACTTCCTCGGTCTCGACAGCCGTCTGCTCGTCGACGAGTTCAAGCGTCGCTACGAGCGCCCGAGCGACCACGAGGTACGCGCGGTGGCGACGACGACGCGTGAGCGCGACCGCCATTCCAGGTCGCGTCGGCCGGGTCGCGTCAGCGCGGCGCTGCTGACACCGCGCACCGTGATCGTCTTCGCTCTGGTCGTGATCGTCGTCGCGCTGTATCTGATCGGCAATCACAGCACGTCACCGCCCGCGAAGGGTGGCAACGCGATCGCGCCGGCGACCAAGGGCTCGGGGCACCACCACGGCGGCTCCGGCAAGCACGCGCGGACCGGCACGACGATCAACACGGTCACGACGAACACGGTGACAGCGCCCGTGGTCCCGAAGCGTGCGAGCCTCAAGCTCGTGGCGACCGCCACGGTCTGGGTCTGCGTGGAGAACCAGGCGGGCAAGCCGCTGATGTCTTCCGGAGACGTCGTCGTCGGGCAGAAGCTGCCCACGTTCCACGCCAAGGAGATCCTGCTCGCACTCGGAAACACCGGCGTGACGATGACCGCCGACGGAAAGCCCTACACGCCCTCGGGCGCGGCCCCGATCGCGCTCAGGATCACCGCGACGGGCGTCAAGCCGCTGACGCCGGCGCCCACCTGCGCGTAGTAGTGGCGGTCGTCTGGTGAGCGACGCCGCGGTCTTCACCGGACGTGCTGCCGTCAGGGCCGGGATCCTGGTCACCGGGACCGAGGTGCTGACCGGGATCATCAGCGACCGCAACGGCCCCTGGCTGTCGGAGCAGCTGCGTGATCTCGGCGTCGACACGGCGATGATCGAGATCGTCGGCGACCGTCCCGAGGATCTGCGCACCGCACTCGAGCAGATGACCGCCGCGGGCGTCGCCGTGATCGTCACGAGCGGCGGTCTGGGACCGACCGCCGATGACCTGACGGCGGAGATCGTCGGCGGCTTCTGCGCGCGCGAGATGGTGCTCGACGAGGCACTCGAGCAGCGCATCGCCGAGATCATCGCGCGTGCCCTGCAGCGCTGGCCCGACGCCGATCGCGAGGCGCTGCGTGCCGCCAACCGCAAGCAGGCGGTGATCCCGGCGGGCGCGACCGTGCTCGCACCGCGCGGGACCGCGCCCGGGCTGGTCGTCCCGCCGGGCGAGGGCTGCGAGGGGCCGACCATCGTCGTCCTGCCGGGACCGCCGGGCGAGCTGCAGCCGATGTGGGCCGACGCCGTGGCCACGGAGCCATTCCAGCGGGCGATCGCCGGCGCGACCGTGTACCGGCGCGAGATGGTGCGCCTGTTCGGGATTCCCGAGGCCGAGATCGCCAACACGCTGCGCGCGGCCGACAGCGCGGGGCTCGAGCTCGCGCCGCTCGAGATCACCACCTGCCTGCGCCGCGGTGAGATCGAGGTCTCGACCCGCTTCGAGCCCGCGGCCGCGGCGGACTACGCGGCGCTGATCGATTTCATCGCCGAGCGCCACGGCAAACGCCTGTTCTCGCGCGACGGCGCCACGATCGACGAGCAGGTCGCGGAGCTGCTGCTGGCCGGCGGTGAGACGATCGCGCCCGCCGAGTCGTGTACGGGCGGCCTGCTTGCCGCCCGCCTGACCGATCGCGCGGGCTCGTCCGCGTACGTGACCGGTGGTGCGGTCGTCTACAGCAACGAGGCCAAGAGCGATCTGGTCGGCGTCGACCCAGCGCTGATCGCCGCGCATGGCGCGGTGTCGGTCGAGGTTGCGCGGGCACTGGCCGATGGCGCGCGGCACCGTTTCGGCAGCTCGGTGGGGGTCGGGATCACCGGAATCGCCGGGCCCGGTGGGGGAACGCCCGAGAAACCCGTGGGACTGGTGTGCTTCTCGGTGTCGTACGCGCGCGCGGGCGAGGCCGCGGTCGCGCGCGTGCTGACGCGCGCACGCAACCTGCCGGGCGGGCGCGGGGACGTGCGCGAGCGCTCGACGACGGTCGCGATGCACCTGATCGCGCGGGTGCTGCGCGGCGAGAGCGACTGATCGATCGCTTTTGCAGGGGCGCGGGGCGGGCGGCGGCGGGTATCCACCGCCGAAACGCCGGCCGCCATGTGTCACGGAATTGGCACATAGTGGCCTTGTACGAACAGGTGTTCTGTGGTTCCGTCCGATGCGGGTCGTAACTTGACGATTCGCAAGGCATCAGACAAGGAGCCAGACGAGCATGAGTGAACAGGAGAAGGCAGGCGCGAAGCTTGCCGCTGCATCGGCGGATCCGAAGTCCGATGCCAAGCGCCAGGCGGCACTGCAGGGCGCACTGACCCAGATCGAGCGCCA
>DATASU010000175.1:0-53541 GCA_036269095.1 Solirubrobacteraceae bacterium
GTCGCGGGTTGCGCCGGATCCGCTGGAGCCCGCGCTGGCCATCGCGCTTGACGAGTTGGACCTCATCGGCGCTCTGGAGCCTGCGCAGGCGTCCGTCGTCGATCAGCTGCTCGTCGACGGCGCCGAGCCGTCCCTCGAAGACGGTGAACACCGGCGTTCCGAGCGCGACCGCCTCGCGATTCATCGTTCCGCCGGCGGAGACGACGAGATCGGCGTAGGCGATCAGCGACTGGGCGTCGATCGCGTGCTCGGGAATCAGGAAGCCCCCGGCCCGTCCAAGCTCCTCACGCTGCTCGGCGGTGCGCGGCAACACGACCGTCTGCGTGCCCTGCAGGCGCTGCAGCACCTGGCTGAAGAGGTCGTTCTCGAAGCGGTGATAGAGCGAGACCGCGGGCGGCGTGCGCACCACCGCGACCGGCTGCGCGGGATCCAGCCCGAGCTCCCCCAGCACCCCTGGGTCGGGCTCGAAGTCGTAGAGGTAGTACTCCTCCTTGAGCCCCTGGTACCGGCGCAGCTTGGCGGTCGCGCCGTAGCGCGCGAGCCGCTCGACGGGGATCGCATCGGGGACCACGACCGCCTGCGCGAGCCGGCAGTTGACGTTGTGCTGGACCGTCGCCCACTCGTAGTCGAACATCGTCGAGCACGGGATTCGCAGCAGCCGCGCCGCAACCGTGATGTCGTTGGAGCCGTGGCCGATCGCGAGGTCGAAGTGGCGCCGCGCGGCGAACCTGACGAGCTGCCACGAGCGATCGGCGAGGCCGCGGGCCTTGCCCGAGAGCGCCGCGCCGCGGTGGTGGCCGATCGCGTAGTAACCGATTCCCTGGCGCTCGCACAGCTCGAGTGTCTGCGCGAAGTCGCGCGCGGTGACCTGGACCTCGTGGCCCTGCTGCTGCAGGCGCCGGATGATCGGCGCCAGCACCAGCACGTGCGGCGAGTTGGTGAGGTCGACCCAGACCTTCACGATGCCGTGACCGGCTCAGGCGGCGGCAAGCGCCGCCACGACCTCGTCGGCCTGAGCGCGCGTGAACACCGGGCTGATCGGCAGCGCCAGCCCCGTGCGCGCGAGCTCCTCGGTCACCGGCAGCTCGAGCGCGCCGTTCTGCCGCTCGACGTACGGAGCCATCGCCGGCTGCCGGTGCAACGGCACGCGGTAGTAGCCCCGTGCCTGGACCTCGGCGGCGTTGAGCAGCTTCAGCTTGGCGTCGGCGTCAGGGTCAGTCACGACGTAGAGATGCCACGCAGGGGTGGCGCCCAGCGGGGCGCCACCGAGCTCGACGTACTCACCGAGACCCGCATCGATGTAGGCCTGCACACCGGCGCGGCGGCCGTCGCACCAGGTGTCGATGTGCGGCAGCAGCACGCGCAGGATCGCCGCCTGGATCTCGTCGAGGCGCGAGTTGTAGCCGACGTAGTCGAAGGTCTGCTTGTCGCGCGAGCCGTGGAAGCGCAGCGCGCGCACGCGCTCGGCCAGCTCGCTGTCGTCGGTCGTGATCGCGCCGCCGTCGCCGAAGGCGCCGAGGTTCTTGGACGGATAGAACGAGAAGGTCGCGATGTCGCCGAGCGCTCCGGCCTTGACGCCGTCGAGGTCGGCACCGAGCGCCTGGGCGGCGTCCTCGATCACGGGCAGGCCGCTGACGTCGCGGATCGCGCCGATCTCGGCGGGCATCCCGAACAGGTCGACGGCGACAATCGCCTTGGTGCGCGGGGTCAGCGCCGCCTTGACGGTGTCGGCGGTGATGTTGCGGGTGTCACGGTCGACGTCACAGAAGACGGGGATCGCGCCCATCGCGGCGATCGCCTCGGCGGTCGCGTAGAAGGTGTACGACGGCAGCACGACCTCATCGCCGGGCTCGACGCCGAGCGCGCGCGCGGCGATCGTGATCGCATCGGTGCCGTTGCCCACGCCGATCGCGTGATCGACGCCGATGTAGGCGGCGAATTCCTGCTCGAAGGCCTTGACCTCGGGGCCGAGGATGAAGCGCCCCGCGGCGATCACCTCGGTGACGCGCGCGAGGATCGTCGGTCGCAGGTCGGAAAGTGGTGTCTCGGTGTCAAACAGATGTACAGGCATGGGCACGACCTTAGACGTACAGACACGCTGAGCCCGCAACCGTACACTCAGCGCCGTGCTTATCGACGCTTCAGTTACCAACTCAGTAGCCACCCTCGCCACGCACGTGGTCCAGCATCTCGGCTACGCCGGTGTGACGCTGATGATCATGGTCTCGCAGGTGATCATCATCCCGGGCACCGAGGTGGTGATGCTGTTTGCCGGGTTCAACGTCGACACCCACCACCTCACGCTGGTCGGGATCATCGTGGCCGGCGTGGTCGGCGATGTCGTCGGCGCCAGCATCTGTTACGCGATCGGGTTCTTCGGTCTGCACGAGGTGCTCGAGCGACCGGGCAGCCCGGTGCACATCGACGAGAAGAACATCGCTCGCGCCCACGGCTGGTTCGAGCGCTACGGCTCGCCGACCGTGGCCGTTTCGCGCTGCATCCCGGTGCTGCGCTCGGCGCCGCCGTACGCCGCCGGAATCGCCCGGATGCCGTACTGGCGCTTTGCCTCGATGGCGACGCTCGGCTCGCTCGTCTGGATCACCGGCCTGGCGCTGATCGGTAAGGCCGTCGGCCACAAGTGGGAGCAGTGGAAGCACCACCTCGACTACGTCGACTATGCGGTCGTCGTGATCGTCGTCGTGCTCGTCGCCTGGCTGCTGCTGCGCTGGATCCGCAACCGCCGCGCAGCCGCGGTCTGATGCCGGCGGCGCGAGCCGGACTCGGGCGCGCACTCGCGCTGGGGCTGATGCACGGCCCCGCCGAGCTGCTGCCGATCTCATCCTCGGGCCACATCGAGCTCGTCCCCTGGCTGCTCGGCGGCGACGGCGTGTCGTCCGATCCGGAGGTGCGCAAGGCGTTCGAGGTCGCGCTGCACGCGGGTACCGCCGCGGCCCTGGTGGTGATCCTGCGCGACGAGGTGATCGAGGCGGCGCGCGAGATAAACGCCGACTCGGCAGCCGTGGTCGCGCTGTCACTGCTGCCTCCCGTGATCATCGGCTTCGCGCTCGAGCGCCCGATCGAGCGCTTCCTCGGCAAGCCGGGCACGATCGCCGTCGGCCTGATCGCCGGCGCTGTGGCGCTCGCCCGGTCCGACCGCGAGCCGCAGCAACGCGGTTTCGACGAGGCCACGCCGCGCGACGGCTTCTGGCTCGGCATCGGCCAGGCCTGTGCGCTGTTCCCCGGCGTCTCGCGCAACGGTGCGACGCTCACGGCGGCGCGGCTGCGGCGCTTCACCCGCGTCGACGCCGAACGCCTGTCGCGCCACGTGGCACTGCCCGTGATCGGCGGCGCGACCGCTCTGAAGTGCCTGCGGCTGTGGCAGCGGGGGCTGCCCGAGGGCGCGGGGCCGGCGTTCGCCGTCGGCGTCGTCGCCTCGTTCGCCTCGACGCTCGCCGCGACGCCGCTGATCGATCTGGTCGAGCGCGACCGTTCACTGCTGCCGTTCGCCGCCTACCGCGTCGCGCTCGGCTCGGCCGCGCTGCGCAAGCTGCGTCGCGACCGCCGCCGCAAACGCGGCCTTGGTGCGACGGTGCCCGGCGTGTGAGAATGAGGCAGGTATGAGCGACGCCTACGCCGCAGCCGGAGTCGACACCAAGCAGGCCGACCAGGGCGTGGCCGCGATCGTAAACGCGCTCAAGGCGATCGAGACCGGCCGCGAGTCGCTGTCGGTGCCGTTGCCGGGCCACTACGCGAGCGTGATGCGCCTGCCCGGGCCACTGGCGCCAGGCGTCGGCATCGCGCTCGCGACCGACAGCGTCGGCTCGAAGGTGATCGTCTGCGAGCAGACCGGTCGCTTCGACACGATCGGCATCGATTGCGTGGCGATGAACGTCAACGACCTGATCTGCGTCGGTGCGCAGCCGCTGGCGCTGCTCGACTACATCGCGGTCGAGCGGGCCGAGCCCGCGCTGCTCGAGGCGATCGGCCGCGGGCTCGCCATCGGCGCGGCCGACGCGGGCGTTGAGATCCCGGGCGGCGAGGTCTGCCAGGTGCCCGAGGTCCTGCGTGGCCATCCGTCACCCTACGGCTTCGATCTGGTCGGTTCGGCGTTCGGCGTGGTCGAGCTCGACAAGATCATCGACGGCAGCAGCGTGGCACCCGGTGACGTGATGATCGGTCTGCCGGCGTCGGGAATCCACTCCAACGGGATGACGCTCGCGCGGCGGGCACTGCTCGACGACGGCCAGATGACGATGGAGCAGACGCCGGAGATGCTCGGCGGCCGGTCGATCGCCGACGTGCTGCTCGAGCCGACCGTGATCTACGTGCGCGCGATCCTCGCGCTGATCGCCAGTGAGATCGCGGTCCACGGGCTCGCACACATCACCGGCGGCGGCCTGATGAACCTGCGCCGGATCGGAACCGGCGTCGGCTACCGCGTCGACAAGCCGCTGCCCTCGCCGCCCGTGTTCGAGCTGATCGCCGCCTTCGGCGAGATCGCCGCGGCGGACATGTGGGAGGTCTTCAACATGGGCTGTGGGTTCGTCGCGATGGTGCCGGCCGAGCAGGCCGACGCCGCCGTGGCACTGCTCGAGGGCTTCCATCCCGGCGCGGCCGTGATCGGCGAGATCAACGCCGAGGCCGACGTGATCGAGCTGCCGCACATGCGCATCCGCGCCGTCGCCGGCAGCGATCGACTGACGCGCTACTGAAGATCCGCGCCGCCTGAGCCCCTTGAAGGGCTGAAGAATCCCCGCTCAGGGTATGTAGGCGCCGTAACGATTCCTGTCACCGGCGGTATTCACGTGACAGCCTCGATGCGTCCAGGATGCCCTCCAAACCGCAGATAAGTTTCATGCAGGCCCGGAGCCTCGGTGTTTCACAATAAGACGACCAGATGAGCAGCCTGCTCGGAACGACGCTTAGCGGCCGCTACCGGCTGGAGTCACGCATCGGCTCCGGTGGGATGTCGACGGTCTATCGCGCCCAGGATGAGACGCTCGAGCGCTTCGTCGCGGTCAAGCTGATGAACCGCGAGGTCGCGACCGACTCCGACCAGCTCGAGCGCTTCCGCCGTGAGGCCCGCGCAGTGGCGCGGCTGTCACACCCCAACATCGTGCACGTGATCGATGCCGGTGAGGACGAGAGCCGCCCCTACATCGTTTTCGAGTACATCGACGGTGAGACGCTCAAGGAGCGGATCCAGCGGCTCGGAAGGCTCGAGATTCCCGAGGCCGTCGCCTACTGCGTCGAGATCGCGCGGGCGCTCGGGGCCGCTCACGCAAATCACGTCGTGCACCGCGACGTCAAGCCCCAGAACGTGCTGATCGATCACGAGGGCACGGCCAAGGTGACCGACTTCGGCATCGCACGGACGCTCGAGGAGGATGGCCTGACCGCCGACGGGCGGGTGCTCGGCACCACCGATTACGTCTCGCCCGAGCAGGCGCTGGGCCATCGCGTCACCGGCCAATCGGACCTCTACTCGCTCGGTGTGGTGCTCTACGAGATGCTCACCGGCGAGTTGCCCTACCGCGGTGACAACCAGGTCGCGGTGGCGATGCAGCACGTACGCGAGAGCGTCCCCGATGTGCGCAAGCTGCGGCCCGAGGTCTCGGCGGCATTGGCGGCGGTGATCGAGCGCGCGACGGCCAAGGAGCTGAGTGAGCGCTTCGCCGACGACGCCGAGATGATCACCGAGCTCGAGCGCACACTCGCGCTCGAGACCAACCGCGCAGGCGAGGCCGATGGCCAGGTCACGGCGGTGATCGACACGCTGCCGCCGGCGACGCGCCGCACGGTGCCGCTCAGCATCCGCCGGCCGCGCGCCGCCTACGCGATCAGCGCGCTGGCGCTGCTGGTGATCGCCGGCGCGATCATCGCGCTGGTGCTGAATGCCGGCAACGGGCCGCATGGCGGCAAGCACGGCGGTGGCGGCGGGAGCACCGGTACGACGGTGACGCTGCTCCACGCCTACGCCTACAACCCCTACGCCCAGGGCAGCAAGTGGCAGGAGAACAACGAAGCCAAGTACGCGATCGACCGCAACACAGCGACCGCCTGGGCCACCGAGAACTACCTCGACGGCGTGCTCGCCGGCAAGCCCGGCGTCGGGATCTACGTCTCGACCGGCAGCGCCAAGGCCGCGGCGAAGATGGTCGTCGACACGACGACCAGGGGCTTCAACGCGAAGATCTACGCGACCAACACGACCCCCAACCCGGACAGCTTCAGCGCCAGCGACTGGCAGCCGGTTGGCGGCAGCGACGACGTGACGTCGAGCCAGCAGTTCGCGCTCCACACAGACGGGAAGAGCTACCGCTACTACCTGTTCTGGATCACGACGCTGCCGCCGAACAGCCAGCACATCTCGATCAACGAGATCAAGCTGTACTCGTAGCCGAAATGGGGAGCGTTTAGCCCGCGCGGACAAAACGCGGCGCGTCCATCCTCCAGTGCCGCGGTAAAGCCCAGGGCCTGTTCAGCCGACGACAGGAGATGTGAAGTCTTCATCTGCCGTGCGCCGTCTTGCGCGTAACGAATACACCTGGGTCGGACTTGTCTTCATCGCCGCCATCGCCATTGCCTATCTGATCCTGCGCTCGACCACCACCGGCACGTTCGACAAGCTCGAGCAGCAGAACATCGCCGGGCAGGCCAACCGCATCAGCACGAGCCTCAACTACGAGCGCTCGTCGATGAGCAACTTCGTCGTCGACAACGCCGAGTGGGATCCCCCCTACGAGACGATCGCGCGCTACCAGCCGGGCAGCGCCGCCAAGCCAAACGCGATGAGCTCGATGTTCACGGCATCGCAGCTGCGCCATAGCTTCAACATCGCCGGCATCGTGTTGCTCGACAAGCACGGGCACGTGGTGACCGGCGGCACGATCCCCGCCAAGGGCTCGAGCTTCGTGGCTCCGTCGGCCGCGCTCGCAACGGCACTGGCCAAGCCCGCGGTGGAGCCGGCCAATCTGCGGGCGACCTGTGGCGTGCTCTACGCCGGCAGTTACTACATGTACTGCTCCGCGCCCGTGATCCATACGAGTGGCGCAGGCCCCGCCGACGGCATGCTCGTGGCGCTGCAATCGTTCGATGCGGCCGGCACGGTGGCGTTCGGCAAGCGTGCCGGCATCGACGCGCAGCTCGCCCGTACACAGGCCTCCGGCAGCACGTCGAAGCTTCCCAGCGCTCTCGGGTCGCTCACCGTCGAGACCCTCAACGTCAGCGGCTCGCGTACGTACCTGCTGGTCTCGATTCCCGCCGTCGGCGGAGCCGCGCCACTGGTCCTGCGCGCGAGCTTCTCGCGGCCGATCCACGCCGCCGCGATGAACAGCGCCACCACCAGCGCGATCATCATCGGCGTGCTCGGGATCGTTCTGCTGTTGATCAGCATCGTCGCGCAGCGCTCCGGAGTGGTGCGACGCAACCGCCTGTTCCAGCTCGCGGTGCGGCGCGCGGCCGCCGATGGCGGTCACGTCGCGCCGCCCTCCAAGGATCTCGCCGTGCTGGCAGGCAGCGTCAACGCACTGCTCGACGAGATGACGGCACGCCAGCAGCAGGCCGAGGCCGAGCGTGAGGGTGCCGCATCCGAGCGCGAGGCCGCCTCCGAGCGCCGCCGCCAGCTCGAGCTCGACTCGCAGCAGGAGCGCGAACGCGCCGCCGGAGAGGCCCAGAGTCAGCGCGAGCAGCTCGCCGCCGAGCGCGAACGTGCCGCCCAGGCGCAGCTCGAGGCGGAGCGCATCGCCGTGGCCGAACGCGAGCAGGCCGCACTCGAGCGTGAGCGCGAGCGCGAGCAGGCTCAGCAGCAGCGTGAGATCGAGGCGATGGAACGCGAACGTGAACGCGAGCTCAATGCACTCGACCGCGAACGCGAGCGCGAGCTCGCCGAGATGCAGCGCGAGGCCGATGCTGCCGAGGCGGCGATTGAGCGCGAGGCCGCCGAGGCTGAGGCGCGTCGCCGCAGTGCCGCCGCGGCGCGCGAGGCACTCGAGACGATCGACCAGACGTTGGGCGTGTTCTCAGCCGCCAGTGACACGATCGAGACAAGCGCGCAGGACACGATCCGGGCCGCCGCACAGGCGCGTCAGCAGGTCGAGGAGGCGGTCCAGTCGAGCGTCGAACTGGGCCAGACGACGGCAGCGGCTGCCGACGTCACCCGTGAGATCACCGACGTCGCCGCGCAGACCAGGCTGCTGGCGCTGAACGCGGCGATCGAGGCCGCGCGTGCCGGTGAGCAGGGCCGCGGCTTTGCCGTCGTCGCACACGAGGTCGGCAAGCTCGCCGAGGCCGCCGGCGGTGCGGCCGAGCGTGTGCTCGACCACATCGGCAACGTCACCGACCAGAGCAAGGCCGTTGCCGCGACGATCGAGAAGACCAGCGCGACGCTGGCCGACGTCGACCGCGCCTCAAAGCAGATCGATCAGACGATCGCCCAGCAGCGTCAGGCGACGGTCGACGCCGAGGCGACGCTCGAAGCGGCCAGTGAGCGACTGGTCCAACTGGTCGAGCAACGCGACGACACTCCGCAGACGGAAGCGGCGGAACCGGAGTCCCGCCGCTACGTCATCCGCTAGCTGAGCCGCGGGGTCCTCCCGCGTTCAGTGCGGCTTCTTGACCGTGAACGACCCGGCGCTGAGCCTGCCGGTGGTGTCGCTGACGACCAGCGCGATCCCCTCCGAGGCGATCTTGCGCTTCTTCGCCTGGGTCTCGATCTTCTTCGTGACCCTGATCCCTCCGGCCTTGATCCGGAAGTTCACGACCTTCTTGCCGGTCGTGAAGGTGATCACCAGGCGTCCCGCCTTGATCGCCTCGGTGTACTTGTCATGCGCGATCACGATGTCCTTCTTGAGCGCCGACTTGTTCCAGCTGACGTTCTTGGGCAGCTTGACCGAGAATCCGAGCAGGTAGCCGGCGGGGCCGGTACCCGCGGTCAGGCGGAAGCTGAGCGCGACCTTGTTCTTGGACAGCCCGCTGAGCTTGCCGGCTGACACCTTCGGCACGCCGGGCAGCGTCGTGCTCTCCGGCATCAGCGCCTCGTTGACGCCGGCCAGCGTCTGCCCGGACGCGAGCTTCAGCGGCAGCGAACCGCCGAGCGTGCTCTCACCGAGGTAGTACTCGGTCTGGTAGTAGGAGCCGTTGTAGGCGCGCCCACCGACGAACTCCGCGTACCAGGTGCCGGCGGGCACGTTGGTCAGCGTGTAGGTGCCGTTGGCGTTTGTCGTCGTCTCGTCGACGAGCCGGTTCTGACCGTCGACCAGGCGTACGTCGAGGCCGCCGAGCAGTGCACCGCCCTGCGCGGCTGTGACGGTGCCGCTGACGGTGGCCCCGGCAGCGAGCGTGCCGTTGACGCTCGGCGTCGTCACGCCACTGGTGACGGTGACCTTGGCGGCTGTCGACAGCTCACTTCCGCCGAAGTAGGTCGGAGCCAGGCCCGAGCCGGCCAGTCCGCTGAACCCGATCTCATAGGTACCGGGAAGCAGGTCCGTGATGGTGTATGTGCCATCGACCGCGGTGGTGGCCGCATCGGCCGAGAGCTGCTTGCCGATCGAGTCATAGTCCGCCACATTGACGCCGGCCAGCGGGGCGGCACTCGAGTCCGTCACAACACCGCTGATCGCGCCGACGGCAGGAACCGCGAAGCTCGCGCTCGTCACAGTCCCGGCCGTGACCGCGTACTGGGTCGCGGAGCCAAGGTCATAGGTGAGGCCGCTACCGGCCACGTCGGTGCCTGACAGCGCGAAGTTGGTGCCGGTCGCGCCGTAGGACAGGGTGTAGCTCCCGGCCGGCAGCCCGCGGATCGTGTAGGCACCGCTGGCGACCGCGGCCCGCGTCCCGCCAAGCAGCGGATCGGCGGTGAAGGTGGACAGCGGCTCGGCGGTGACGTGAGAGCCCGTCTCTGACGCCGCATTCGCGTCGGACACGGTTCCGGTGATCACCGCGCCGGCGCCGAGCGCCTCGGCGCCGAGTGCCTGTGAGCCACCCGTGGCCGGCACTGTCACAACGGTTGCCTTGTTGATGTTGTCAGTACCGGCGTCGCCGTAATAGTCAGGCGCGACATTGTCACTGGCGGTGGTGTCGTTGAAGTACACGTAGTACTGACCAGGCGCAATGCCGGAGACCGTGTAGCTGCCCGCGCCGGTGACCGTCTCGTTGCCCGCGCCGATCGCCACGGGATCACCGTTGCGGTCGGCCAGCAGCACGTTGACGTCGGCCGCGCTGGCAGTACCGGCGGGCACAGTGAACGATCCGGTGATGGTGCCGGTGGTGGCCGCCTGGGCGGCAGCGGGTGTGCCCACCAGCGCAAGCGCGGTCAACGCCGGGGCCAGCAGCCCGAGCCCGACGCGCCGGGCGCGCGCTCGGCGAGCGCGCAGAGCATCCTCGCCGCGACGCGGCGATTGCTGTACATCTGACATAGGTGACTTCCTCCTCACCTGGGACCCAGGTGTCGTGCCCATTGCGCCGTCCCGGCGCCGGGGAATAGTAGGGCGATCTTTGCCGCTGTTAACCCGTGTTACCCCGCAAGAGTTGCGCAACTAACCCCAGCGGAGTTATGACTGTGTGAGTTCTTCAGAACGCGTAGGCGGACTGCCGCTCGTGGCGCTCGAGCGCGAACTGCACCAGCTGATCGAGCAATTCGGCGTACGGCACGCCGGATGCGGCGAACAACGCGCCGTAGACACTGGTCTGCGTGAAGCCCGGCATCGTGTTCAGCTCGTTGACGATCACCGTCTCGCCGTCGACGAAGAAATCGGCGCGCGCGAGCCCGCTGCAACCCGAGCGCATGAACGCTTCGGCGGCGAGCTCGCGGACACGCTCGCGGGCCGCGTCGGAGATCCGCGCGGGCACCACCAGATCCATCGCGCCGGGTGTGTACTTCGCCTCGTAGTCATACCAACCGGACTCGCCCTCAGCCAGCATGATCTCGCCGGGGACCGAGACGATCGGATCATCGTTGCCGAGCACCGAGCATTCGACCTCGATGCCGGCGGCCGATGCCTCGACGATCACCAGCGGGTCGTGCCTGAACGCCTCGGCCAGCGCCGGCTGCAGTTCCGCGGGCTCGAGCACGCGGCCGATCCCGACCGAGGAGCCGAGCCGTGCCGGCTTGACGAACACCGGCAGCCCGAGCGCGGCAAGATCACGCTGCACGGCGGCGGGATCGAGCTCCCAGTCGCTGACGGTGACCGCCCGGTAGTCGACCTGCGGGATCCCCGCACTGACCATCAGCTCCTTGAACACGACCTTGTCCATGCAGACGGCGCTTGCCAGCACGCCGGCTCCGACGTAGGCGACGCCGAGCAGCTCGAGCAGGCCCTGCACGGTGCCGTCCTCACCGAACGGGCCGTGCAGCACCGGGAAGACGACATCGATCCCGGGCCAGCCGCGGCCGGGGATGAAGCTGAGCTCCGTTGCGGCGGCACGCCAGATCCCGTCATGGCCGACCTCGACCTCCAGCACCTGATGACCGCTCTCACGCAGCCCGGCCGCGACCGACGCGGCCGACGCGAGCGAAACCTCATGCTCCGACGAGCGGCCGCCGCCGAGCACGGCAATGCGGTGACGGGTCAAGTCGTGGTGACCGAGGTGGTCGTCGTGGTCGACGACGGTGAGGTGGTCGTGGTCGTCGTCGGCGTGCCGGAGATGCCGTTGCCGCCCGAGTTGCCACCGCCCGAGTCGCTCGCCGGTGCGACGCCGTAGTAGATGCTGATGATCCTCCCCTTCTTGACCACCATGTTGGAGGTTGGGTACTGCTTGACGATCAGGCCGACCATCGCCGGATTGTGGGTCGTCTTCGGGATCTCGCTGACATTCAGACCCAGTCCGCCGAGTTCGTTCGCGGCCGTCGTCGGCGGCTCACCGACGACGCGCGGGACCTTCTGCGTGGTCGGTGCCTTGGCGACCGTGAGCACGATCGAGCCGCCCTTCGGCAGCGGCTGGCCGGCCAGCGGAGACTGACTGATCACCGTGTCGGGCTGGACCGTTGTGGTCGTCTGATACCTCGGCGTGACCTGGGTGCCCGCGTTGGTGAAGTTCGAGAGCGCCGCCTGGGCGTCGCCGTAGCTGTCATTGACGACGTTGGGCACGGAGACACCGGAGCTGACGACCAGCACAACCCGCGTCCCGCTCGCGACACTCTCGCCGGCGGGCGGGTTGGTGCCGATCACCTGCCCCTGCTGGACGCTGGTCGACGGCTGATCCTGCACCTTGAGCACCTTCACGCCGTTCTGCCGCAGCTGCGCCGTGGCGACCGGCACGGTGTCTCCCGCGACCGTCGGCACGGTCGTTTTCGCGGGACCGGTCGAGTAGGTCAGCGTGACGGTCGAGCCGTCCTTCACGCGGGCATGTCCCAGCGGGCTCTGCGCGATCACCTGGTCGACCGGCTTGTTGGAGGTCGCCGGGAAGGGGCTGGGCGTGAGACCCGCATTCTGGATGTCGCTCTGGGCCTGGGACAGCTGCAGATAGACGACGGTGGGGACGAGCACCTTCTTCGTGCGCGTCAGCAGGAACACGGCGACGCCGCCGCCGATCAGCAGCAGCACGAGCAGCGCCACGAGCCAGGGCCAGACGGGCGACCCGCCGCGGCGGTCACGGCGATCGTCGTCGTCGTAGCGGTCGATGCGGTCGCCGTTGTAGGCGACGCCGACGGCTCCGTGGTAGGCACCGGCGGCCTCGGAGGCTGGGATCACACTGGTGTGCGGGTAGCCGGCTGCCGGAATCAGCGCGCCGCCCGCTGAGATCGCGCGCATGCTGGCGGTCGTCTCGCCCGCCGGCGCGGCCAGGGCCTCACGGACCTGCTCGAGCGCCATGATGAACTGATCGGCATCGGCCGGGCGGTCGGCGGGATCCTTGTTGAGCGCCCACATCACGACCTGTTCGAGCGCCGAAGGGATGTCGGGGTTGATCTGGCTCGGCGGGACCGGCGACTCCGAGACGTGCTTGAGTGCGATCGATACCGGCGACTCGCCGTCAAACGGCACGCGCCCGGTCAGCATCTCGTAGAGCACGATCCCGATCGAGTAGAGATCGCTCGGTGCGCTGACCGCATGGCCCTGGGCCTGCTCGGGCGACAGGTACTGCGCCGTGCCCATGATCGAGCCGGTTTCGGTCATGTCCGAGGCGCCGGCGCGGGCGATGCCGAAATCGGTGACCTTGACGTGGTCGTTGTCGTCGACGATCACGTTGTGGGGCTTGAGGTCACGGTGGATCACTCCGCGGCGGTGCGCGAAGCGCGCGGCCTTGAGCATCTGCAGGGTGAGGTCGATCGCGCGGTTGGTCTCGAGCGGCGCCTCCTCGCGGATCAGGCGCTTGAGCGTGCGGCCCTCGAGGTACTCCATCGCGATGTAGTAGGTGCCCTCGACGCTGCCGCGGTCAAAGACGCTGACGACGTTGGGATGCTGCAGCGACGCGGCCGCCTGCGCCTCACGACGGAAGCGCTCGACAAAGCCCGGATCCTCAGCGAACCGGCGGTGCAGCAGCTTCAGCGCGACCTCACGGTCGAGCTGCTGGTCCTTGGCGAGATAGACGTCCGCCATGCCGCCCGCACCGAGGCGGTGCAGCACCCGGTAGCGCCCGTCGATGATGTGCCCAGACTCGAATTCGCTCATTGATTTTCCGCTAGCAATCTCTGTATCACTTTTGCGGCTATCGGGGCAGCGTACGTGCCCCCGAAGCCGTTGGGAATGTCGGTCAGCTCGACCGCGACGGCGATCTTCGGGTTCGCCTCCGGAAAGCCGACGAACCACGCATCGTCCAGCGGCTGGCCGTCGCGTGTGACCCCGGTGGACGCCGTTCCCGTCTTGCCGCCGATGTTGAGGCCCTCCAGGTTCGCCGACGTGCCGGTGCCCTCCTCGACGACATCGCGCATCATCGTCTGCAGCTGCATTGCGATCTTCGGCTTCATCACCTGGTCGTCCTCCTGCGGCGCAATCGTCTCGACCGTCTGGCCGTCGTTGTTGACCACCTTGCTGGTGAGCCGCGGTTGCATCAGCTTGCCGTCGTTGGCGATCGCGGAGACCACCATCGCCATCTGCAGCGGCGTCACCTCGAGGCCGGCCTGACCGATCGCGGTGCGCCCGAGGTCAATGTTGGGGTTGGTGACCGGCACCAGCTTGCCGTGGAAGTACTCCCCGCTCGGATGCATCTGGTCGGCGGGATAGTCGAGCGGCGGCACCGAACCGAAGCCGTAGCGCTGCATGTACTCCTGCATGAGGTTGCCGCCGAGCGTGACGCCCAATGGCGCGTAGACCGTGTTGATCGAGTCGGTGAGCGCCTTGGTCAGGCTGACCTCGCCATAGCTGTAGTTGCTGTCATTCTCGAGCGAGTGGCCCGAAACCGTGACCGGCGAGTCGCCGTTGAAGGTCGAGCTCGGCGTGTACTTGCCACTGTCGAGCGCAGCGGTGGTCGTCACCAGCTTGAAGGTCGAGCCAGGCGGATACTCGCCCTGCGTGGCGTCGAAGAACAGCTGGCAGTCCGGCGGCTTGCACTTGCTCGACCCGTTGTTGTCGTTGTAGCTCGGGCTCGAGTACAGAACCTTGACAGCGCCGGTCTGCGGGACGATCGCCACGACCGAGCCCGAGATGGCGCCGGTCGATGACATCGTCGCCTGCAACAGCTGCCGCGCGAGCGTCTGGGCCTGAGGGTCGATCGTCGAGTGCACGTCGTCACCGACCGTTGGGGTGCCGTTGAACGACCCGAACACATTTGTGAGCGCGCTCTTGACCCCCCTGAGCTGGGAGTTGCGCGACGATTCGAGCCCGGTCGGGGGCTGGCCCCGTTGCGGGAAGTAGTAGCCGACGATCTGCGCGAACAGCGGGCCGTATGGGTACTTGCGCGTCCAGGTGCCGCCACTGGCCCTCACCGATTTGGCCAGCACCGTGTGACCGTCGTCAGCCAGGATCGCGCCGCGTTTGACCTTGAGCGAGGCGAAGTAAGGCAACTGGTTGAGCGGGTTGTTGTCGAGCGACGTCGCACTGAAGACGGTCCAGCGCGAGGTCCACACGACCAGGATCGTGAACAACAGGATCACGACCCCGAACAGGCGCACGATCGAGCGGTTCACGAGCGGATCCCCGGGGGCGTCATTGCCGCGGCTGAGGCCGGCGCGCGCGATCAGAGATCATCAGCAGCAGCGCGACCAGGACGAAGTTGGCGAGGATCGACGAGCCGCCGTAGGAGACGAACGGCAGCGGCACGCCGGTGAGCGGAATCACGCGCGTGACGCCGCCGACGATCACGAATACCTGCAACGCGACGACCGCCGAGAGCCCGATCGCCAGCAGCTTCGAGAACGAGTCGCGCGCCAGCATCGCCGTCTTGAAGCCGCGCCCGACGAACAGCATGTAGGAGAGCAGCAGGCCCGCGGCGCCGAACAGACCGAGGTCGCCGGTGATGACCGCGAAGATCATGTCTGTGTTCGGCACGGGGATGTACTGGTCGGTCGTACCGGGGATGACCAGCAGGGTCTGCCCGAAGCCCTGGCCGAAGAGGCCGCCGGCGGCCATCGAGAAGGTGCCGTTGGCGACCTGCTGGCTGCCGCCCAGTGGCGTGTAGACGTTCGGGTCATAGGTGTGCAGCCAGTCCTGGACGCGCGCGTCGATGTGCGGGATGTGGGTTCCCAGGTACCAGGCGCCGCCGGCGAAGGCCAGCATTCCGACGATCACGAACGAGACCCTGCCCGTGGCGACGTAGAGGATCGCCAGCAGCGCCCCGAAGAACATCAGCGACGAGCCGATGTCGTGCAGCACGATCAGTGCGAGCATCGCCGCGCCCCACAGCACCAGCAGCGGCCCCAGGTGCTTGAGCGGCGGCACCGAATACCCGAGGATCTTGCGCCCGGACACCAGTGCCTGGCGATGGTCCCGGAGGTAGGAGGCGAGGAAGATCACCAGCCCGACCTTGCCGAACTCGGTCGGCTGAAAGGTAATGCCGGGCAGATGGATGTCGAGGTACGCCCCGTTCACCGGCTCCTCGAGCCCGGGAACGTGCGGGAGCGCCAGCAGCACCAGCGAGGCGATCATGATCAGGTAGCGGTAGTTCTCGAGTCGGCGGTAGTCCCGGAACCAGAGCACCGTCCCGGCGAACAGCGCCAGCCCGAACACGAACCACTGCGCCTGCTGGCGCGCCATCGTCGCACCGTTGATCCGGTAGACCATCACCAGCCCGAAGCAGGCGAGCACCGCGACCAGCGGGAAGATGAACGGGTCGGCGTAGGGGAGCGTGATCCGGATGAAGATGTGGGCCGCGACGCAGAGTCCCAGGAATATGCCGCCGTAGACCAGCGACACAGTCGAGAGCTGGTTCGAGCGCTGGATGTAGACCGCGGCGAAACCGGCGGAGACCAGCAGCGCCGCCGGAATCAGGCCGAACAGCTCCCAGTTTCGAGCCCTCATTTGCTGATGTGACCCAGCTCCAGGGCGTTGATCATGCTGATCGCGTTGGTCTCATCACGCATCGCGTGGTTGAGCCACTGCTTGCGACGATCGACCGGAATCGTCGAGGCAGGCACCCCGGAGACGTAGAAGGTCTCGTACATCGGGATCCCGAACGGGAGCACGTAGGGGAAGCCGCGGTAGACGACCATCGTGCCCTGGCCGTTGGTGCCGAGGAAGTACAGCTGGCGGCTGGCGAGGTAGCCGCCACCGCCGACCAGGCAGAACACGACCAGCAGTGCCGTGAGCAGCGCGACCGACTTGCCGAGCCGCCCGAAGTGGCGCTCCTGATTGGCCGGCTGCACGAAGCCGGCCGGGACGTGCGGCTTCCAGCCCTGCAGGCGGGCGCGCCTGACCGGGCGCGGGGTGATCTCCGCGCGCAGCGGCTGCGCGGTCGGCAGCGAGCCCGCCGCGGCGATGATCGTCGGCTGATCGACGCCGGCATCGGCACCCGACGCCGCCTCGACGCGGAACAGGACGACGGTGATGTTGTCGCGCCCGCCGGCCTCGTTGGCCTCGGCGATCAGCTGATCGCCGGCCTGTTCAAGATCCGCCGAGTCGAGCAGCACCTGCTGGACCTGCTGCTCGCTGAGCATCGAGGTCAGCCCGTCGCTGCAGAGCAGCACGACGTCCCCGGGTCGCAGCGGATAGGTCCAGGTGTCGATCTCGACGATCGGCTCGATCCCGAGGGCACGGGTGATGACCGAGCGCTGCGGGTGCTCGAGCGCCTCCTCCTCGGTGAGCTTGCCGCCACGCAGCAGCTCCTCGACGAGCGAATGATCCTCGGTCAGGCGTGAAAGCTCGCCGTCACGCAGCAGGTAGGCGCGGCTGTCGCCGACGTGCGCCAGCGCCACCGAATCCTCATCGAGGTAGGCGGCGGTGACGGTCGTGCCCATGCCCGCGCTCGCGGCATCGCTGCGCGACCGCGCGTGGATCTCGTGGTTTGCCTTCTGGACGACGACCGAGAGCCGCTCCTCCGGTGTGCCGTCCTGCGGCAGCCCTTCGGCGAAGGCCTCGACGACCATCTGCGAGGCGACCTCGCCGGCCTGGGCGCCGCCCATGCCGTCGGCGACGACGAACACCGGCGCGCCGGCGTAGCTCGAATCTTCGTTGCTGCGTCGCTGACGCCCGACATCGGTGCGCACGATCGTCTCTGCGGCTCGGAGCATCTCAGTCAGACCACTGGTTACTGGAAGTAGGTGAACTCGGAGTCGCCGATGCGGATGCGGTCGCCGTCGTGCAGCGGTTGCGGGCCGGTCAGCGGCTCGCCGTTGAGGTAGGTGCCGTTGGTCGAGCCCAGGTCCTCGATCACGACCGTCCTGCCCTGGCGTGTGATCTGGGCGTGGCGCGAGGAGGCAAAGCCGTCCTCGAGCTTCAACTCTACGTTGCCACGACCGAGCGTGACGGGCTCCATCAGATCGTAGGCGACGCCGGGCTCGTGGCCGTCGGCGTGATCGACCACCAGCCGCGGCTCGAAATCACCCTCGAGCACAGCCAGCGGGTCGACCGTCTGATGGATGCTGGTCGGCTCGCCGACGGGCGCGCCCTGGTCGCGATGCCCACCGAATCCGCGGCGCAGGTCGAACAGCGTGCTGGTCGCGACCCAGAACAGGAACAGGTAGAGGACGATCAGGAATCCGAACTTGAGTCCGACGGAGACTGGCTGGAGCATCAGGCTTTCCGGGCTACTCGAGCTCGAATGTGATCAGGGATGAGCCGACCTCGATCTCATCGCCCGCGCGCACTACCTCGGGGGCGTCGATCGTGCGGCCGTTGACGCGCGTGCCGTTGGTCGAGCCGAGGTCGTTGACGACCCAGGCACCACCGCGCGGACGCAGCTCGGCGTGCTGGCGCGAGACGTTGGGGTCCTCGATCACGATCTCGCACTCGCGGCTGCGCCCCATCGTGGCGCCGCGCGGCGGGACCGTCAGGCGACGGTTGTTGTAGATCAGCAGCGCGCGCTGCTGGCGTGCCGGCGCGGTCTCCTGCAGCGGCTCGGCGATCCGCTGCGCCGCGCTGAAGACCATCGTGCGGCCGACTGGCTCGGGACCGGCGGCGTGCGCCTGCTCCGCCTCGGCCTCCTCCGGCTGTACCACCGCGGTCTCGATCCCGAACTCGCCAAGACGCAGGCGATCGTCGGTCTCGAACTCGATCAACGGGCGCGACAGCAGCGCGAAGCGCTCGCGTCGCGCGTGCTCGAGCAGGTAGCCGGCGAGTTCATCGGCGAGCGCGTCCTCGTAGCTGCCGAAGCGATCGCGGTCGCGTGGCGAGAGGTAGACGCGGTACTCGTTCGGGACGTACGTGCGCGACAGCGTTCCGTACTGGTGCTCCTCCATCTCGCGCGCAAGCTTGCGCGCGATTTCGACCGGGCGTACCTCGGAGCGGAAGACACGACTGAACGTGCCTTCGACTACTCCGGCGATCTTGCTTTCGAGGCTTCTGAGGACGGGCATCTGGTTTTGCAGGCCTTTTTGCTTTGGTGGTGAGGATCCTGCGTGTCCAACCACTCATGCTACGAAACGCCGCTATGTATACCCGCCGCGTAGCGGGTTTCATCAATCATTGCCAACACTGCCCGCCACGACACGATTCCCATCCCCAGCACGGCCCCGGGCAGCTCGCCAACCGGCGAGCGCAGGCCCACAGCCTCGGCGCCGATCACCAGCGCCGTCGACCAGGCGGCGCAGAGCAGCAGCTCGAGCAACGGGAAGCGCCGCACGCGCAGCAGTGGCTGAAGTGCCGCGCCCGCGGCCCAGATACCGAAGACGGCCAGCTCGAGCGTGTGCCGGGGCGGAATCCTGGCGGGCAGCCAGTAGAGGTCGTGATGGGTCGCGCGCGAAGCGCCGACCAGGGCGGCGAGGCCGCCGGCCGCAAACAGCGCGCGCTGCCACCAGCTGTTGCCGACCTGCGCGACGACCGCCGGCAGCGCCGCCCCCAGCGAGGCCACGCCCAGCGCCACCGCTGTCAGCAGCGAGCCGACGAGCGGCAGCAGCAGCGCGACGACGGCCGCGCCCAGGGCGACGACGGCGGGCGGCGCCGGAGCCTGGTGCCAGAGGTTGGTGCTCAGCCAGGCGCCGCCGAGTCCGGCACCCGCGGCGTTGGCAGCACGCGGGAGCCATCCGGCACTGAGCGCTCCAGCAGCGATGCTGGCCCGCTGGCCAGCATCACTGGAGATACGCAGGTGGGGAGCCGCGTCGCGCTCGCGCCACTCGGGTCCGGGCTGGTCCTGGATCCAGGTGTCGTCGTCTCCGGCGCACCAGCCGGGTGCGACGACGCCGGGCGTGTCGTCGGCCTCGTCGAGCGAGTAGAGCAGCGTCGCGCGCAGGTCGAGCAGGCTGCCGCGGTCGTACGGGCGCGGACGCAGCGCCAGATCGATCCCCGCGGCCAGCCGGCGGCCGAGGTCGCGGCGCTGCCGGCGCAGCGGCGGCACGAACGCCGTGCGGCGATAGCGGCGACTGTCCTGCAGCGGATTGACGCCGCTCAGCGCCTCGTAGAGGACCAGCGCCAGCGAGTAGAGGTCGGCCTCGGGACCGGCCTCACGGCCCTCCGCCTGCTCGGGCGCCATGTAGGCGAGCGTGCCGACGACATCACCGGTGTGCGTCAGCGTGGCCCCGCCGATGACGTGCGCGACACCGAAGTCGGTCAGCTTGGCGCGGTCGCCCGAGCCCGCGCTGCGACTCGGCACGAGCACGTTCGAGGGCTTGACGTCACGGTGGATCACGCCCTGGCTGTGCGCGTGGGTGAGCGCGTCGCAGAGGCAGACCCCGAGCTCGACGATCTCGCGGTCGGAGAGCTTGCCCTGCTCGAGCAGGGCGTCGAGCGTGCGGCCGCGCACGAGCTCGGAGACGAGATAGGCGCCGTCATCGTCGACGGCGGCCTCATACAACGTGACGATCGCGGGATGCTGCAGGCGCGCGGCGGCGCGGGCCTCGCGCTCGAAGCGGGCATGGATCACGCGCTCGCGGGGCAGCACCTTGACGGCGACGTCGCGGTCGAGGCGCTCGTCGCGGGCCGACCAGACGGTGCCGAAGGCGCCGCTGCCGAGGCGCTTGGTGAGGCGGTAGCGGTCCATCACCATCGCCGACTCGGCGGCGGTCGCAGCGGTGATGCGCCGGGTCTGGAACGCGTGCGTGGGCTGCTCGCCAGAGTCCTGGCGGGTGCCGGCCCGCGAGGCATTGACGGCGGTCGGCTCGTCGCCGAAGGCGTTGGTCGGAAGCTGGCTCGCTCTCACGTGTTAATAGGTGTTCTCACGGTTGGCGCTGGTACCTGCGCCGCAACGGGGTAAATGACCAACTTGCATGGCTGCTTGCGAAGTTGCCGAGGCCATGGAATAGCCGCTATTACTGGGGACCGCTTAAAGATCCCGCAAGGAGCAGGAAAACCAACTTGTCGTTCTTCGACGAGGCCGACGAGCCGCAACCCCGCCAGGAGACAAGACGCCCACGCACGGCAGGTCCGCCGCGTTCGCGATCTGGTCGCCCGCCGGGCGGCTCGGGGCGGCCGCCCGGCAGCCAACATCAGCAGGACGTACAGACGCGCCGGCTCGTAGCAGCCGGCGTGATCGTCGTGGTCGTGATCGCGATGGCGCTGCTGATCAAGAGCTGTGACTCGAGCGCGACCACCAACGCGCTGAAGAACTACAACGCGAAGGTGTACACGCTGGTCGGCGACTCGGTGGCCAACGCGCAGAACGTGCTCGGCAGCTCCGATCTGGCCAGCGGCACTCCCGCCGCAACCGCTGTCACCGACGACCTCGACAAGCGCGCGCACACGGCGCTGAGCCAGCTCGACAGCGCCCAGAAGCTGAACGTGCCGAACCAGATGGCGGCCGCGCAGTCCGGGCTGGTAGCGGTGCTGGAACTGCGGGCGCAGGCGCTGACGACGATTGCCGCGAACGCGCAGTATGCCGCCAGCAAGACCACCAGTCGGGACGCCGTGCGCAAGCTCTCCGCCGCCACCTCACAGCTCTACGCGTCCGACGTCAACTACAAGACGCTGGTGACAACCGACCTCGCCAAGGCGCTCAACGCCGCCGGGCTCTCACAGCCGATCAACGGCGCGCAGGTGATCCCCGACCTCGGTTGGCTGAACCAGACCTGGATCGCCGACAAGATCGGCGCGACGCTCTCAACGACGCAGGCCAACGCCAACAACGACCAGCCGGGGCTGATGCACGGCGACGCGCTCGAGTCGACGACCGTCGACGGTGAGACGCTCCAGGCCGGCGGCACCTACCAGATCCCCGCGGCCGACGCACAGACGTGGGCGCTGGGCGTGAGCGACGGCGGTCAGACCGATGAGAACCAGGTCGGCTGCACGATCACGATCCAGGACCAGAGCGACCTCGGAACCGCCACGATTCCGACGCTCACCGCCAACGGCGGGACCGGCACCTGCAACATCACGCTGCCGTCGAAGCCCGAGACCGGCCCCTACACGGTGACCGCCACCGTGAAGAAGGTCCCGGGCGAGACGAACACCCAGAACAACACCGCCAGCTACACGATCGACTTCACGAGCTGATCGGCCACAACGGTCGCAGTGCGAGCGATCGCAACCGGCCGCGGGCGGCTTATATTGCGTCTGTGGACAACCTCAACACCACAGCCGGAATCGTGGCGGTCGCCTCCGGAGCGGTGGCGGTGGTCGGAGTCGCCTGGTCGATCGGCCTGACGGTGGCGCTGCGCAAGCTCAGGGCCGCCCAGCGGGCGGTGCTCGGTGACAGCGCTCGCGATCTGGTCGCGCACGCCGCACATCTGCAGTCCTCATACGAGTCGCTCGCCCAGTACGTCGAGGACTTCGGCACCAGACTCGACCACCGCATGGACCACGCGGAGACGCGGCTGGACGGAGTCGTCGCGCATCGCGCACTGGTGCGCTACGACGCCTACGGCGAGATGTCGGGGCGGCAGTCACACTCGATCGCGCTGCTCGACGCGACCCGCTCGGGCATCGTGCTCTCCTCGATCCACCACCGCGACACCGCCCGGCTGTACGCCAAGCAGATCACCAACGGCCAGCCGGAGCTCGAGTTGTCGCCGGAGGAGAGCGAGGCCGTGCGGCTGGCACTGCAGGGCGCCCCCGCCGCATTCCGCTCCGCCGCTTCGGGCACTGCGGGCACTGCGGGCGCGGCCGGCGAGCCGCCGACCGCGACGGCGAGCTGAATGACGATGCGTGTCGGCTACCTGGGTCCCGAGGGGACCTTCTCGCAGGCCGCGGTTCTGAGCGCCCCGGGCGCCGGCGAGTTCGAATTGGTCGCGCGCGAGACGATCCACGACACCGTGCTGGCCGTGCGCGACGGTAGCGTCGATCGTGCCGTCGTCCCGATCGAGAACTCACTCGAGGGCTCGGTCAACATCACGCTCGACGCACTCGTGTTCGACGCCGAGCGCGTGCGGGTCGTCGGTGAGACGGTGCTCGGGGTCGAGCAGTGCCTGATCGCGCAGGAGGACATCCCGTTCGAGGAGATCGAGGTCGTGATCTCGCATCCTCAGGCCACGGCCCAGTGCCGCGATTACATCCGCACGAAGCTCCCGGAGGCGCGGGTGATGAGCGCCAGTTCGACCGCCGAGGCGGTGCGTCTGGTGACCGAGCGGATCCGCCATCGTTGGGCGGCGGTCGGCACGCGCCTCGCCGCGGAGCTCTATGACTGCGTCGTGCTCGAGCCGGGCATCGAGGACGTCAGCGGCAACCAGACGCGCTTCGTGTGGCTCGCCCAGGACGGGGCCGACAGCGGCGTACCCGGGCTTGCCGTCGCCGACGATGCCCCCTGGAAGACCGCGATCGTCTTCTGGGGCGAGGGCACGGAGTCTCCCGGTTGGCTCGTCAGCTGCCTGTCGGAGCTCGCCTTCCGCGGCGTCAACCTGACGCGCATCGAGTCCCGCCCGCTGCGCGAGGGCCTTGGCCGTTATATGTTCTTCGCCGACCTCGACGGCCGCGAGAGCGACGCTCAGGTACAGGACGCGCTGAGCGGGCTGCGCGGGCGCGTCAACGTGCTGCGGACGCTGGGCTCGTTCCCGGTCGCGTTCTGACCGGCGGTCGCGCTCGGGGCTGGGCGCCCACTCGCCGAGCAGCCGGACCCCTCGGCGCTAAGCCCTCCTGAGTCTCAGCACCGACCAGCCGGACGCAAGCGGCAGCTCGACCTCTAGCGCCCGCCCCTGACGGTGTGGGACGTCGCGTGCCTGCAGGGGCATGAAGCGGCCCCCGGCCTCGCCGAGCACCGCGGCCTCCGCGATCCAGCGCTCGGGATGGTCAACCAGCGTCCTGACGGTGACGGTTGTGACCGAGCCCGCGGCGGTCGTCTCGGACCAGCGGCCGCTGCCGCTGCCCGTCAGATCGATAACGCCGACGACGATCCGCTCATCGGTCTGCACCACGCGGGCGAAGACGCCTCCGCCGACGGGCTCCGGCCGTACCGGAACCGCAGCCTCGACGCTCACCGCGCCATTCTCGTCACCGATCTCGTACCAGCTCGTGTCCTCGCCCTCGAGGAACAGATCACGGCAGCGCAGACCGAAGCGATGCCACGTCAGCACGGTTGCTGCCTCGGCCGTGGTGAGGCGCGCGTGCTTGGGGTAGTAGGGGTCGCACAGCGCGGCGGTCCGGTCACCGTAGATCAAGGCGGCGGCACCTAGCGATGTGGCAATCGCCTCGGTCAGCACGACCGTGCGCAGCGCCGCGACACGATCGGTGTCGGCATCCGGGGTCTCGATGTTCCAGACCGGCGGGTAGCAGGCGATCGAGCCCCGCACCGTCGCGGCACGCGGCGTCGCCAGCATCCCGGCGGTCCCGGAGCTGCGGTCGAGCAGGCCCTCGAGGTGCCGCCACGAGTCGTTGGCGGGCCACACCTCGCAATAGCGGAAGCCGGGCCCCTGCGGCAACCTCGCCGCCGACGGCACACCGTTGACCTGGTTGAAGCTGAGTAGATCCCGCGGTCGTGCCGCGCGGACGGCCGTGAGGAACGACTCGTAGGCGAGACGCAGATCGATCGCCTCGCCGTTGGCCCGAAACGCGACCCGCGGATACCCGTAGGTGTCGAGGTGCATCCCGCCAAAGCCGAGCGCGTCCGCCGCCGCGCCGTATGTGTCGGCGAAGTGACGCTGCCACTCCGACGAGCCCGGATCGGCGAGCACGATCTGGTCCAGGAAGCGGACGGGCTGCCCATCCCCCTGGTACATCAGCAGCTCGGGATGCTCAGCGGCAAACTCATTGCCGACGGCGTAGACCGGTGCGTAGGCATGGCTGATCGCGCCGCCGGCCCCGAGGCCCGCCGCGAGCGAGCGCAGCGCGTCAGCCGAGACCGGGCGGTTGGACGGATCCTTCCACCGCTGTTCCGGCGGCATCGGTGCCGTGTAGCTCGCCATCCAGTCGTAGACCTGCACGACGGTGGTGCGCAGCGCGCGGTGCCATTCGAGCAGGGCGGGCACGTCATCGTCCTCGAACGAGGTCGCGAAGCCGTGGACCGGTCGCTCGCCGGCGTGCGCGCCGACCGTCGTGAACTCCTCGCTCATGACTTCACCTTCGGCGTTGAGGACCTCCACACCGTAGGTGCCGGGCGGCAGGTCGGCGATCCGCATCCGATCACCCTCGGCTACGGCTCGGTGGACCTCCGTAGTCGCTCGCCTCGCCACCACGCTGCGCCCGTCCGCTGGGTTCAGCGTCAAGCCGATCTCATCACCGGTCGCGTAGAAGGCGCGCAGCTTGTCGAACGGAGGCGGCGCCTGCAGCCCGGGTCCGCTGGCACTACCGGTCGCGGCCGGCGCCGGGTCGCGTTCGTTGTCGAATGTCATCGGATCCCTCCCAGGGAGACACCGCTTCGGAACCACCGCAGCGTCACCATCAACACGATGATCGTGGGGATCGTGGCAATCACCGACGCCGCAAAGAACGGCCCCCAGGCCGTTGTGTGGGCGCCGATGAAGAACTGAAGGCCGATTGGAAGCGTGAACTTGGACGGTGAGTTGAGCATCGTGAGCGCGGTCGGGAAGTCGTCCCAGGCCGCGTTGAAGGTGAACATCGAGACCACGGCCAACGCCGGGAGCGAGAGCGGCATGATCAAGCGGACGAGGACCGTGATCGTGCCGGCACCATCGAGCCGAAACGCCTCCTCCCACTCGCGTGGAATGCGCTCGAAGAAGCCGCGCAGGAAGAAGATCGAGAACGGCAGGTTGGTGCTCACGTACAGCAGCGTCAGACCCTCGAGCGAATCGAGCAGACCCAGGCGCTGGAGCAGCAGGTATTGAGGAATCAGAAGGATCAGTGCCGGGACCGCGAGGCTGGCCAGGAAGATGTAGAAGATCAGCTCCTTGAACCGGAACCGGTACCGCGCGAAGGCGAAGGCGGCAAGCGCGGCCAGGACGATCGTGATCACCACCGTCGAGCACGAGACCAGCAGGCTGTTGAGGAAGTAGTGCCCAAAGCGATTCTCGGTCCACGCCTGAACGTAGTTCTGGACCGTCGGATGGGTCGGGACGATCACCGGCTTCGCGGCGAGCAGATCGCCGACGGGCTGGAACGAGAGCGAGATCATGAACAGCAGCGGACCGAGCGCGAGCAGCGCCAGCACGATCGCGATCGCGAGGCGCAGCCGGCGGTGATCGTTGATGCCGAACAGCCCGGGGGCCGACCGGCCGCCGGGCTGCGGCTCGATGGAGCTCGTGGCCATGGCTATGCCTCTTGCTGCCTCAGCAGCTTGATCTCGACGAAGCTGAAGCCGAACAGGACGACGGCGAGCAACGAGGCGATCGCGGCGCCGTAGCCGAACGCGAAGTTGGTGAAGGCCTGCTGGTAGGCCCAGCTGAAGAGAACCTGCGTGGAGTTGAACGGGCCTCCGAGGGTGAGCAGGTAGACCTGCGCGAAGACGGTCGTCGCGCCAATCACCAGCAGCACGGTCACGAATGTGATCGCCGGGCGCAGCGACGGGATGATCACGTAGCGCCAGACACGCGGCTCCGATGCGCCGTCGACACGTGCCGATTCGACGAGCTCACGGGGCACGCCGTCGAGTGCCGCGAGGAAGATGATGAATGACCAGCCAAACCCCTTCCAGATGCTCAGCAGCCAGATCACCGCGTTGCCGGTCCAGGTGTGCGCGAGCCAGTCGATCTGCACCGGATGGCCCTCGAACACGCTCAACAGCGAGTTCATCAGCCCGCCGCGCGAGGCGTTGAAGACATAGGCGAAGACGTAACTGACAACCACCCACGATGTGACCACCGGGACGTAGACGACGATGCGCCATAGCGCCGAGCCGCGCAGCTTGTCGGTGAGCATCGCGGCGGAGAAGAGACCGATCGCCATCTGGATCGGCACCGTCACCACGAGGAACAGCAGCGTGTTGAGCGCTGCGGTGCGGATGACGGGGTCGCGGAAGATCTGGGCGTAGTTCGAGAAGCCGACGAACGGGTTCGACTCTCCCGGGAAGATGTGCCAGTTGTAGAAGCTGATGTCGCACTGGCGATAGATCGGGTACACGCTGAACAGCGCGTAGACGATCAACGCGGGCGCCAGCAGCGCGTAGGGGATCATCGAGCGGCCGACCCGCCGAGGCCGACCGAGCCGCCGAGCGGCGCCCGGTGATGCTGCCACCGGACGCCGCTCGATCACTTCAGCTCCGCTCAATGACCTGCCTCGAGCGCAGCGTTACCCGCCTGTGCCGCATCGGAGAGCGCGTCGGGGAGTGTTGCCTGACCCGCCAGGACCTTCTGCAGGTCTGCCGAGAAGGCCGAATCCAGCGCCCCGTATCCCTGGGTGACGGGACGCGCCTTCGCGGTCAACAGCTGCTGGGCGAAGACCTTCAGGAACGGCCGGGCCTTGACCTCGGCTGCCTCGTCGGTCTTGTAGACGGACATGTCGCCGGCCTTGGCCATCGCGATCTGGGCGAACGGCGAGGAGAGGAACTGCACGAACTTGATCGTGTCGGTCAGATGCTTCCCGCCCCTGGCGATCGCCAGATCCTCACCCCCGACGATCGAGATCGAGCCGCCGGGACCCTTGGGCAGTGGCGCCAGGCCGTAGCTCGGCTTGGGGTTCGAGGTCTCATAGGTGGTGACACCCCATGGCCCGTCGTAGAGCATCGCGTACTGACCGCTGGCGAACCCGGTTTCACCACCGACGGCGCCGGCGCCGCCAAGGAAGTCCGAGCCGATGTCTCCGGCCTTCTGGAGACCGACGAGCGTGTTCAGTGCCGCCGAGGTGACGCTGCCGTTCATCGACCCGGTCGCCTTGGTCAGGGCCTTGTTGGTGAATTCTCCGCCCGAGCTCCAGACGTAGGGTCCCACGTTCCAGATGTCGGTGCTGTCGACGCCGAGGCCGTACTGCCCCTTGGACGGAACCGTCAGGACCTGCGCGTCGTGGTAGAGCTGGGACAGTGTCGTCGGCGGGCCGGGGAGCCCGGCGGCGGCGAAATCGGCCTTGTTCCAGAACAGCACCTGGGTGTTGGTGTCGTCCGGAAGTCCGTAGTAGCTGCCGCGGTAGTAGTTGGTCGACAGCGGCCCCGGCAGGGCGGCGGACTTCAACGGCGCGAACCACGACTTGCCGGACGTCTTCAGCAGCGTCCCTTCAGACGCCAGCTGGGGCATCCAGGCGATGTCGGAGCGCATCAGGTCGGGCGGATTGCCGGCCGCGGAGGCGGCGATGAACTTCTGCTCCATGCCCGCGTAGGGGAGCGTGACGTCCTCGACCTTGATTCCCGGGTTCTCCTTCTCGAAGCGCGGAATCACGATCTTGTTCATGACCGGTGTCTCGGTCACATCGTTGTAGGCATTCCAGAACTTGAGCGTCACCGTCTTGGATCGCGCTGCGGAGCCCGTGCTGGCCGACGCCGCGGTGGCGCCGCAGGCCAACAGGAGCGCTGCCGTGCCGGCCGCGACCAGTCGGTGTCTACTGCTCATCGCCCGCCGGGAGGGCGCTTTCATACTGCTTTTCTTCCTCATATCCCCTCTCCTTACCTTTTTCCTGATGCGGGCCCGAATCGGGGCCTCGCGTGTGTGATGCGGCCTCGATCTCGATGGCGAGTAGTACGCACATCGCGTGGGACCACACAAGATTCCGGGCCGGATGACCCCAGCGGGCGACCCACTCGCGGTAGTGCTCGGGGTCGCGGGTCTCCCCGCCGAACTGTTCGCCGAGGCGGCCGTGCTCGTCGAGGCGGCACACCGACCAATCGAGGCAGCGCTCGGCGGCCCGAAGGTCACCCACCTGCGCGTGGTGGAGGCCGAGTGAACAGGTGAGGACCGGCCAGGAGCCACCGCCGAAGTAGGTGTCGCTCGCGTAACGCCGGACACCGCCATCGAAGATCAGCGTGCTCTGGATCTCCTCGACGGTTGCGCGGTAACACGGGTCGTCGTTGTTCACGACGTTGAAGACCGGTGCGGTCCACAGCAGGCTGCCGTCTGCGGTCTGTTGCCGATTGGATTTGACGAATCGCCCTGGCTCGCGGGCACTCACAGTGATCGCGTCGAAGACCTTCGCGGCACTGTCGGTGAGCGCCGGATCATCGAGCAGTGACGCTGCGCAGCGCAGTCCAGCGTGGATGCTCGCCAGGGTCGAGGTGTGGACCTCGCCGGGGTTTTCCTCCCAGACGTCGAAGCACGGCTGGAGCGCGAACACGGAGAGGTAACGCGCCGTGCGCTCGACGGCGCCGCGGAGTTCGCCTGACAGCTCGCCCGTGCCGGCCGACCGCAGGTGGAGATCTAGCGCCCACAGCCAGGTGCCGTAGCCGTCGAGCTGGAAGTTCGGCCAATCGTCCGAGACGCGCCGACCATCCAGCGAGAACCGGGCGGGTGGCAGTTCGTTGGCAGCTGTCTCGCGGCCGGCCCGCTGATTTGCCGTTGCCGTCTCCATCAGCGGTCCGATGCCGCCGGCACCGAGCACGCGCGCGACCCACTGGTGGTAGCGCCGGGAGGCGTCATGCTCGGCCGCGCGATCGAGCGCGGCAGCAACGAATGACGCGTCGCGCAGCCAGCAGTAGTCGTACTGAGAGAAGTCGGGAGAGGCGACGAAGGCGCCGCTCGCGTGCTGATTGGCGAGGATCGCGGCGACGCTCACGTTCGTGACCGAGTTCACGTCCATCTGCGGAATGTCAGGCATGCGGTGTCGGACCAAGAATCTTCGTTTAGTGAAGAAAGTTACTGCCGGGGAGACTAACGCCGGGCCCACCGGGAGTCAAGAGCGGAATCGACGAAACGGCGAGCGGGGCCCGCGGGGCATCGGTTGTCATGCGCTCCGTCGGAAACGGCGGCTTCTGGGCGCCGACCTCGGGCGCTGCGCGCGGATTGCCGGTCCGCTGTCAGACGGCGCTGCGGACAGACGCGCCGTGAAGGCGCTCGAGCACCCTCGGGGTCTGCCGGCCGCCGGCGGCGTTGTGATCAAACGGGGTGGCGAGCACGATCGCCGCCGCTCCGCGGGCCCAACTGCTGTCATCCCACGGCTCGACCTCGACCGCGATCGAGCGCATCGGCTCCGGGAGATGTCGCCTGAGGCTCGAGATGAACGCCCGCTCCCAGTGGGGCCAGGCGAACGTGCCCTCACCGGCGACGATGATCAGCTCCGGGTCGAGCGCGGCGATCGAGGCTGCCGCGGACTGGCCCAGCTTCCGGGCCGCGTTGGCGAAGACCTCCTGAGCGTTTCGGTCGCGCTCGTCGGCGAGCTCCGCGAGCCGCTCCAGACCCTCGTCCTTGCGCAGCAGACCCGCGCGGCGGCCCGCGGTGACGAGCCCGGTGGAGCCGACGAAGGTCTCGAGGCAGCCGCGGTTGCCGCAGGGGCACACCGCACCACGCGGATTGAGCACGACGTGCGCGATCTCACCGGCACCGCCGGTGGCGCCGCGGCTCACGACACCGCCCGACACGCTGGCGAAGCCGACGCCGCGCCCGATCGTTATCACGGCGAAGTTGCTCCGGCCACGGCCACGGCCGTAGAGACTCTCCGCGACCGCCAGCGCCTTGACGTCATTCTCGACCAGCACCGGCGTGTCGAGCTCTGCTCGCAGCTCAGATCCGACCGAGCGGCTGAGCCATCCGAGAACGCCGGCATTCACGACACCCGAATCGGGCCTGTCGACGATCCCGGGAACGCCGACGCCGACGCCGAGCAGCGGCGAGCCGCCGTCTGCCATGAAGGTCCGGATACTGGCCGCCAGGCGCGGAACCGCATCCGACGCAAGCGCGTCAAACGGCTCGTTACAACTGTTGACGATCTGTCCGTCGAGCTGGACCTCGACGATCGCCAAGTGGTCGGTGGCGACCTTGACACCGATCGCGCGGCCCGCCGTGGCCACAAGTCCCAGCAGCTGACCGGGGCGGCCGCCCTCCGAGGGCTCGTAACTGAGCGGCTCGAGGATGCCGCGGTCGATCAGCTGGCGGGTGACCTTTGTGACCGTCGCGCCACTGAGCTCGAGCTCGCGCGCCATGTCCGCGCGTGAGGTTGGACCCTGCCGCCCAACAAGCGCGAGGACGGCCATCCGCGTCAGCTCGCCATTGCCGATCGAGCGATCGCTCGTCATATCAGCCGGCGCCCGCCGCCGATCCCGGGGCGGGCGGGAAGCGCAGCGCGGCGTGGGCCCTCGGTCGACGCGCCAACCGTCAACGGATCGCCTCCCCGCTCCCAGCATCGAAGAACTGCAGCTTGTCCGTATTCACCCTGAATGACACGTGACTCCCTGCGTCGACGCGGACATGCGGCTCGACACGGGCGACGCTGCCTGCACCGGTTATGCCGGAAGCCGCCTCGTGGGCCGCAGATTGTACGGCGCGTTCGGCGTCGATGCCGCGGGCGGTGGCGGTGAAATGTACGAGCAGCTCGGACCCGAGTGCCTCGACCAACTCGACCTCGCCGGTGATCGTCGCGGCGGCAGGCCCGGCGTCGCCAGCGTCGACCGACAGGTCCTCCGGCCTGATGCCGAGTATCACCGGCTTGTTCGCGTAGGCCCGCAACCGAGGACGCCGTTCGAGCTCGGCAGGACTGAGGTCGAGGCGATGGTTACCGACGATCACCTGCGCGGCGGCCTCGCCAAGGCTGGCCTCGAACAGGTTCATCGCCGGTGACCCGATGAACGCCGCCACGAATACGTTGGCGGGCTCGTCGTAGAGGGTCTGCGGCCGGGCACATTGCTGCAGCAGGCCGTCACGCAGCACGGCGACGCGGTGTCCCATGGTCATCGCCTCGGTCTGATCGTGCGTCACATAAACGGTTGCAACGCCGAGCCGCCGTTGGACCTTCGCAACCTCTGCCCGCATCTGCACTCGCAGCTTCGCGTCGAGATTCGACAGCGGCTCGTCCATCAGGAACACGCTCGGCTCGCGCACGATCGCGCGGCCCATGGCGACGCGCTGCCGCTGACCACCGGACAGCCGTCCGGGCTTCTGGTCGATCAGATCCTCGAGCCCGATCACAGCTGCGGCCTCGTTGACCCTGCGGCCGATGTCCTGTTTCGACAGGCCACGCATCTTGAGCGCAAAGCCGATGTTCTCCCCGACCGTCATGTGCGGATACAACGCATAGTTCTGGAAGACCATCGCGATGTCACGGCTCTTGGGCGCGACGTCATTGACGACGACGTCCCCGATGCGGACGTTGCCCTCGCTGATCTGCTCCAGTCCAGCGATCATGCGCAGCACGCTCGTCTTGCCGCAACCGGATGGGCCGACAAGCACCATGAACTCGCCGTCGGCGACCTCCAGGTCGAGCTCGCGGACCGCCTCGAAGCCGTTCTCGTAGAGCTTCGACACCTTCTCGAGAGCGATCGTCGGCATCAGAGCATCCTCCTCAGGAATCGAGCGGTGGACCAGCGGGCACCGCTCAAACATACAGAACTTCATTTGCGACACAAAGGAAGCGGAGTTCCGCTCCGCTGCCGTGTCCGCACCCCTGGGGTCGAGACACGCGGAGCAAGCGCTCAGGTGGCGGCGCGCTACTTGCTGGTCTTGACGGTCGCGGGCGGAGAGTCCGCGGCGGCCCAGCGCTCGACGAACTCACGGCACTGGTCGGCCTCCATCGGCCGCGCGAACAGGAAGCCCTGACCGATGTCGCACTGCTCGGCCTGGAGCCGCTGGAGCTGGTTCTGATCCTCGATGCCCTCGGCGATCGTCTCGATCTTGAGCGAGCGGCCGAGCTGCACGAAGGTCCGGATCAGCGCGTCGCGCTGCGCGGAGCTTTCGATCTGAGAGACGAACGAGCGGTCGATCTTGAGCTCGTCGACGGGGAAGCGTTGCAGATAGGCGAGCGACGAGTAGCCGGTGCCGAAGTCATCGATCGATAGCCGCACGCCCAGCGCTTTGATCGCGCGCAGCCGCTCGGCCGTCTTGTCGGCGTCGCGCATCAGCGCTGTCTCGGTGATCTCGATCGTCAGCGACGAGGCGTCGATGCCACTCTCGGCGAGGGCGTCGGCGACGTCCTGAACGAACTGGTCGTGCTCGAGCTGGATCGCGGAGACGTTCACGGCGACACCGATCTGGAGGCCTTCGCGCGCCCAGTTGGCGCAGCACGAACAGGCCTCGCGCAGCACCCAGCGGCCGACGTCGGAGATCAGACCCGACTCCTCGAGCAGCGGGACGAACTGGTCGGGCCCGGCCGGCCGCTCGTTCGGACGGTGCCAGCGCAGCAGCGCCTCCATGCGGATCGGCGCAAGGCCGGCAAGATCGAACATCGGCTGGTAGACGACGTAGAACTGCTCCTTGCTGAGCGCCTCGCGCAGATCCATCTCGAGCTCCACGCGCGTATGCACCTGATCCTGCATCCCGGTCTCGAACAGGACGTAGCGGTTCTTGCCCGCGAGCTTCGCGCGGTACATCGCGATGTCGGCATCCCGGAGCAGGTCAGGGGCGCTGTGCCCGTCGGCAAGTGCAATCCCGATGCTGGCGGTGATCGCGACCCGACCGTGGTGGGCGTCGTCGATCACGAACGGCTCCTTGAGCCCGTCGAGGATGCGCTCGGCCACCAGCTCGGGGCCGGCGGCCAGCGCGATGCCGTCGGCGAGGATCACGAACTCATCACCGGCAAGGCGGCCGAGCGTGTCGGCCTCACGGATCGTGCTCTCGAGGCGGGCGGCGACCGAGCGCAGCAGCTCGTCGCCGGCGCGGTGGCCGAGACCGTCGTTGACGGCCTTGAAGCCATCGAGGTCGACGAACAGCGCCGCGCACAACTGGCGCTCGCGGCGCGCACGAGCGATCAGCTGCTCGGCGCGATCGAGAATCAGGGTGCGGTTGGGCAGGCCCGTGAGGGCATCGTGCGTGGCCATGAACACCAGCTCCTGCTGGCGGCGGGCGAGCTCGTCGTCGATCTGGCCGCGCTCGGTCTCGAACGCCTCGCAGAGGCGCACGAGCGTGACGTCGGCTGAGCGCTGCAACATGCGGTGGGCCTCGCGGCGGCTGTCGAGCGTGGCGCCGAGCTGATCGGCGATCTCATCGATCACCTCGCGCACGGCGTCGCGCCAGCGCAACGTGCGCTTGGTGATCTCGTTGAGCGGTGCCTCACGCTGGATCGCGAGCTGGCCGAAGATCGTGGCGGCCTCGCGGCCGACCTCACGGGCGGTCTCCTCACCCTCACCCGCCATCCAGCGGGCAAAGGCCTCGGTCGAAACCTCGATCACCCGCGCGACGCTCGCGTCGGCGGCGGGGTCCAGCGACACCGCTCCGGTGCGGTTCAGCAGCTCGGTGCGAGCGGTCACATCGGCGCGGCGCGCATATAGATGGCTGCCGAGCCGCACGACATCCGGCGCAGGAACTGCGTCTGATCCGGGCAGCTGGCTTCCGTATTTCAGTTTGACCTGCAGCCGGTTGTCATCCATCGGATGGCAACCTCCTTCCTTGCACTCCTTGTGCTGCTGTCCCGCGCCGCTCATCGGCTGTCGTGAGGCGAGCCTTTACATGCGCAACACAACCTGCGCGCGGCGCCCGAAAGCGGCGTGGCTGCTTGCCTCTGACGATGCACCGTTTTTGGCTGCATCTTCACCGCTTTGTGACTTCACTTGTCCGGGCGCACGGTAGACTTAGCGGCGCGATGGGCACTCCAATACCAGCCCCACCCCGGTCCGCGTCGCTCCCTGAGCACCACCGACGCGGACCTGATGGTGGCCGGGTGCTCGTTCTCAACGCAACCTACGAGCCGATCAACGTCTGCACGGTTCGCAGGGCCGTGGTGCTGCTCTTGAAGGAGAAGGCCGAGGTCATCGAACAGACCGAGCGCCAGCTCCACTCGGCGAACGCGACGTTGACGCGGCCGGCGGTGATCCGGCTGGTCACCTACGTCAAGGTCCCGCGTGACACGCATCGGCGCAAGATCACCCGCCGCGCCGTGTTCGCGCGCGACGACTGGACCTGCCAGTACTGCGGATCGCGCCAGCAACTGACGGTCGACCATGTTGTACCGCGCTCGAAGGGCGGCGGCTCGACCTGGGACAACATCGTCGCCGCCTGTGCGCCCTGCAACCGCCGTAAGGGCGACTCGCTCCCGCGTCAGGCCGGAATGGCGCTCGCGCGGTCACCGCGCACACCCAACCCGGACATCTTTATCCAGGTCGCCAGCCCGCGGATCCCCGCGACCTGGAAGCAGTACCTCGCCGGTCGCGCGACCGACTCGCTCGCCGCCTGATCCGCGGCCGAGCGGTGGCGGACGGCCGAGGCGGCTCAATCGCATAAAGCGGGCCGCAATTCGGCTGATGTCTGCCGCTCAGCGTTGTAAGGTGTGTAGTACCAGAGAAAGGAGGTGGTCCACCTGTCTGACAGTACTTGCGGGACCCTGGAGGTGTCCGGCCACTAGGTCGGATGGCTGACCGCCCTAGGCGGAGTCCCACCGTGACACCACTGCTTTTGGTGCCGACCTGGTCCCTTCGGCGAGCACGTACCGATCGCAGCGATGCCAGCTAGAAGTGGCGAAGGGCGCCGTGTCGACGGCGCCCTTCGTGTTTAAGGGCCGGGCCGATTCAGGGCGCGCCCAGGTTGACCCGGGACCGACGCTGCTGATAGATCTCTCGCGATGAGCGGTCGCCGGCTTTCCCGACTGGCTACGCGGACTGGCTGGCTTGTTGGCCTGGCGGTCGGAGTGTTGGCGACCGGGGCCGGCACGGCTGCGTCGGCGACGGTGCGGTGGCGGGTGACCGATCTTCAGTTGACGGACGGCGCGTCGGTGTCAGCGATCTCGTGCGTGTCCGCCGGCAGCTGCGTAGTCGTCGGCAGCGGCGCCCGCGGAGGGATGTCGGCGGATCTGACCGACGGGGTGGTCGCGAACGATCAGAAGGTTCCGTTCGCCGACGCGATCACCTGCCGACCCGGGAACTGCGTCGCCACCGGTGGATCCCTCCGTGGATTCAGGGCCTTTCGTGTGACCCGGCATATGTGGACGCGGATGCCGTTGGTGGGACCGCCATCGCTCTACGGCGAGGCGCTCACATCCACAGCCTGCCAGTCGAGCTCTCTGTGTTTCGCAGTGGGTAACTCGTCGACCCACACCACGGTCGACTGCCCGGCCGATAGCATCTCGGGCCCGATCTGCGAGACCGACCTGCCGGTGCTCGAGCGGTGGGACGGCCGGCGCTGGAGCCAGGATTCGGCGCCCCCCGTTCCGGTCACGGCCCAGGCGGCCGTCCCGGTCGCCTCGGCGGAGCCGTTTTCGAGCTTCGAGGGCGTCGCCTGCGTCACCGCCCAACGCTGTGTCGTGGTCGGCGAGGTCTGGCCGGGCGTCGAGCCGACCCCCACCGAGCTCTTCGCGGACACGCTGAACGCTGGGAGCTGGACGCTCGCGGGGATTCCGCTGCCGGAGGCCGCGAGCACCGCAAGCCTCGCCTCGGTCTCGTGTTCCCGTGGCCACTGCCTGGCGGTCGGCAGCGCCACCGTCGCTGGCAAGCTGGCGCCGTTTGCGGCAGAACAGCAGAATGGTCGCTGGACCGCTCTCGGCCCGGGTCAGCAGGGATCCGGCGCGCTCACTTCGGTTTCATGCACGCGTGCGGGCGCCTGCATCGCCGTCGGGTACAGCGGCAGCGGCGCGACCGAGCGGCCGCTGGTCGACCGCTTGACGGGGGGCCGGTGGCGGCACGGCGCCGCGGCGGTGCCGCGCCAGTCACGCCAGCGCGGCGGCAGCTCGCTGGTGGGCGTCTCCTGCGTGGCCAGCACCTGCACGGCCGTCGGCAACTACAACGGCAGCACCCACAAGGGCACCTCCCTGGGCTGGTTCGTCGAACGCACCCAGCTCTAGCGAGGCCCACACCGCGCGAGCAACGCAAGCTCAGGTCTTGGATCGGGGGTCGTTCGCAGGGAGACGCTGAAGCCCCGCGACCCGCTAATTCATCAGTTCAACGGTTCGGCGACCGAAAAGGACTCCGGTCCCAAGACCTCCAGGAGAGCCGGCCGCGCGGTGTAGGCTGAGCGCATGTGTAGAAACATCCGCACCCTCTACAACTTCGATCCGCCCGCGACCAGCGACGAGATCGACGCCGCCGCGCTGCAGTACGTGCGCAAGATCAGCGGCTTCACGAAGCCGTCAAAGGCCAACGAGGAGGCGTTTCACCGCGCCGTCCACGAGATCGCCCATATCTCCGCGCACCTGCTGGCCGACCTCGAGACCGCGGCGCCGCCGCGTGATCGCGAGGTGGTGGCCGCCCGCGCTCGCGCACGAGCGGCCCAGCGTTACGCCGCCTGAGGGCCGCGCCGACGGTTACTCGTCGGCGCCGTCGCCCTCGGGCTCGTCGGCGAAGTCCTCGTCTGCCGGCTCGTCATCGGCCGGCTCCGCGCCGGCCAGGTCGGCCGGCTCCGCGGGGTCACCATCGCCGATCGCGATGACACCTTCGGAGGCGTCGCCCGCGACGGTACCCTCGCCGTCGGGCAGCTCGCCGTCGGGCAGCTCGCCGTCGACGACGTCGGCCGCAGGCGAATCGCTCTCGGCGACGAGCGCGACCGCGCTGACCTGATCGTCCTCACCGCGGAACTTCATCAGGCGCACGCCCTGGGAGCTGCGGCCGTAGCGGCTGATGCCACGCACCGATGTGCGCTGGACCATGCCGTTCTGGGAGATGAAGACGAGCTCGTCGTGCTCACGCACGACCAGCGCGCCGGCGAGCGCGCCCTTGTTCTCCGTCAGCTGGATCGTCTTGACGCCCATCGTGCCGCGGCCCTTGACCGGATATTCGGAGATCAGCGTGCGCTTGCCGTAGCCGTTCTCGGTTACGACCAGCAGTTCCTGATCGTCGCGAGCGACGTCCATCGCGAGCACGGCATTGCCCTTGGCCTTGACGTTCATGCCCTGGACGCCCGAGGTGTCGCGGCCCATCGCGCGGACCTGCGCCTCGCGGAAGCGGGAGGCCTGACCCGAGCGCGAGACCATGATGATGTCGTCGTCACCGCTGGTCTTGCGCACCGCGATCAGCTCGTCGTCATCACGGATGTTGATCGCGATGATGCCGTCGGCCTTGATCGGCGTGTTGTAGGCGAGGAACGCGGTCTTCTTGATCATGCCCTTGCGGGTCGCGAACACGAGGAACTTGCCCTCGGTGAAGTCGCGCGTGTTGAGCACCGACTGAACGCGCTCGCCCTCACGCAGTGGCAGCAGGTTGACGAGGGCGCGACCGCGTGCGGTCCGTGACTGCTCGGGCAGGTCATAGACCTTGAGCCGATAGATCTTGCCGCGGTTCGTGAAGAACAGCAGGAAGTCATGCGTTGACGTCACGAACAGGTGCTCGATGTAATCGTCGTCCTTGGTGTCCATCCCGTTGACGCCGACACCGCCGCGGTGCTGCTGGCGGTAGGTCGAGAGCGGCAGCGACTTGATGTAGCCCGAGTTGGTGATCGAGATCACCATCTGCTGATCGGCGATCAGGTCCTCGATGTCGATCTCACCCTCGGCGTGGGTGATCAGCGTGCGGCGCTCATCGCCGTAGGTCTCGGCGATCTCCGCAAGCTCGTCCTTGATCAGGCCGTAGACCTTGGCTTCGTCGCCGAGGATCTCGCGTAGCTCCGCGATCCGCTCGGTCAGATCCGCGTGCTCCTGCTTGATCTTGTCGGCCTCGAGCGCCGTCAGGCGACGCAGCGTCAGCTGCAGGATCGCCTCGGCCTGGATCACCGTGAGCTCGAAGCGCTCGACCAGGCCGAGCCGTGCCTGCTCGGGATCGCGCGACCCGCGGATCAGGGCGATGACCTCGTCGAGGTTGTCCTGCGCGATCAGCAGGCCCTCGAGGATGTGGGCCCGTGCCTCGGCCTGGCGCAGCTCGTACTTCGTGCGGCGCACGACGACCTCGCGCTGGTGGTCGACGTAGTGGCCGAGCACCTCACGCAGCGACAGCGTGCGCGGCACGTTGTCGACGAGCGCGACCATGTTGACGCCGAAGGTGGTCTGCAGCGGCGTGTGCTTGTAGAGCTTGTTGAGGACGACCTTCGGGATCGCCTCGCGCTTGAGCTCGATCACGATCCGCATTCCACGGCGGTCGGACTCGTCGCGAAGATCGCTGATCTCGGGGATCTTCTTCTCCTCGACGAGGTTTGAGAGCTTCTCGATCAGGCCTCCGTCGCCGCCCTTGCGGACCTGGTAGGGCAGCTCGGTGACGATGATCGCCTCCTTGCCCTGACCGATCGGCTCGATGTGAGCCTTGCCCTGCATCCGGACCCTGCCACGGCCGGTGGCGTAGGCGTCACGGATCCCGTCGCGGCCGAGGATCGTTCCGGCCGTCGGGAAGTCCGGGCCCTTGAGGTGCTGCATCAGACCCTCGAGCTCGATCGCCGGATCGTCGATGTAGGCGATCGTGGCGGCAACGACCTCGCGCAGGTTATGCGGCGGGATGTTGGTCGCCATGCCGACGGCGATGCCGGAGCTGCCGTTGACGAGCAGGTTCGGGAAGCGCGCCGGCAGCACCAGCGGTTCGCGCGTGTTGCCGTCGTAGGTCGGAACGAAATCGACCGTGTCCTGGTCGATGTCGCGCAGCATCTCGGTCGCGAGCTTCTCGAGCCGCGCCTCGGTGTAGCGCATCGCTGCGGCCGGCCAGCCATCGATGTTGCCGAAGTTGCCGTGCCCGTCGACGAGCTTGTAGCGCATCGAGAAGCTCTGGGCGAGACGTACGAGCGCGTCGTAGATCGCGCTGTCGCCGTGGGGGTGGTACTTGCCCATCACGTCGCCGACGATCTGTGCGCACTTCACGTGCTTGCGATTCGGCGCCAGCCCGTTCTCGTTCATCACGTGCAGCACGCGGCGGTGGACGGGCTTCAGACCGTCACGCACGTCGGGGAGTGCACGCCCGACGATGACCGACATCGCGTAATCGAGATACGCGGAGCGCATCTCCTCCTCGAGCCCACGCGGCTCGATGTTGCCGCCGCCGAGGGTGTCAATCGTGGCCATCTACAAGTCCCTTCTATACGTCCAGGTTGCTGACGAGGCGGGCGTTCTCCTCGATGAACTGGCGGCGCGGTTCGACCTGATCGCCCATCAGCATCGAGAACACGCGGTCCGCGGCGCTGGCGTCCTCCATCGTGACCTGCACGAGCGTGCGTGACGACGGATCCATCGTGGTCTCCCGCAGCTCCTCCGGATCCATCTCGCCCAGGCCCTTGAAGCGGTAGTAGGAGACGCCCTTCTGCGCGACCTCGAGGATCCCCTCGCGCAGTTCCTCGAACGAGACCGCGTCGAAGGCGTTGTCGCCGAGCGTGATGTGGAACGGCGGGCTGCCGACGAGCCCGGCGAGGTCCTCGTGCACATGCGCGAGGCGGCTGTACTCGTTCGCGTCGAGCACCGCGCGGCGGACGCGGTGCGTCGTCGCCAGGCCGGTCTTGGTCTCGATCGTCTTGACGACGATCTCGAACGGATCCTCGGACAGCAGCTCGGTCGTGTAGGCATGACCGTTGGGCGTGGCGTTCGCGGCGAGATGCGCGCGCAACGCGTCGAGCGTCGCGACGCCACCTTCGAGCAGGCGCGCCTGCTGCATGAACGAGACGACCCCCTGGCCGTGAGCGGTCCGCAGCGCCGCGGCCCAGCCCTGGTACTGCTTGAGCAGGCGCGTGAACCGCTGCCAACGCGCCTCGGTGAGCTTGAAGTCCTTGCCGTCGTGGTCGGTGACCTCGATCTTCTCGAACTTGTCACCGAGCAGGATCTCCTCGAGCTCGGAGTCGCGCTCGATGTAGCGGTGCTTCTGCCCGCGCGTCAACCGGTAGAGCGGCGGCTTTGCGATGTAGACATAGCCGGCCTCGATCAACGGCTGCATCTCGCGGAACAGCAGCGTCAGCGCCAGCGTGCGGATGTGCGCGCCGTCGACGTCGGCGTCGGTCAGCAGCACGATCTTGTGGTAGCGCGCCTTCTCGATGTCGAACTCGTCGCGCACGCCGGTGCCGATCGCGGTGATCAGCGCCTGGATCTCGGTGTTCGCGAGAACCTTGTCGATGCGGCTCTTCTCGACGTTGAGGATCTTGCCGCGCAGCGGCAGGATCGCCTGCGTGTTGCGGTCGCGTGCGTCGACGGCCGACCCGCCGGCGGAGTCGCCCTCGACGATGAAGATCTCGGCCAGCGATGGATCCTTGACCGAGCAGTCCGAGAGCTTGCCCGGCAACGTCGAGTTACCGAGCACCGTCTTGCGGCGCGTGAGGTCGCGTGCCTTGCGTGCCGCCGCGCGCGCTTGCGCGGCGGACACGGCCTTGCGGATGACGCGGCGGGCGTCCTGGGGATTCTCCTCGAGCCACTCCGCCAGTCGTGCGTTGACGATCGACTGCACGAAGCCGGCCATGCCCGGGTTGCCGAGCTTGGTCTTGGTCTGGCCCTCGAACTGCGGCTCGGATAGCTTCGCCGAGATGACCGCCGTGAGGCCCTCGCGGACGTCCTCGCCACTGAGGTTCTCGTCCTTCTCCTTGAGCTCGCCGATGTCGCGCGCGTACTTGTTGATAACTCCGGTCAGTGCCGAGCGGAAGCCGCTGAGGTGGGAGCCGCCCTCGTGCGTGTTGATGTTGTTGGCGAACGAGAACACCGACTCCTGGTAGGAGCCGTTCCACTGCATCGCGACCTCGACGGAGCCCTCGACGGACTCGCCCTCGAAGCTGATGACCTTGCCGTGAATCGGTTCCTTGTTCTCGTTGAGGTAGCCGACGAAGTCGGTGATGCCACCCTCGTAGTGGAACTGGGCGCTGGCACCCTCGCCGCGCTCGTCGACGATCGAGATGCGCAGATCCCTGGTCAGGAAGGCGGTCTCGCGCAGACGCTCCTCGAGCGTCTTGAAGTTGAAGTCGAGCGACTCGAAGATGTCCGCGTCGGGCAGGAAGGTGATCGTCGTGCCGTGCTCGCTGGTCGCCTCGCCCTTGGCGATCGGCCCCAGCGGAGCGCCGCGCTCATAGCTCTGACGCCAGACGAAGCCGTCGCGTCGAACCTCGGCGTCGAGCCGCTCCGAGAGCGCGTTGACCACCGACACGCCGACGCCATGGAGACCGCCTGAGACCTTGTAGCCGCCGCCCTCACCGAACTTGCCGCCGGCGTGGAGCACAGTCAGCACGACCTCGAGCGCCGACTTGCCCTCCTTCTCCATCGTCGCGACGGGGATGCCGGCGCCACGGTCGACGACCGTGACCGAGTTGTCCGGATGGATCGTGACCGCGACGGTGTCGTTGCGGCCGGCCAGAGCCTCATCGACAGAGTTGTCGACAACCTCGTAGACGAGATGGTGGAGCCCGCGCTCGCCGGTCGAGCCGATGTACATACCCGGGCGCTTGCGGACCGCCTCCAGTCCCTCGAGCACCTGGATGTTCTCAGCGTCGTAGCTCTGCGGTGTATTGGGGCGCTCGGCGCCGTCGTCGTTCGTCAACGATCCTCCGATTGACGTTGAGACGCCCCGTCCACGCGATGCCTTCCTGCGTGCCGGGGCGTCGAAGCTTGGTGTACAGAAGAATAGCACATAACGCCGCTTTACCGGCCCTGCGCAGGCTGGTTTTTTGCCTGCAAATCGCCGGTATTCGAGGGCCTCATCAACGGCTGCCCGTAACGCACTTCAGGCGGGTGATGGGATCACCCTCGAGCTGACTGTTGAGCTGCTCCAAAACGCGCTCGGATTCGAGCTGCAAGGTGTCGGCGACAACCGACTCCGAACAGCTCACGGTCAGCACCCCGGCCTTGAGGCTGACGACGTTCGTGCGCTCGACGATATAGGGGCCGTGAGCACCGACGACCTCGACCCAGACACGCCCGATCTGATCCCACGCGGTCTGCGCGCGGCCCAGTGGCGAGGGCGGCTGCCAACTCCCGCGCGCGGCCCCGAGTGCACCTGCGATCGGTCGCGGGGAGCGGCGCCGTGGGCTCATCGTGGAACCGACTCGGCGGTCACATCTTCCGCCAGTGTGCCGTGCTCGACCGCGATCCGTGCGACGCCCGCAGCGAACACGCCGGGGACGTGCTCGAGGTCGGTGGTCGTGATCAACGCCTGGCCTCCACCCTCGGTCAGCAGCTCGACGAGCGCTGCGCGGCGGTCGTGGTCGAGCTCGCTCATCACGTCGTCGAGCAACATCAGCGGCGTGGCGGGCCGCAGCGTCCCGATCACAAGCCGTTCGGCCAGCAGCAGCGCGAGCAGTCCCAGACGCTGCTGCCCCTGGGAGCCGTAGGTACGCAGCGAGTGGCCGACACGCGTGATCACGAGGTCATCGCGATGCGGTCCATGCTCGGTGAAGCCGCGCTCGATGTCGGCCTGAAGGCGGTCGCGCAGCTCTTCGACGAACTCGCTCACGGTGGAGGCGCGTGATCGCGGGCGATAGCTGATCTCCGGCTCGCCGTCGAGTCCGAGCCGCTCGCAGACGTCACCGAAGCTCTCCGATGTGATCGCAACGGCCTCGCGGCGGTCTGCCATCAGCGCGAGCCCGGCCTCGGCCAGTTGCGCGTCCCAGGCATCGATCGTCGATTGCGAGCCGGCACCCACGCGCAGCCGTCCGATCAGCGCGTTGCGCTGCGCCAGCGCCTGGGCGTACGCGCGGCGTGTGGCTGCGCGCGCCGGCCAGAGCGCGGTCACGAACTGGTCGAGGTGTGCGCGGCGCAGCGCCGGGACGCCCTTGACCAGCTCCAGGCGGTCGGGCAGAAAGACGCTGACCAGCGGCCGGTTCGGTGCATCCAACAGCCGCTCGACCTGAGCGCCATCGACGGTCATGCGCTTGGGTTCGCCGGGCGTGAAGCCGACCGTCAGCTCGTGATGGCCGAGCTCATCCTCGGCGCCGACGGCGACGCGCGTCGTATCGGCGCCGAAGCGGACCAGCTCACGGTCGTTGCCGGTACGGCACGAGCGGCCGGTGCAGCCGAAGTAGATCGCCTCGAGCAGGTTCGTCTTGCCGGCGCCGTTGGGGCCCCAGACCACCGTCAAGCCGCCGCCCAGCGGGGCGGCGGCCGCCTCGTAGCTGCGGAAGTTGCGGACGCTGACGGAGACGACGCGCATCGTCCGGGAGGCGGCGCCGAATCGCGCCTAGACGTTCAGCCTGATCGGCATGATCAGGTAGACGAAGCCGCTGCCATCGCCGGTCTCGAGCAGGCCGGGACGCAGCGGGCTGATCAGCTTGAGCAATACGTCCGCGTCCTCTATCGCCTCGAGGCCGTCGCGCAGGAACTCCGGGTTGAACCCGATCTCGAGCGGCTCGCCCTGGAAGCTCACCGGAAGCGATTCGCGCGCCTCACCGATGTCGGGCGTCTGGGCCGAGACCGTCAGCTCGCCGGGTGCGAACGACAGTCGCAGCGGCGCGTTCTTCTGCGCCAGCAGGCTGATCCTGCGCACGACATCGCGCAGCTCGGGGCCGGCGATGCGCAGCTCATGCTCGAAGGCCTCGGGGAGCAGTTGGCGGTAGTTCGGGAACTGGCCGTCGATCAGGCGCGACGACAGCACGACCTCCCCGAGCGCGAACACGACCTGGTTCTGGCGGACGCTGATCGTCAGCTGCTCGTCTTCGGCGTGGGTTGCGAGGCGGGCGAGCTCCTGGAGCGCGCGCGCCGGCACATTGACCTCGAAGGCGGCGCTCAGCGGCGTGTCAAGTGTCGTCTCCTTGACGCTCAGGCGGTAGGAGTCGGTGGCGACCATCCGCACCTCGCTTCCGGACGCGGAAACGAGGATGCCGGTGAGCACCGGCCGGGTCTCATCGCGCGACGCCGAACCGGAGACCTTCGTGGCCGTCTCGACGAAAGCTTTGACGGGCAGCGAGATGGCGGAGCCGGGGTCGAGCTCGGGGAACGGCGGGAAATCCTCGGCGTGCAGCGTGCGGATGTGGAAGGTGGCGTTGCCGGAGAGCAGCTCGACATCCTGCTCGGCCGGTCGCAGCTCGAGCGAGACCGACGGCTGAGGCAGAGAACGGACGACGTCGAGCAGCAGCCGGGCGGGGATCACGACGACACCCTCGCGTGTGATCTCGGCATCGAGTGGCACCCGGAGGCTGACATCGGTATCAGTCGCGCGCAGTTCGCACCTGGATCCGGAAGCGGCCAGCTGCACTCCTGAAAGCGCTTGGATCGCGGTGCGGGTTGAGGCAACTCGCGTCACGGCCTGCAGCTGGGTGAGAAGTGCATCGCGGTCGAGTGAGATCTTCACGATGAAATCCTTTGAAGGAATGTAGAAGTCATAGGGAGCAGAGAAGCTGTTGAGAAGTCAGGCGTTGTACGGAGTTAGCGGCAAAGTTGTGTGCGAGCCAACGGCTCAGTCTGTCAACAGCGGCGGTCGTCACTGTTGACGCGCGAGTGCGTCGTTGAGGTCCTGAAGGTCGGCGGCGTCGTCGTTGTTGACAGTGATGCGGTCCGAGACGCGCTTGCAGGCATGCAGGACGGTGGCGTGGTTGCGTCCGCCGAAGGCGTCACCGATGCGCTGCAGCGGGGTGTCGGTGAGTTCGCGCACGAGATAGATCGCCAACTGGCGGGCCCAGGCGACCTGCCCCAGGCGACTCGCCCCGGTGAGGTCGGTGACCGCCAGGCTGAAGTGACTGGCGACGAGCTGCTGGATCGCCGGGATCGTCACGGGCGCGCCCGCGGCGCCGGCGGCGGTGGAGCGCACGGCGATCGGGCGGATCGCGTTGAGCACGGTTATCGCCAGCTGACGATCGATCGGCTGGCCGGTCAGCGAGTGGTGCGCGACGATCCGGATCAACGCGCCCTCAAGCGAGCGGACGTTGTCGGTGATGCGCTCGGCGATGACCTCGAACACCTCGTGATCGTCGATCTCGATGTTGTCGACGGCTGCGCGCTTGCGCAGGATCGTGATGCGCGTCGCCCAGTCGGGCGGGGTCAGGTGTGCCACCAGGCCCGACTCGAAGCGCTCGCGCAGACGCTGCTCGATCCCCGTGAGCTGACTCGGCAGGCGGTCGCACGTGAGCACGAGCTGGCGCCCTGAGTCCTGCAGTGCGTTGAAGGTGTGAAAGAACTCCTCTTCGGTCTTGGCCTTGCTCGCGAGGAACTGCACGTCGTCGATCAGCAGCACGTCGACGTCACGGTAGAGGCGCTTGAAGCGGTCGAGCGCCTCGCCCTTGAGCGCGGCGATGAAGCCGTTGGTGAACGCCTCGACGGTCGTGTAGCGGACGGTCGTCGCCGGGTCGTAGCTGCGGATGAAGTTCGCGATCGCGTTGAGCAGATGGGTCTTGCCAAGCCCGGGCGGAGCGTGCAGGAACAGCGGCGTGTATGCCTGCCCGGGTGCCTCCGCCACCGCCAGCGCGGCGGCGTGCGCGAGGCGGTTGCCGTCGCCGATCACGAACTGGTCGAAGGTGTGACGGGGGTTGAACTCCTCGCCGTTGGGCGTATGAGTGGAGCGGCCGGCGTGTGCGAGCGCGGCGTGTGCCTGGGCGGCGGGCTCACCGGCGAACGCGACCGTCGTACTCGGTCCGAGCACGTCCTGGGCGCAGCGCTCGAGCAGCTGGCCGTAGCGGCCGGCGAGCCAGCCCTCCTTCCCGCGCTCGGCCTTGAGGATCAGCACGCTGCCGTCCCAGCCGTTGACCTCGAGCGAGGACAGCCAGACGTCGTAGGTCGATTCGCCCACGGCGCTGCGCAAACGGGTTTTTATGTCCTGCCAGGCAGGGGTTAGCTCGAGGTGCGCAGGCAACTCCCGGCGGCTCCTAACTGCTGAGTCAATACGTATTCGTGAGGCCCGGGCCGATTGCAGGCCGGGGTGGCGAATATAGCTCTGCCGTGTGCGAGCGCGGGGGTGCGAGATTGGCCGTTGACGCAAAGCGCGGGAAAAAGCTCGCGAGCCTGATACACCATGGACCGGACGCGTTCAGTGCGGGGATCGAGCGTTTCCACAACGCCTGCGTATACTGCGATGCCGACTCCGGCTGCGGCCGGGAGGATTTGCCATGAAGAGGACCTACCAACCAAAGAAACGTAAGCGCGCTCGTACGCACGGATTCCGTGCGCGCATGCTGACGCGTGCCGGGCGTGACGTGCTGAAGCGGCGCCGTGACAAGGGCCGCAAGCGCCTGACGGTGTAGGTGGTCCGTGGCGGGCGCACGTTCGCCTCGCCGTGGGCGGCTCTCCAGAAGCGCTGATTTCGATCGCGTGATGCGCAACGGCCGGTCTCACGCCGGCCGCGACCTCGTGCTGTACGTGTTCCCGCGCGGAAGCGATGAGCCACCGCGGCTTGGCCTATCCGTTTCCAGGAAGGTCGGCGGCGCTGTCGAGCGCAACCGCGTCAAGCGGCTGCTGCGCGAGGCGTTCGCACAGGAGGCGGAACGGCTGCCGATCGGCGCCGACGCCGTGGTGATCGCTCGGCCCGGTGCGCGTCAGATCGCGGAGAACGATGGGTTGAGCGGGATTCATGCCGCGCTGCGCGCGCTGATCGACAAGGTTGACGGCGTCGGTGGAGCGCGCCCGCTCGAGCTCGCTGGCGACGTTGCGGTCGTAGAGGCTGCCGAGTCGGCGCCCGACGTGGGCGAGCAGGCGCCGGCGACCGCGAGCGCCGGGGACGACGACGAGCACGAGGACGAGGACGAATGATCACGGCGTCAGGTCCCGCCCGGGCGGTATTGACCGCTCCGATCAAGCTTTACCAGAAAACTGTGTCCCCGCTCACGGGGCAGCGCTGCAAGTACTACCCCTCGTGTTCTGAGTACGCCGTGCAGGCGATCAGCAAGTTCGGCATACTCCGCGGGCTTGTGCTTGCCGGATGGCGGTTGCTGAGGTGCAACCCTCTCAGCCACGGCGGGTTTGATCCCGTCGAAGATCAGCGACTGTTCAAGTCGCGGACGCCGGCGCCAGGCGCCTGACCATGCTCATCACCGCAAACATCTTCCAGCCGCTGATCGACGTCTTCGCGGCAGTGATCAAGTTCTACCACGACAACCTCGGAGCCTCCTGGGGCTGGTCGATCGTGCTGCTGACCGTCAGCGTGCGCCTGGTGATGGTCCCACTGTCGATCAGGCAGTTCCACTCGATGCGGAAGATGCAGCACCTGCAGCCGCAGATGAAGGCGATTCAGAAGAAGTACAAGGAGGACAAGCAGCGCCAGCAGGAAGAGATGATGAAGTTCTACCGCGAGAACGACGTCAATCCGCTCGGCTCGTGTCTACCCCTGGTCGCGCAGTTCCCGGTCTTCATCTCGCTCTACTACATGCTGCGCAAGAACCTGCGCACCGACATCTGCGGGAAGACGCAGGCGGCGTTCCAGGCGCACTACCAGAAGACCTACATGGCCAGCCATCCGAGTGTGTCGGAGAAGACCGCCCACGCGCTGTCGCTCGGACAGACGACGGCCTGCGGACCGCACTATCAGGGCGCCGGTTTCCTGTTCGTGCACGACATCACCAGCACCGCTACCGGCGTCACGCTGGTGCTGCTGATCATTCTCTACATCGGCACCCAGATGGCTTCGACGCTGCTGATGTCGGCACCGACCATGGATCGCACCCAGCGAAACATGATGATGTTCCTGCCGGTGTTCTTCGTGCTATTCATCATCCGCTTCCCGGCGGGCCTGATCATCTACTGGATCACGACCAACTCGTGGACGATGGCTCAGCAGTACACGATCAAGCGCATGATGGGCCCGCTGCCCGCATCGGCCGCGGTCGAGGACGCAGGCGACGATGACGAAGACGGCGGCGGTGGCCTCGGTGCACTGTTGCGGAACGTCCGTGGACCCCGCAACGATGGGGATTCGTCGTCGCGTAGCGCTGCTCCGTCGAGCCGTACACCGGCAACACCACCGCGGCCACCGCGGAAGAAGAAGAAGCGCTCGGGGCGCAGGAGGTAGCGAGCTATGTCCGCTGAAGACGACGCCGAGACGATCGAGTACATCGAGGAGATCCTCGAGTCGATCGCAGAGGCGGCCGGCGTGCAGGCAGAGGTTCGCGTCGAGGACTCGGGCGAGGCGATTACCGCGGAATTCGTCGGTCCCGATCTCGCGCTGCTGATCGGCCACCATGGGCAGACCATTGATGCGATCCAGCACTTGGCCTACCGCATCGCGTTCCACGGGATCGACGAGCGCCGGCCGCTGACGGTCGATGCCGCCGGCTATCGCGAACGCCGTGCCGCGACGCTGCACGCCGTTGCCGACCAGGCTGCCGAGACGGCCGTACGTGAGCGCCATCCGGTGCCGCTCGAGCCGATGGGCGCACAGGAGCGCAAGGTCGTGCACGAGCATCTGAAGGGCCGCTTCGACGTCGAGACTTATTCCGAGGGCCAAGAGCCCGCGCGGCGTCTCGTCGTCGCGCCCTTGAGTGACTGAGACCTGCTTTGTTGTGGTGGTCGGTGGCTGCTGTTGGGCCCTTTCTTCCGCCACGACACCGTTGTCGCCGGGTTTGTTCTCAGTCAGAGCCTGACCGAGTGGCCCCGTAAGGCCCAACAGGAGCCACCCAGACGCCGGCGGTCGGCTCACCGCCGCCGTCGGCGGCGAGTGATCCTCACGTAGGGGACGGGGGCAAGTTGGTGATGTGGAGGGCCGGTTCGTTGCCGGCCAATACCGAGCGGATCCAGGCTAGGACGGTGCCTGAGACAGCTTTTGGCGTGCGGTCGGCGGTGTCGATCACGTTGAGGTGCCAGTGGGCCGCGAGCGCGGGGATGCGGTCCCAGCGCATTTGATCCCAGCCGTTGGTCGCCACGACCTCGAGCATGTGGAGGGGGTCTGTTGCCTGGGCTCGCATCCACTCGGCGAATGCGTGGTGGTGGACGAGCAGCGCGGGATCGTCGCCGCGCGCCAGCAGCCGGGCTTCCTGCGCTTGTTTGGTCGCATCGAGGATGCACGCCGCGAAGCCGTCGAGGAGGTGCGCGGAGGGTGCGGCGACTACTTCGACGGCCGCGACTGGATCACCACAGAGCAGAAGGTGCCGACCCTCACGCTGAAGTCGAACCGTACGCTGGACGGCCAGCTCAGTGGTCTGCTGTCGCCATTGAAGCCGCTGGGCTCGTGGATACGGCGAAAGATCGGATAGCTCGACACACTCAACGTCAGGTATCAGTTGAGGTTGGAGCAGCCTGCGGACCGTTGTCTTGCCGACTCCGCTCGCACCGGTCACGAGCAGAAGCACGGCTCGAATATGGCGGTGGGCGCGGACGGAAGCAGGTGCGGAGTGTCGGGGGTTGTGGTCGAACGCGTTTCACGTTTTTCTTGACGGTGAAACAGTCTTCCAGCTACAACCTGTTACGTGGCAGACCTGACCGACTTCGACCGGGGCCTCTTCGTTGGGCTGCTTATCGGCGAAGGCTCGTTTGGTGGCGACGGCAAACAGCCTCAGGTGACGTTGCGCATGCACACTCGCCATGAGGCGCTCTTTCACTGGCTGATGGAACGCTTCCCAAGAACGAAGCTGTACGGGCCCTACAACCACGGCGGCCGGTCCTACTACCAATGGATGGCGCGGGGTCGCACGCTGGTGGAGGATCTGCTCCCGCTGCTCGAGGAGCACGTACGCCCCGAGTTGGACGGCCATGCCGCCGCGCGATTTGACGAGATGCGTACCAAGTACGCCGCGTTCATCGCCCGTGAGCAGGCGCGCGCCGCCGGTCGGGGCGTGGATGGCTGAGCGGCAACCGATCCCGGGGCTGGAGCGTCTCGTAGCGCGATTCGGCCTGTCGTCGGGGCAGGCCTCGCAGTTGGGACGGTACGGCGAGATCCTTGCGACCGATGAACACGCCCCGACGACCGTCCGTGATCCAGTGCGAGTTCGCGACGATCATCTCGCGGATGCGTTGGTCGGCCTCGAGCTGCAGCTGATTCGCGACGCGCGCGAGTTGGCCGACCTTGGCGCGGGAGCTGGAGTGCCGGGGATTCCCCTCGCGATCGCGCTTCCGGGGCTGCACGTGAGCCTCGTTGAAGGCAATGGCCGCAAGTGCGAATTCATGCGGTCGGCAGCGGCCGAGCTCGGCCTGACCAACGTCGACGTCATCCATGGCCGCGCGGAAACGTGGGCCGCGGGAATCGGATGTATGGATGTGGTCAGCGCCAGGGCGCTGGCCCCACTCGACATCGTCGCCGAGTACGCTGCGCCCCTTTTGCGCCTTGGGGGTGCGCTGGTCGCCTGGCGCGGGCAGCGTGACCCCGAAGACGAGGCCGCCGGCCGCCGGGCCGCAGAGATCCTCGGTCTATCGATTGAGGAGCCGCTGCAGGTCGAGCCGTACGCGCGGGCGCTCAACCGGTATCTGCATGTGATGGCGAAATCCTCGCCCACGCCGGATCGCTTCCCGCGCCGCGATGGTGTTGCACGAAAGCGGCCACTCGGTCGGTCGCAGGCGAGCTAAGGGCCGGATTCGTCGCATTTAGCGGCAGATCCGTGGGTTCGCCGGCATCCAGCGGCGTCGCGCTCGCTAGCTTCCACACGACCAATGGGAAGCATCTATGCGATTGCGAATCAGAAGGGCGGTGTCGGCAAGACGACGACCGCGGTGAACCTCGCCGCCTGCATTGCCGAGGCCGGGTATGACTCGTTGCTCGTCGACATCGATCCGCAGTGCAACGCGACCGTCGGCGTCGGTTTGGAGAAGAACATCGAGCCGAACGTCTACGAGTTGCTGAGCGGCGCCGCGACGATCGAACAGGTCGCTGTCGCGAGCCCGATCGAGCATCTCTGGGTCGCGCCCGCCAGTCCCGACCTGGCCGGTGCGAACGTCGAGCTTCCGCGGATCCCGGGGTCGGAGACGCGGCTCAAGCAGGGCCTGACCGGCGTGCGCGAGCGCTACGCCTTCACGCTGCTGGATTGCCCGCCGTCACTCGGGCCGCTGACGGTGAACGCGCTGGTCGCGGCCGACCGCGTGCTCGTACCCGTTCAGGCCGAGTACTTCGCGCTCGAGGGTCTCGCCGGCCTGCTGGACACGCTCAAGCTCGTGCAGCGCGAGCTGAATCCGCGGCTCACGATCTCCGGCATGGTCGTGACGATGTACGACGCGCGCACCAGGCTGGCGCAGGATGTGAAACATGAGATCGAGACCCATTTCCCCGACCTGGTCTTCGACACCGTTATCCCCCGCAACGTCCGGATCGGCGAGGCGCCGAGCTTCGGCAAGCCGGTGATTCACCACGACCCGCACTCAGCGGGTGCTACCGCATATTTCGAACTGGCCAAGGAGGTCGCTTCGCGTGGCTGAGAAGACCAAGGGCATGGGCCGTGGCCTCGCCGCGATCCTGGCTGCCGCACCGCAGGACAAGCAGGAGGATCTGCGACAGGTCCCGCTCGAGCTCCTCAACGCCAACCCACATCAGCCGCGCCGGCAATTCGACGAGGAGTCGCTGATCGCGCTCGCCGAGTCGATCAAGTCCAGGGGCGTGATCCAGCCGGTGCTTGTGCGTCCCGTGGCCGGCGGACGCTACGAGCTGATCGCCGGCGAGCGCCGCTGGCGCGCGGCACAGATCGCCGAACTCGACACGATCCCGGCGGTTGTTCGTCAGCACGATGACGCTGCATCGCTCGAGCTCGCGGTGATCGAGAACATGGCGCGGGAGGACCTCAACCCGGTCGACGAGGCGCGTGCCTGCGCCGGTCTCGTGGAGGAGCTCGGCCTCACGCGCGAAGATGTCGGCCTGCGTGTCGGTCGCAGCCGCGTTGCGGTCTCGAACCTGATCCGCCTGCTCGACCTGCCCGATGAGGCGCTCGAGCTGCTCGAGCGCCGCGACCTCAGCGAAGGTCACGGTCGCGCCCTGTTGCTGGTCGGGGACAACGCTATACGCCGGAATCTGGCGCGTCAGGCTGTGAGCGGCGGCTGGTCGGTAAGGGAGCTCGAAGCTCGGGCTCGATCGGCGGGCGATGGATCAGAGCCGGCGCCGGCGAAGCGCGGCGCAAAGCACGCCGGGGGCGACCATCCAGACCGCCAAGAGGCGATCACTCAGATCGGCGATGCGCTCGGTATGGCGCTGGGTGCGGACGTGAAGGTCCGCGCCGCCGCCCGCGGCTACACAGCGCAACTGAGCTTCGCCTCACTTGAAGAGGCGCTCGAACTGGCTCAGCGCCTGTCCGACTGAGCCGACTCTGGCGATGTCGCGCCAGTTCAGGCGGCCGCAGGCTCCCCGAGCGGTGGCTGCTCGATTGCGTGCAACAGCGCGCAGCCGGGCCGGTGGCCGTTTCGTGATGAGCCACAGCACACGGGGCAAACGCCACTTGACTTGAGCGGCGCGAGCCCGCTCCACTGGTTCTCCTCGAGTAGTCGCCGCATCTCTGCGTTCTGCGCCAGGATCTCAAGGATCTCCTCGCGCGTGAGATCAGGGAAGTGATCAGACATGACCGGATCGTATGCCCGCCGAACCAGCGCTTGCAACTATTGGCACTAGCCGGCGAGCCCACCGAGATGAAGCCCGGACCGCTTCCGCGGAATCGTTTTGAGTCCGCAACTAATTGCGGCTCAGGGTCTTCACGCGCGCGGATCACATCTTCCAACCGACTCGTGATCAGGCCGCTAACATGCCCGCTGCATCGGGCGATTAGCTCAGTCGGTTAGAGCGCTTCTCTGATAAGGAAGAGGTCCCAGGTTCGAATCCTGGATCGCCCATTCGCCCCAACGCCCGTGGTTACGGGCGTTTTGCGTTTCCGGGGACCGGTCCAGCTTTGCTGCTTGCGGCGCGATGGAAGCGTTATGGAAGCCTCGTGAGGGGCCTGCTGTTCAGTCCTTATCCGAAAGGTGGGGCGGTTCAACCGTGGGCAGGAGAGACTCCCGCACGTGTGGCGGGCTCGGATGCCCGCCGCGCGGGCGGGAGTACCGCGAGAGCCAGCCTCGATTGCCGCCACGCGCAGGA
>DATASU010000176.1:0-4566 GCA_036269095.1 Solirubrobacteraceae bacterium
CGCGGCGTCTACCAGCGGTAGTGCGCGAAGGCCTTGTTGGCCTGCGCCATGCGGTAGATGTCGTCCTTGCGCTTGAACGCGTTGCCCTGCTGCTGCTGTGCGTCGAGCAGCTCGTTGGCGAGGCGCTGCGCCATCGAGCGCTCGCGGCGCTGACGGGCGAACAGGACGAGCCAGCGGATCGCCAGCGTGCGCGAGCGCCGCGGCGGAACCTCGACCGGGACCTGGTAGGTCGCGCCACCGACGCGCCGGGAGCGAACCTCGAGCACCGGGGTCAGCGCCTTGATGCCGGCCTCCAGCACCTCGAGCGCCGGCTTGCCGGTGCGCTCTTCGAGGATCGCGAGCGCGTCATAGACGATGGTCTCGGCGGTGGACTTCTTGCCGTCCAGCATCACCTTGTTGATGACCTGCTGGACCAGACGATTGCGGTAGACAGCGTCCGGCTCGATCGTCCGGACCTGTGCGGCTGCGCGACGCGGCACTCAGAAACTCCTTACTTGGCCTTCACGCCGTACTGCGAGCGGGCCTTCTTGCGGTCCGACACACCAGCGGCGTCGAGGGTCCCGCGAATCACCTTGTAACGGAAGCCCGGCAGGTCCTTGACGCGGCCACCGCGCACGAGCACGACCGAGTGCTCCTGCAGGTTGTGACCCTCGCCGGGGATGTAGGCGCCGACCTCCATGCCGTTGGTGAGCCGCACACGCGCGACCTTGCGCAGCGCCGAGTTCGGCTTCTTCGGCGTGGTCGTGTAGACGCGCGTGCAGACGCCACGACGCTGGGGCGCGGCGACCTTCTTCTTGCGGCCCTTGCCGGACTTGAGGCCCGGAGTGGCAAGTTTCTTGGCGGGCTTCTTGCGGCCCTTGTTAATCAGCTGGCTGGTAGTCGGCATTCGGCGAGCCAATGTAGCAGGGTCGCGAATCGCGGTGAGCTCAGCCTGGCTGCCGGTTTGCGGGCCCGCGCACCGGGTTATTGATGAGGCATGAACACAGGCAGGCTGCTTCCCGGCGGGCTGATCACCGCCGCGGCGCTGGCGGGCGCGCTGATCGTCGCACAACCCGCCGCGGCCGCGCTCACGGACGCGACCTGGACCGGCGGATCGACCACGAGCCACAGCTGGTCGGATACCGCAAACTGGAGCGCCGGCGCACCGTCATCGCCGATCGGCGACCTGACCTTCGGCGACCTCGCGAGCTGCGACGCGGGCAGCGCGGCGGCGGGATCGGCCTGTTACACGGCCACCGACAACCTCGGCGCGGCGGCCGTCGACCACATCCAGATCGGTGGCGGCAAGCAGTACACGATCGCCGCGAGCCCGGCCGCGACGATCACGCTCGACGGCAACGGCGCGACGCCGAACGTCGGGATCAGCGCGCGGCCCTCGGGCTCGAACAAGCAGACCGCGACGATCGCCGTCCCGATCACGCTCGGCGCCGCCCAGGACTGGGATGTCAGCGGCGGGCTGCTCGCCGTCAACTCGGTCGCCGGCAGCTTTCCGCTGACGCTCGACCTCAGCAGCGGCGACGTGCAGGCCAACGACATCGAGACCGAGAGCGTCACGGCCAGCGGCCCCGGCTCGCTGCAGCTCGATCAGCACACGGGCAGCCCCGAGAAGCTTCCGGCGGTGACCGTCAACGACGCGGTCGGGCACGACACCGGCCTCGCGGTCGCGAGCACCAGCGCGACCTCAGGCGCGATCAGCGTCGCCGGCACCGACGACACCCTCAGCGTGCTGACCGGTAAGACACCGGAGGCGCGCCTGCGGGTCGACGGCAACGTCGCGCTCGACGCGACCAGCGACGTCGAGTTCGACATCGACGGCAACACCACCAGCGCCGGCACCGACTCCTCGCAGCTGAGCGCCAGCGGCACCGTCAGCTTCGGCGGCGCCGTGATCTCGCTGTGGCAGGCCAGGACCTCCGGCAGCTGCGCCACGCTGACCAAGGGCAAGACCTTCACGATCGTCCGCGGTGGCACGCTCGCGGGCCAGATCAAGGTCGGCGGCAAGCTGATCTCGCCGGGCCAGTCGGCGACCGAGGCGTTCCACAGCAACACGTGCGCGGGCGCGTCGAGCAGATCGGCGCTCGTCAGCTACGGCGCGACCGCGATCACCGCGGCGATCACGGGCCCGCCGGCCGCCTCCGGCCAGGCTCCGTCGATCACCGGCACGGCGAAGGTCGGCGACAAGCTCACGCTCAAGGGCAACGGCGGCTGGACGGGCACGCCGGCACCGACCTATCGCTACCAGTGGAACACCTGCGCGGGCATCGGCTGCACCGCGATCAAGGGCGCGACAGCGTCGAGCCTGACGCTGACGAGCGCGCTCGTCGGCAAGACGATCAAGCTGCAGGTGACCGCCGCCAACAGCTACGGCTCGGCGAGCGCGCTGTCCAACGCGATCGGCCCCGTCAAGGCCGTCGCGACGACGGTCACGCCGTCATTGTCCTCGCGCGCGCGAGCAGCACTCGGCAGGCTCGCCCACCCGCGCGGGCGCCGCGCGCTGCGGCTGCTGTTGCGCCGGGGCCTCTATCGCACGCGCTTCAGCGCCCCGTCGGCGGGCCGGCTGACGATCGTCTGGCGGACCACTCGCGGCCGCCACACCGACGTGGTCGCGCGCGGCAGCGCGCACCCGGGCCGAGCGCGCTCGCTGCTCGTGACGGTGCGGCTGACCAGAGCCGGCCGGCGGCTGCTGCGCGCGCATCGCCTCAGCCTGCGGGTCACCGCGACCAACCGCTTCCTGGTGCCGGGCGGCCACTGGATCACCTTCAGACGCAGGTTCACGCTGTAGGCGCAAACGGTTGAGAGCGGCGGCCCGCTGGCCACCGCTCTTTTCAAGAGCGCGTTAGCTTGGACGAACAGACTGGGCCCGAGGCGCTGATGGAGTACCTGAACAGACACCGTGTCGCGGCACGCGCGGCCACCATCCTGGCCGCCATCACCCTGTTTGCGCCGGTGAGTGCGGCCACCGCCGCCAACGCGAACTGGAGCGGCGCGTCGACCAACGACACCTGGAGCAGCCCCGGCAACTGGCGTGCGAACGCGGCGCCGAGCGGCAGTGTCGGCGTGCTCGCACTGCCGCCGGCCAGCGCGCGCTGCGGCGGCTGGAGCTGCAGCTTCGGCGTCGACGACATTCCCAGCCTCAGCGTCGGCACGCTGTCGATCGACTCGAGCAACAACTACCTGGTGACGCCGCTCGACAGTGGCGACGCGATCGAGCTGGTCAAGGGCCTGAGCTTCACCACCAGGGCCACGCCGGCCAGCAACCGCCTGCTCACGAAGATGGTCGTGCCGCTGACGCTCGGCGCCGCCCAGAACTGGACGGTCGCCGGCGTCTCCGGCAACCCGACCGAGCTGGCACTCGGTGCGGTCACCGGTGAGAGCTATCCGCTGACCGTGCACATGAGCGGTGGCGTGACGCTGCAGGCGGCCGATCTCGACACCGGCCCGCTGCGACTGACCGGCGGTGGCGACGTCGTGCTCGCGGCGCAGATGGCCGAGCCCGCGGACGACGTCCCCGCCTACCCGCCGCCGCTGATCAGCGCCAGGGGCATCACGCTCGCGCGCGGGGCCTCACTCGACCTCTCGAGCCCCGATGTCGTCTCCGGCGCGATCAGCGTCGCCCCCGGCTCCTACTCGACACTGCAGATCGGGCACGGCGTCGCACCCGATGGCACCGCAACCGTCGATGGCGATGTCACGCTGCGCGCCAACAGCACACTGCAGCTGTGGATCGACCAGGCCGACCCGACCGGCAAGCCGCAGCCGAGCACCGACGCATCGCAGCTGACCGTGTCCGGCACGCTCGATCTCGCCGGCGCCGGCCTGGCGCTTTCCCAGGGGTTCACCGACACCCAGGTCGACTGCGCATCACTGAGCGACGGCCAGGTCTACACGCTGGTGTCCGCGACGCGGCTCGTCGGGACCTTCGCCGGGATCGCGAACCACCAGGTCGTCGATCTCGGCGTCTGCGACCCGTTGCGCACCACGCCCGCCCACGCGGTGCTGATCAGTTACAACACGCGCGCGCGGCCGCAGACGATCACGGCCACCGTCGTCGGCCCGGCCCAGATCAAGGCGCTCGTGGCTGACACGCTGCCGGTGACCGCGGCCACGCTGGGCAGCGTGCTCGGCACGCACGGCTACACGACGAGCTTCAGCGCACCGACCGCGGGCCGGCTCAGCCTCAGCTGGACCGCGGTCTCGGGCGGCCGCCGCATCACCGTCGCGCGCGGCTCCAACGTCGCCGGTCGGATCGGTCTGCGCTCGGTGCCGCTCAAGCTCACGGCGGCCGGCGAGCGCCTGCTCTACCGCGACGATCACCCACCGGCGCCGAAGCCCAAGCGGGTCAAGGTCAAGAGCAAGGGCAGGCACAAGGGCAAAGGCAAAGGCAAGAGCAAGCCGAAGTACAAGCTGATCCCGCAACCGCCCCCGCCGCCAAAGCCGGTGCAGATCACCGCGACGGTGACGTTCGCGCCGAGCGGTCAGAAGCTCGTCAGGCTGAGCCGTCGGTTCACGCTGCGCGCGCAGTGAGCGCGCGGGCGGCGTCAGCCGCGCTTGCGCTTCTTCGGCTTC
>DATASU010000177.1:0-2986 GCA_036269095.1 Solirubrobacteraceae bacterium
ATCAAGGTCTCCTACGACCACGACTTCGACTTCGCGATGAAGGCGTGTGAACCGTGGGCGGCGCTGGCGCTGACCGCGGAGGAGAAGGGCGGCACCGAGGATCCGATCGAGATGGAGCGGCTCGCCGAGGGCGCCAAGGACCGCGCGCACACGCGCTTCATCGTCTCCGGCGATCCCGATGAGGTCGTCGAGAAGATCGCGTTCTACGTCGATCTCGGCTTCCGTGACCTCGTGTTCCATTTCCCCGGCGAGGATCAGGAACGCGCGCTCACCCAGTACGCCGCCGACGTGCTGCCACGCCTCAAGGAGCGCTGGGGCTAGGACAAACCCGGGGTGGCCCAGCGGGGCCAACCCCGGACCAGCTAGGTCAGATCGTCGAAGTCGCCCCGCACCCAGCCGATGTAGCGCTCCGCCGAGCGCTGCACTGCTGCCGCGGCGTCGCGCTTGGGGCCGCGACCGAAGTTGTCGTAGATGCGCTCGAACGGCAGATCTGCGACCCCGGTCGCGAGCCGCTCCACAACAGCGGCTGAGAGCGGGATGCGGTTGGGGTAGCTGCGCATGAAGGTCACGGTCGCTCGATCGGGGTTGCCGTGGATCGTGTCGGAGCTCAGCAGCACGCCGCGGCCGTCGGCGCCGGCGGCCCAGTGCAGCACCGAGGATCCGTGGAAGTGGCCGCCGAGCTCGTGCAGCACGAGCCCGGCCGCGATCTCGTGGCGACCGCGCCACGGTGTGATCGCTGAGTCCGGGCGCGCAACCCAGTCGAGCAGCGGCTCGCAGACGAGGATCGGCGCCTGCTCGAGCGCGTGGCTCCAGGCGCTCTGCACACCGAACATGTGCGGGTGGCTCGAGCTGATCGCGAGCACGGGGCCGTACTGGCGGATCTGGTCGACGGCCGCACGGTCGATGAACGGCGGCACGTCCCAGAGCACGCTCCCCTGCGGCGTCACGACCAGGTGTGCCTGCTGGCCGATGCCGACGCTTGGTGCAACCGTGAGCCCATGGAGCTCGGGTTCGAGCTCGGCGATCCGGACCCGATGGCCGGCCTCGCGCAGCTCGCGCAGGCTCGTCCACGACTGTCCGTCGCCGGGAACCCATTGGCGCTCATCGGCGCAGATTCGGCAGGTGCCCTCGGGCTCGGCGTGCTCGACACCGCAGGTCGCGCACATCACCACCGAGCCGTCGCGCGCTGGTCCAGCGTCGCTCATGCGGCGCTTCAGACGCCCACGCCGAGTCGTTCGAGCAGCCGCTCGACCGACTTCAGCCGGGGGATGAACAGGAACGAGAAACGTGCGGTCGAGCCCTCTACCGTCAGGTACGAGCGCATCAGCACCGTCGGGTCGTTGGCATGGCCGACGGTCGCGCTGCTCTGCGAGATCATGCGCCCGAGCTGATCGACCTCGACCTGGGGCGGCTCGGGTTCGAGCGGAATCCCGGTCATCTCGACGATCGCGTTGAGGTACGAGGCCGAGAGGATGTTGCCGACCTCCTGCAGCGCGGTGAGGCCCATCTCATCGGCCATCGTCGTGCCCAGCAGCTCACACAGCTGCTCGGCGGCGTCCTCCGGGAAAACGAGCAGCATGTTGCCCTGATCGCCCATGATCGGGGTATCGACCAGCGCGGAGCGGTTCATCGGCTCGCCGAGCTCGTCGAGCGCGCGGGCGAGCACCGTCAGGACGGCCTTCGAGTAGCCGACCTCGATGGGCCGCCCGGTCAGCATCGACAGCGCGGTCGCGGCGTGGCCCGAGCCGATGTTGGCGATCTCCGCGAGTGCGCTCTGCTGCATGTCGCTGAACTCGTAGGCCGGCTCCTCGTCGGCGACCTCGTAGACGCCGCTCAGCGCTCCGGGTCGGAGGATCGGGACGACCTGCTCATCGTGGTAGACCGCACCGTCGGTGTAGTCGCCGTGAGCCATGCGCGGGATCTCGACCCGTTCGGCGCTGATCTGGTTGACGAGCTCATCGACCAGCAGCGCGTAACGCTTGCCGGCTCCCCAGGTGACGACCGCCGACGGGCGTTCACCCGGCTCGAGCCCGAGCCGCTCGGCGAGGTCGACGAGCTCGAGCACCTCCTCGCGGAAGCGCACGACCCTGAGCTCGCCGACGTTGCGGATCTCGTGGTCCTTGAGGTGGAACGCCTGCTCGATCGAGGGCATCGGCAGCGCCCAGCTGAGTCCGCCCGCTTTGACGACAAGTAGGTGAACCGGCTCTGGCACTCGCCGCGATTTCCCTTCTGGCGCTTAGGTCTGGGGCAAGGAACTGGATGCCGGAGGAGGGACTCGAACCCCCGACACGCGGATTATGATTGCCATGTCAAGCTTTCCGCACACCTCAAATCGCCCGTATCCAAAGGCTTTTCGTCGAGTTACGTCGAGTAGGATCGGACGAGTTCGGGATCGTTTCGGGATCGATTTTTCGAGTGCTGACGCGAATTCCCCGTCCGCGTGTTGATCTTTGGGTAGACCGAGCACATGCCCGCGACCGCCAACAACCGTCCGACGCCGATCACGCTGGCGGAGCTGCGCGCCCGCCCGGTGTCCGGGCATCTGCAACGGATCAAGCGCAAGTCCGGGGACCGCTGGCGCGCGAAGTGGCGCGACGCCGCCGGCATCGAGCACCTCCGTGTGCTCGGCCGCGTCTGGGCCGGGAAGGGTAGGCCGGTCGAGGGGTATCTGACCAAGCAGGGCGCGCAGCGCGAGCTCGACGAGATCCTCGTGCAGGCCCGCCGCGTCGGGCCCGGCGCGCGCCGCGCGGTGGGGCGGGGGGTCACGTTCGAGGACGCCGCGCGTGAGTGGCTGCGCTACGTCGAGCCCGACCGCCGCCGCCGCGCGACGACGATGGCCGACTACCGCCACGTCGTCGACTCCGTCCTGATCCCCGCCTTCGGCGAACTGCCCCTGGCAGAGCTGACCTCGGAGATGATCGACACCTTCCGCGTCGCCTTGGTGGACGAGGATCGTCTGCGGCCGCAGACGATCAACAAGTACCTC
>DATASU010000178.1:0-4147 GCA_036269095.1 Solirubrobacteraceae bacterium
GGCCGCCACCGCGGTCGCCGCGGCCAACCGCCGCCGCAGCAGCGAGGGCGGGATCGCGAGGCCGGCGATCGCCACCACCGCGGCGACGATCACGAGCGGCGTCAGCCATGGCTCCCAGGACGGGGTGCGCTGCAGCATCACGACCGCCCACACGGCGGTCACGGCCACCATCAGCGTCATGCCGATCCGTGCCGGCGCCAGCTGTCGGCGCTGCAACAGCACCGCCGCCCCGAAGCCGCAGAGTGCAGCGATCGCCGGGGCCAGCTCGACCGTGTAGTAGGTGTGGATCACGCCGCTGCCGAAGCTGAAGACCGCGGCGCTGACCAGCAGCCAGCTGCCCCACAGCATCAGCGCCGCGCGCAGCCGGTCGGTGCGGGGCGCACGCATACGCCACACCAGCCCGCCGGCGAGCACGATCGCCGCCGCCGGAAGCAGCCACGAGGCTTGGCCGCCCATCAGGTCGTTGAACAGCCGGAAGATGCCGGTGGAACCGCTGAAGTTGCCGCCACCGGTGCCGCCGCTGAGCCGGCCGAAGCCGTTGTAGTCGAAGATCAGGTTGAGGATGCTGTTGTCCGGCGAGCCGTCGATCATCGGCCGCGACCCCGCCGGCCAGAGCTCGACGGCCGCGACCCACCAACCGCTCGCGGCGATCAATGCGATGCCGCCGAGCAGCAGGTCGGCCACGCGCCGGCGCACGCTCACCGGCGCGGCGATCAGGTACACGAGCGCGAAGCCCGGAAGCACCAGGAACGCCTCCATCATCTTCGCGAGGAACGCGAAGCCGAGCGCGACGCCGACGCCGATCAACCAGCGGCGGCCGGCGTCCTGCTCGAGCGCACGCACGAGGCAGTAGGCCGAGGCGACCATCAGACACACCATCAGCGCGTCCGGGTTGTTGAAGCGGAACATCAGTGCCGCGACCGGGGTGACCGCCAGGGCGGCGCCGGCCAGCAGGCCGGCGCCCGCGCCGAACCAGCGCTTGATGCCCGCGAACAGCAGCCACACCGACAGCACGCCCTCGAGTACCTGCGGCACGAGCATGCTCGCGCTCGAGAACCCGAAGGCGCGGCCGAACAGCTCCATCACCCACAGTGAGGCCGGCGGCTTGTCGACGGTTATGAAGTTCGACGAGTCGATCGAGCCGAAGAAGAACGCCTTCCAGCTCTTGCTGCCCGCCTGAACGGCGGCGGCGTAGAAGCTGTTGGCGTAACCCGACGACGTGAGGTCGACGAGGTAGGCGATCAGCGTCACCGCCAGCAGCGCGATCAGCGCCGGTCGCGCCCACGCCGGATCATCGGCGTGGCCGCGCACGAGCGCGCGCAGGCGCCCGGACTTGGTATCGAACGTGGCGGCCGCCGGCCGCCGCGGGATCGTGGTGGTTGACATCTAGTTTCCTTGGGTTGAGAGAGAGCTGATTGCTTTGCGCTCGCGTTGCGGACGGCGGGCGCTGGGAAAGAGCCAGCTGGCCATCCCGACGTAGCGGGCGGCGGTCGCGCAGAGACTCGCGATCACCAGCACGCCGACCTCGAGCAGTCGCGGAGGCCGCGCGTCGAGCCGGTGCAGCAGCACCAGCGCTGCGTCGGTCAGGGCCAGTGAGAGCACGTAGGCGAGCAGACCGCCGAGGTGGTCGCGAACGATGCCCCGACGCCCGCGCACACCGAAGGTCACGCGCCGGTTGGCGGCGGTGTTGGCGACCGCGGTGAGCGTCAGCGCGACGAGGTTCGCGCCGCGTGAGCCGAGCGTCGCGGCCAGTGCGATGAACAGCAGCGCATAGGCCAAGGTCGAGCCGATCCCGATCGTCATGAAGCGCGCGAGTCGTCGCTGCCACAGCAGCCGCGCGACGCCGCGCAGATCGGCGAGCGCCGTCGACACGATGTCCACGCGCGAGTCGGGATCGTCGACCCAGTCGACGGCCACCTCGTGGATCCGCATGCCGCGACGCTGGGCCGCGATCAGCAGCTCGGTGTCGAAGAACCAGCCCTGGTCCTCGACCGCCGCGAGCAGCTCCGCGAGCACATCCCCGCGTACGGCCTTGAAGCCGCATTGGGCGTCGCTGAAGCGGGCGCGCAGCGCGGCGCGCAGCAGATGGTTGTAGGAGCGCGAGATGAGCTCGCGCTTGGGGCCGCGCGTGATCCGCGAGCCGGGCGCCAGCCGTGTGCCGATCGCAAGCTCGCTGTGGCCGCTCAGAAGCGGCGCGACCAGCGGCAGCAGCGCGCGCAGGTCGGTTGAGAGGTCCACGTCCATGTACGCCACGACCCGCGCGCTGCTGCGCGACCAGGCGGTCCGCAGCGCGCGGCCGCGGCCCTTCTGCTCGAGCCGCAGCACGCTCACGCCGGCCAGCGCCACGGCCAGTGACTGTGCGATCTCAGGGGTCGCGTCGCTGCTGGCGTTGTCGGCGATCAGGATCCGCCATGACAGCGGCATCGAGCTCGAGAGATAGCGATGCAGGCGTTGGATCGAGAGCGCGAGCGTGCCCTCCTCGTTGTGGACCGGAACGACGACCTCGAGGTCGACCGGGACCGGCTCGAGCTGGTGCTCGGGGGCGGGGACGAGCATCACTCGCCGCTTCGCCGACCGCTCTTTGGTTTGTACGTGCATGGCTTCTGCCTTCCGGTGTGGGGGAGTGCATGCACAGACTCCCGAGCAGCTGTAGGAAAGCCGTTAGACGAAGCCAGGGGTTGACGAAGAACTCAGTAAGCCAGTTGTTACAGGTCCGCTTTGGCCGCTCGAGCGGGGTGGAACCGATCCGGGAGGGGTTTCCCCCTCTGGAGGTGGCAAACCCCTCCTCGATCTCGTGCACCGCGTCGGGGAGGCCTTTTGGGTCCTGGGGACCCAAAACTCTTCCCGGGCCTCGTGCACCGGGCCGGGGAGGCCTTTTGCCGCCCCAGGCGGCAGAACGCTGCCCGCGCGCGGAGCGCCGCGCAGCGGGCGCCGCGTCACGCCGCGTCACGCCGCGTCACGCCGCGCTGGGCCGCGCTACGCCGCGGGCGGCAGCTTGCGCAGCGGCAACCGGAACGCGGCGGCGCTCAGGTCGAGCTCGGCGGCCGGCAGCGGCCGGCTGATCAGGTAACCCTGGGCGAGGTCGGTGCCGAGCTCGACGAGCAGCTCTAAGCACTCCTCGTCCTCGATGCCCTCGGCCACCACCCGCAGTCCGAGCGCGTGGGCGAGCTCGATCGTCGAGCGCACCAGCGCCTGGTTGCGCGCGTCGGGGGCGCTGGCCAGGCCGTGGATGAAGCTGCGATCGAGCTTCAACTCGTCGACCGCGAGGCTCGACAGATACGCGAGCGAGGTGAAGCCGGCACCGAAGTCGTCGACCGAGACCACCAGCCCGAGGTCACGCAGGAGCTTGATCGTCTGCTGCGAGCGGTTGAAGTCGGTGATCGCCGTCGTCTCGGTGACCTCGAGCACCAGCGAGCCCGGCGCGACGCGGTGGCGCGTCAGCGCGGCGCGCACGAGCTGCGGCAGCTGTGGGTCGTGCAGGTTGGTGCTCGACAGGTTCACGCAGACCGAGACATCGGAGCCCTGGGCGTGCCAGCGTGCGCACTGCGCGAGCGCCATGTCGAGCACCAGCTCGGTCAGCGGGTCGATCAGCTCGGCGTCCTCGGCGAGCGGCAGGAACTCCAGCGGTGGGATGTTGCCGAGCCGCGGGTGGTTCCAGCGCACGAGTGCCTCGAGCGCGACCACGGCGCCGGTCGCGCACTCGATCTGCGGCTGGTAATGGAGCTCGAGCGTGCGGCCGCTGATCGCGGCACGCAGGTCCTCGACCAGGCCGATGCGGTTGCCGCGCCCGTCGAGCTCCTCGTTGTAGATCGCAAACGGCAGTCCCGCGATCTTCGCGCGGTACATCGCCAGGTCGGCGCAGCGCAGCAGGTCGGCGCCCTCGACGGCGTCGCCGGGCGCGATCGAGATGCCGATACTCGCGCCGATCTGGGCGCGGACCGCGCCGAGCTGGAACGGCTCCTGCAATCGCGCGGCGATGCGCTGGGCCATCATCGCGCCGCGCTCACCGTCGGCGTCGAGCAGCGCGACGACGAACTCGTCGCCACCGAGGCGCGCGAGCAGATCGCCCTCGCGCAGAATCCCCTTGAGCCGCTCGCCGAGCTGGCGCAACAGCTCATCGCCGACCGAGTGGCCGAACGAGTCGTTG
>DATASU010000179.1:0-30318 GCA_036269095.1 Solirubrobacteraceae bacterium
TCGTCTCGAGTCCGTCGCTGTTCGTTGTCACCGAGGGACTGGCCAACTTCCAGGGCGCGCATTTCAACAACTACGGGGCGCTCGCGGCCGGCGCGGTTCTGGCGGCGTTGCCCGTCGTGGTCGTCTACCTGGCATCGCAGCGCAGCTTCATCCGCGGCATGTTCGCCGGGAGCACCGTCGGCTGAGCCGGGTGCGCGAGCCCCTGCCAGTCCTGACTTCAAAGGAGAACTGACCCGTGTCATCGATCACCTTGCAGAACGCGACCAAGGTCTATCCGAACGGATTCAAGGCCGTGGACGACATCAGCCTCGAGATCACCGACGGCGAGCTGATGGTGTTGGTCGGACCATCCGGCTGTGGCAAGACGACGCTGATGCGCATGATCGCGGGGCTCGAGCGTGTGAGCGAAGGCAAGATCCTGATCGGCGAGAACGACGTGACCACAGCGGCTCCCAAGGACCGTGACGTCGCGATGGTGTTTCAGAACTACGCGCTGTACCCGCACATGACGATCGGTCAGAACATCGGCTTCCCGCTGCGGCTGCGGCGTGAGGCCAAGCAGGAGAGCACGGGCAAGATCGCCACGGCCGCCCGGGTTCTTGGTCTGTCGGCTGTGATTGCCCGGCGGCCGGGACAGCTGTCGGGAGGTCAGCGCCAGCGCGTCGCGATGGGCCGCGCGATCGTGCGCGAGCCGGCCGTGTTCCTGATGGACGAGCCGCTCTCCAACCTTGACGCGAAGCTGCGCGTGCAGATGCGCGCCGAGGTCAGCCGCATCCAGCGCCGGCTGGGCGTCGCGACGATGTATGTCACGCACGACCAGACCGAGGCGATGACGATGGGCGATCGCGTCGCGGTGCTCAACGCGGGTGTGCTGCAGCAATGCGACAACCCGCAGGCGCTCTATGACAGCCCCGACAACCTGTTCGTGGCGGGCTTCATGGGCTCGCCGGCGATGAATCTCTACGAGGCGACGGTCAGCGCCGATCTCGGCGCGCTGAAGCTCGGCTCGCAGGCCGTGGCGCTGCCCGCCGGTCTCGCGACCCAGCATCCGGCGCTGCGCGCCTACGCCGAGAAGAACGTCGTCGTCGGGCTGCGCCCAGAGCACCTCGCGCTGCCGGCGCAGGGCAGCCCTGCCGGCCCGGCGCTCGCGGTCGACACGGAGCTCGTCGAGGCGCTCGGCTCCGAGCAGCTGCTGCACTTCAAGATCGACGCGCGCCGCATCCATGCCTCGGGTGTCGATGAGGAGAAGGAGGTCGGCGAGGCGGTGGCGGGGATCGGTGTCGCCCGGATCGGTCCCGAGGCACGGATCGCTCATGGCGAACGCGTGCGTCTGACGCTGCGCCCGGAGCTGATGCACCTGTTTGACCCGTCGACCGGTGAGGCTATTCGCGTTTAGCCGCGACGCGGGCCGGATGAAGAATCTGAGATTGGGACTAGCGGTCTGGTTTCCGGGGCCGTAATCTGTCGCCCGCCAATGGTTCGATGCTCACGCCTTAAGACACGTATGGTCGACATAAGAAGCAACGCGCTGCGACTCGCCGGCGCGATCATTGCCGGCTCGCTCGCGGCCGTTGCCCTGGCCACAGCGCCGGCCGCCAGCGCGGCTGCGACGTCGGCCTCGTCGGTTCCCGTCACGGTCAGCAGCAGGCCACTCGGGCCCGGCATCGCGCCCGGGTTCGTAGGGCTCGCGACCGAGTACTGGAACGTCGAGCAGGAGGTCGGGGCCGACCCGTCAAAGCCCGACGTCGCGTTCGAACAGGTTGCGCACAACCTCGCGCCCGACGGCGGCTTCAACCTGCGGATCGGCGGCGACAGCACGGACTGGACCTGGTTCCCGATCCCGGGCATGACCGCACCGGCGTGGGTGCGCTGGACGATGACGACGTCGTGGGCGGCGGTCACCAAGCGCCTGGTCGACGATCTGCACGCGCACCTGATCATCGGCGTCAACATGGAGGCCGCGAACGTCAAGGTCGCCGATGCAGAGATCCACGAGATCCAGACGGGCATCGGTGGCGGCAGCACGCCGATCACGTTCGAGCTCGGCAACGAGCCCGAGCTCTACTCGCACTTCCCCTTCTACCACGACGCTGCCGGGCAGGCGGTGCTGGGGCGGCCCAAGAGCTATTCGCTGGTGTCGATGGCCTCACAGTGGAACGACATGGCCCGCGCGCTGCCGTCGGTGCGGCTCGCCGGCCCGGGCTACTCGAGCCTCAGTGCGTTGCCGTATGTCAGTCAGTTCCTCAGCGGCACCAAGCATCTGTCGCTGCTGACGGTCCACACCTATCCGCTCAAGTCCAAGCGCTGCGATGCGGGCGAGACACTGGCTGAGAGCGACCTGTTCGACTCGCAGTCGCTGCAGGGGCTCGCCAGCGGTGTCGGCTCCTGGAGCAGCGTGGCGCGCAAGGACGGCGTCGGCCTGCGCGTCGACGAGATCAACTCGGTCACCTGCGGCGGTCAGCCCGGCTTCACCGGCAGCTTCGGACCGGCCCTCTGGGCGCTCAACATCCTGCCGCTCTACGCGCAGGACGGGATCAATGGCGTTAACTTCCAGACCCGGCCCTACACCGCCCAGAATCTGATCCAGACCGACAAGAAGCCCGCCGGCTGGCGCGTGTACGTCGAGCCCGAGTACTACGGGCTGCTGGCGTTCGCGCAGCTGACGCCGCCCGGCTCGCGGATCCTCAGCGTCTCCAAGCTCCCGGATGGCCTGCTCGACTGGGCCGTGCGCACGCCGCAGGGCAAGACCCACGTCGTCCTCACCAACGTCGGCAGCTCCGCTGTCAACGTCGCGATTCACGATGCGGGCGTCAGCGGCAACGCGACCGCCGAGGCGCTCAGGTCGAGCTCCGGCGGGCTCGCGGCGCAGAAGGGAATCACGCTCGGCGGCCAGACCGTCTCGAGTCAGACCGGCAAGCTGACCGGCGCGCTCGTGACCAAGACCGTGCGCCCGAAGGCCGGCGCCTACACGGTCACGGTGGCGCCGGCGAGCGCCGAGATCCTGACCTTCTAGCCGCGTCGCTCGGTCTTGCGCCGGCGATGCGGCGGGCTGCGTCGGTCGGGCGGGCGGCGGCGCTCGATCTCCCCGCGGCGCTCGGCCACGGCGGCCGCGCTCGGCAGCCCGAGGCCATAGCGCATTCCGGCGATCCGCATCGCAAAGCAGACGATCGCGCCGACGATCGGAAACGCGGTCGAGTGATCGCCGGAGCGGTAGGCGGTCACCACGATCAGCGCGCCACACAGCGCCGGGATCGCATAGAAGCCGCCGCGCAGGATCGCGGGCACCTCGCGGATCAGCACGTCGCGCAGGATGCCGCCGCCGATGCCGGTGACGGCACCGAGGATCACGCAGTCGGCGAAGCCGAGCTTGTGCGCGAGTGCGGTGTCGGCGCCGACGACGCAGAACAACCCGAGTCCGGCGGCATCGAGCACGTCGATCCAGCCCTGCAGCCGAGCGATCGCCGGATGTGCGAACGGTGCGATCAGCCCGGCGCCGCCGGCCACCGCCAGGTAGCGCCAATCACGGAACGTCGCCGGCGGAATCCCGATCAGCACGTCGCGGATCGTGCCGCCGGCGATCCCGACCACGACCGCGAGCATGATCGCGCCGAACAGGTCGAGCTTGGCGCCGACGCCGGCCATGCCACCACTCAGCCCGAACACGAACACCCCGATCAGGCTGAGCACCAGGACCAGCGTGGCGTTGATCCCCGGCACCAGCGAGGAGGCGACGGCCAGTGGCAGCGAGGGGGTCACGGCGCGTGAGTCTATGCCGAGTCACCGCCGCTGTGATAATCGCCGCAAGCGATGACTGAGGCGTCTGTGGAGCTGAGCAACTGGGCAGGGAACTACCGCTACGGGGCCAGTTCAGTCCATCATCCGCAGACGGCCGATGAGCTGCGCACGCTCACCTCGACGCTGCCGTCGCTGCGGGCGCTCGGGACCCGGCACACGTTCACGGGGATGGGGGACTCCGAGCAGCTCGTGGCCCTCGACCGGCTCGCCGGCGCGGACGAGATCACGATCGACGCCGCGCGGATGACCGCGACCGTCGGCCCGGCGGTCACCTACGCCGGACTCGCCGACGCGCTCGAGTCCCACGGACTTGCGCTTGCCAACATGGCGTCGCTGCCGCACATCTCGGTGATCGGCGCGGTCATCACCGGCACGCATGGCTCGGGCGACGCGCTCGGCAACCTGGCCACGTCGGTCCGGGCGCTGCGCCTGGTGACGAGCACCGGCGACGAGCTCGAGGTCGATCAGCGCGACCCGCGCTTCCCCGGCGTGGTCGTCAACCTCGGCGCGCTCGGCATCATCACTCGCGCGACGCTCGCCGTCGAGCCGTCCTACCAACTCTGGCAGCGCGTCTACCAGGAATTGGAGTGGGACCAGCTCGCTGCCAACCTCGACGCGATCACGGCCTCGGGGCGCAGCGTCAGCGTGTTCCACCGCTTCGGTGAGCGTGCGCGCGAGGTCTGGGTCAAGGGCGATGCCGGCGCGCCCCAGCCCGACAGCCTGTTCGGCGCGCGGGCGGCGACCGCGCCGCTCAACCCGGTCCCGGGCGCCGACCCCAGCTTCTGCACCGAGCAGCTCGGCGTCGCCGGGCCGTGGTGCGATCGCCTGCCGCACTTCCGCGCCGGCTTCACCCCGAGCGCGGGGGAGGAGATCCAGTCGGAGTGGTTCGTCGCGCGCGCCGACGCGATCGCCGCGATCACGGCGATCCGCGAGCAGCTCGCGGAGCGGATCAGGCCGCTGCTGTTCGTCTCGGAGACCCGCACGATCGCCGCCGACGAGCTGTGGATGAGCCCGCACTACCGGCGCGACTCGATCGGAATCCACTTCACCTGGCGCCGTGAGCCGGATGCGGTCAGGGAGCTGTGTGTCGAGGTCGAGCGCGTGCTCGCGCCGTTCGCGCCGCGGCCGCACTGGGGCAAGGCCTTCGAACAGGGCGGCGCGAAGCTGGCCGGCCGCTATGAGCGCTTCGCCGACTTCGACGCGCTGCGCCGTGAGCTCGACCCACGCGGGGCGTTCGTCAACGCCTGGCTCGACCGCAAGCTGCTCAGCGATGGCACAGATCCGGCCGTATAGGCCGGGTGACGAGTCGGCGCTGGCGTCGGTCTGCCTGCGGACCGCGGCTGCCGGCGGCGACGCGACCGGTGTGCTCGCCGACGACGAGCTCTGGGCCTGCCTGTTCGTGCTCCCGTACCTCGAGCACGATCCGGGATTGGCGTTCGTCGTCGAATCCGACGCCGGTGAGCCGGCGGGGTACGTGGTCGCCACCGCCGACAGCCATGCCTTCGAGGCCTGGTTCCGCGACGACTGGTGGCCGCGCTTCGCCGAGCGCTGGCCCGAGCCCGAGCGGCAGTTGACCGAGCAGGACCGGTTGCTGCGCTTCGCCTACGACCGCTCCGGTGAGCCGGGAGCGTTTGCCGCGGAGTTCCCCGCGCACCTGCATATCGACCTGCTCCCGGAGCTGCAGGGCCAGGGATACGGGCGCCGCCTGATCGACGCGTTGAAGGACGCGCTGCGCGACCAGGGCGTCGCGGCACTGCACGTCGTGCCGCTCGCGGACAACCGCGGCGCCATCCGCTTCTACGAGCGGCTCGGCTTCAGCGAGCTGGGCCGCGAGGCGCGGATCGTCGTGCTCGGACTCGAGCTGTAGCCGCCGCGCGCGCCCCGGTCAGCCGATGCCGCTGCTGCAGCCGCGACCGATCGCGGTTTCGGCCTTGGTCGGCTCACCGCGCCAGTTGAATGTCCTGCGGCTCACCTGCACGAGCTTCGGTCCATGCCAGGCGAACACCGTGCTGATCTCCTTCCACGGGCCATCGAGTGACCCGCCGATCAGCCCGTAGGTGCGCTGCACGATTCGCGGCGGGCTGCCGGAAACGCAGTTGAAGCCTGCCTTGGCGCCCGAGTCGCCGCCGTAGTGGAGCGGCACTCCCGCCGCGACCAGCCGGCCATCATCGAAGCCGTAGGCGGCGGCCGTGGCGCCGCTCGAGATCTGATTGACCAGCAGGAACAGCTCGACGCCGGGGTCGCTGTTCACATGCGCGCTTGCGTCGAGCAGGGTTGCGCTGCTGCCGTACGTCGACGGGATGCGAATCGCGGCGGATCGTCCGTCCGGCAGCACGAGCTTGAGGTAGGCGCGCAGCGGCACGAAGTCCTTCGCGATCGATGCCGGCGGCCCGCCGTTGTACCACCAGGCATGGCGCCGGCCGAGCACCGAGTAGAGGATCACGAGGTCCCGGCGCCCGTCGCCGGTCATGTCGAGCCGCCGGACGGTGACGCAGCCGGCTCGCGCCGGCAGGTAGCGACTCGGGGCTGCCAGCGGGCAGACGTTGGAGTAGACGCCGCTGTTGCGCTGCGTCAGTGGCGCGCCCGCGAACGCGGTGTTCGCGTTGGCGTGTCCCACTCGCGACCCGGGAGACCCGCTCGCCGGCCGTGCGCTCGGCGTCGCAGCGCCGCCCGAGCCGCCCGCGCCACCACCGCCGACCGCCAGCCCGGCAACCAGCGCGCATGCCGCGACCACTGACAGCAGCACAGCTCCGATCCGGCGCTGACGTCGTTGGCGCCGGCGGGCATCCTCGATCACTCCGTCCTCGATCGCGGGATCGGGGGCGCTGGCGGGTGCGGGAGCCTCGACGACCATCACAATTGTGCCACTGTAGTTAGCACATTGCGAGGTGTCAATCGCGTGTCAGCGAGCAGCGCGAGGCGCGGCCAGCAGCTGCTCGGTCAGCTCCAGTCCCGCGGCGAGCTCGGCGAAGCTCGTCGACAGCGGCGAGAGCCCGATCCGCAGCCCCTGTGGGGGCCGGAAGTCAGGGATCACGCCGCGCTGCCAGAGCTGATCGACGAGCTCACGGAAGGCCGGATGCTCGAGCATGATGTGGCTGCCGCGGCGCGCGTGCTCGCGCGGTGAGGCGATCCGCACGCCCAGCGGCACCAGCCGCTCGTCGGCGAACTCGAGCGCGAAATCGGTCAGAGCGAGCGACTTCAGGCGCAGCGCCGGCATCCCGGCACGGTCGATCAGCGCGAGCATGTCGCGCATCGGCAGCATCCCGACGATCGGCGGTGTGCCGCTGATGAAGCGCCTGATCCCGGTCGCGGGCTCGTAGTGCGGGCCCATCGCGAACGGGTCGGCGGCGCCCATCCAGCCCTGGATCGGCTGGGCCAGCTGGTCCTGCAGAGCCGCGGCGACAAACGCGAACGCGGGCGCCCCCGGCCCGCCGTTGAGGTACTTGTAGGTGCAGCCGACGGCGAGGTCGACGCCGTCACGGTCGAGTTCGAGCTCGACCGCACCGACCGAATGGCAGAGGTCCCAGAGCACCAGTGCGCCGGCGTCGTGGGCGAGCCGCGTGAGCGCCGGGAGATCGGCGATCCAGCCCGAGCGGAACGCGACATGGCTCAGCGTGACCAGCGCGACGCGCTCGTCGAGCGCGGCCTCGAGCTGCTGCGCGGTCGGGCCGCCGTCGGCCCGCGGCTCGAGCCAGCGCAGCTGCAGCCCGCGCTCGGCCGCGATGCCCTCGACGATGAAGCGGTCGGTCGGGAAGTTCTGCGTGTCGGCGATGATCACGTCGCGCCCGGGGCGCGCGTCGACGGCCGCGCGGATCAGCTTGTAGAGCATCACCGTCGTCGAGTCGCCGACGACCGTCTGCCCCGGCGCGGCGTCGAGCGTGACCCGTGCGATCTCGTCGCCGAGCTCGGTCGGGGCATTCATCCAGCCCTCGTCCCAGGCGCGGATCAGCCGCTGCCCCCAGGCGTGCGCGAGGAACTCGCCGACCCGGGCGGCGCTGCCGCGCAGCGGCCGGCCCAGCGAGTTGCCGTCGAGGTAGGCGACGACACCGTCGGCCGGGAGGAACTCGTCCCTGAGCGAGGCCAGTGGATCCGCGCGGTCCAGCGGGACCGCGCGGAGGTGAAAGGCTTCGGGCACGGCGAGCAGTTTGACGCGTTAGGCATGCTGTAGGCATGTCCGCCTGCTCCCACCTCAATCAGATCGAGATAACCCAACTGCCGGAGTCGGTCGACGGCTGCGAGGAGTGCCTGCGCGACGGCGGCGTGTGGCTGCACCTGCGCATCTGCCTGAGCTGCGGCCACGTCGGCTGCTGCGACGACTCGCCCTCGCGCCACGCGACCCAGCACGCGCGCGCGACCGAGCACCCGCTGATCCGCTCGCTCGAGCCGGGGGAGGAGTGGAGCTACTGCTACCCCGATGACGTGGCGATGCTGATCCCCGAGATCCACGGCAGCACGCACATCCCTCCGTCGCCGATGCTCTCGTGACGATCACGCCCGGCTCAACCCGCCCGGTTCTGTCCGAGAGCCAGTTCGACACGCTGCGCGACTACGGCGCCGAGCGCACCGCCGCCGTCGGCGACGTGCTCTACAGCGTCGGCGATCCGACCTACCCGCTGATCGCGATCCTCGAGGGCGAGGCCGCCGTGTTCGACGTCGCCGGCAACGAGATCATCCGTCACGCGACCGGCGGCTTCCTCGGCGAGATGAACCTGCTGACGGGCCAGACCGTCTACCTGACCGCGATCGTGACCGAGCCGCTGCGCTACATCGAGGTCGAGCGCCACCGCATGCGCGACGTGATCGCCGACAACGAGGCGCTCGCCGACACGCTGATCGGTGCGTTCATCGCGCGGCGCGAGGCGCTCCAGGGCGTCGACGGGGTCGGCGTCGAGCTGATCGGCCCGTGGTCCGCGAACGAGACCCGCTCGCTGGTCGAGTGGGTGCGTCGCGCGCGGCTGCCCTATTCCTACCGCGACACCGACCGCGACGAGGGCGCGCTCGAGACGATCACGACGCTGCGCCAGGACGGCGAGTCGCTGCCGCTGGTGCGGCTCCCCGGTGGCCAGGACATGTGGGCGCCGACTCCCGGGCAGCTGTTCCGCGCGCTCGGCATCGGGCTCGAGCTCGCCAAGCGCGAGACCGTCGACCTGCTGATCGTCGGCGCCGGTCCGGGCGGGCTCGGCTCCGCGGTCTACGGCGCCTCCGAGGGCCTCAACTCGCTGGTGATCGAGGCCACCTACCTCGGCGGCCAGGCCGGCACCTCGCGGCGGATCGAGAACTACCTCGGGTTCCCGGCCGGCATCTCCGGCGCCGAGCTGACGACACGCGCGATCTCGCAGGCACGCAAGTTCGGCGCGCGCACGGCGACCCCGTATCGCGCGATCGCGCTCGAGCCGGGCAGCGACACGCACGTCGTGCGGCTCGAGGACGACCACTGCGTCGAGGCACGGGCCGTGATCCTCGCGACCGGCGCGCAGTACCGGCGGCTGCCGGTCGACAACCTCGACGAGTTCGAGGGCGCGAGCGTCTTCTACGCCGCCGGGCCGCCGGAGGCCAAGCTCTGCGGCGGCACCCACGTGGGTGTCGTCGGCGGCGGCAACTCGGCCGCGCAGGCGGCGGTCTGGCTGGCGCGCGGCGGCGCGCACGTGACGCTGCTGCACCGCCGCGCGAACATCGCCGAGACGATGTCCGACTATCTGATCCACGAACTCGTCAGGTATGGGGTGACGGTGCGCGATCGCAGTGAGATCGTGCAGCTGCACGGCGAGGGCGGTCAGCTGCAGTCGGTCACGCTCAGCGACGGCGCCGAGTTGGTGCTGCGCTTCCTGTTCCTGTTCCTGGGCGCGAGCCCGTGCACCGAGTGGCTCGGGGATACCGTCGCGCGCGACGAGCACGGCTTCGTGGTGACCGGCGAGGCCGCGGGCGCCGACGGCCTGCTCGAGACGAGCATCCCGGGGGTGTTCGCCGTCGGTGATGTGCGCTCAGGCTCGGTCAAGCGCTGCGCCACCGCCGTCGGCGAGGGCGCGATGGCGGTGGCCTACGTGCACGAGTGGATGTCGAGCGTCCCCGCCTAGCGGGGCGCTTTACGGCGCGAGCGCGGCGGCGGCCTCGGGCGTCGCGACGCGGAAGCTGAAGCTCTCCTGGATGTAGAGCCGGACCGCGTCGGCGTCGTGTGAGTCGTAGCCGACCGCCAGATCCTGGCCGGACTCGAGCAGGAAATCGCCGCCGCGCAGGCTGATCACGACGCCGCCCTGGAGCCCGGGCGTCCACACCACCGACCCGTCGAGGATCTTGCCGAGGTGCTCAACCAGCAGCGTGCCACGCTCCGGAGTCTCGATTGCCAGCCGGTGGTGCTCGGGATCGAGCGCCAGCCCGTAGGGGCCGCCGACGCCGCTCGTGCGCAGGTCGCTGACGGCGGCGCTGACCGCCTGGGGGAAGTTGAGCGGGTCGCTGCCGAGCGCGCGCTGCTGGTGCGGAGCGAGCTCCGCGATGCCCTTGATCAGCTCGGCCCAGCCGTGCATCACCGCGGTGTTCTCGGCGGTCGCGATCTGGTGGGCGGCGCGGTCGAGTGAATCGAAATCGGCGTCGACGGCGCCACGGTCGATGTCACGCAGCTCGGCGCGCGCGACGCTGAAGTCGGCGCGCAGCTCGACCAGCGGCAGCACCCGGCGCTCGAGCGAGGCGACCCCGTCGACGGGCACGTCCACGAGTGGCTTGACGCGGCCGAGGTTGGTGGCCGAGTGCTGCCAGCCGTGCGGACCGGAGAAGTCGACCAGCCGCCGCGCCCCGAGCGCCGGCTCGAGCCGCTCCTTGGCCTCGTCGTCGATCTGCTCCCATCCGAGTTCGCTGATCGGCGCGTGCGAGCGCAGCAGGTGGTTCATGGTCGATCCTCTCTCAGGCTGCCGATCTGCAGCGACCCGTCGTTGATTTCGAGCGTTGCCGTTGCGCCCGCTGGCGCAACGGCCGTTGATGCAAGGGTCGCCGGCGGGTCGACCGCCGCCGGATCGGCTTCCGGTGGGTCGTCGAGGAAGTCCGCGTCGGGGACGAAGAACAGGCTGCCCGTGACCGCCGTCGAGAAGTCGAGCACGCGATCGTAGTTGCCGGGCGGGTTGCCGATGAACATGTTGGTCAGCATCTGCTCGATCAGCGCCGCGGTCTTCGCGTAGCCGATGAAGTAGGTCCCGAACTCGGCGGCGCCGACGCGGCCGAAGGGCATGTTGAAGCGCATGATCTGCTGCTGCACGCCGTGCTCGTCCTCGATCGTGTTGAGCGCGACGTGTGAGTTCGCGGGCTTGACGTCGTCGGGCAGCTCGATGTCGTCGAGCTTCGTGCGGCCCATCACCCGCTCCTGCTCCTCGACGCTGAGCGCGTTCCAGGCGCGCATGTCGTGCGTGTACTTCTGGACGATCACGTAGCTGCCGCCGGCGTAGGCGTCGTCCGCGGTGATCGCGACCGCGTCGATGGCCGCCTGGCCCTCGGGGTTCTCGGTGCCGTCGACGAACCCGAGCAGGTCGCGCTCGTCGAACGAGCGGAAGCCGTGGACCTCGTCGATCACCTTGGCGGCGCCGTCGAGGCGGTCGGTCAGGCGCGTGGCGAGCTCGAAGCAGAGGTCGAGCCGGTGCGCGCGGATGTGGAACAGCAGATCACCGGGCGTCGAGGGCGCCGTGTGCTTGCCGCCGGTGAAGCCGGGGAACGGGTGCAGGTCGGCCGGCCGCGACGGCTGGCCGGCGAACAGGCGGTCCCAGAGCACCGAGCCGATGCCGGTCACGCAGGTGAGCTCGCCCTCGGGGATGCGGAAGCCGACCGAGCGCTTGAGCGCGCTGACGTCGGCGAGCAGCTCGCGCACCGTCTGCTCGCCGCCGGGCGCGACCGTCAGCACCAGGAAGATCGCGGCCTCGGTCAGCGGCGTGAGGATCCGCTGGCTCGCTGCTGCTGCGGCGCTGGCGGCTGCGTTCTGTTGCTCGGCGGGCACAGGCACAGTCTCTCATCTCGGGTGTAACGGCTGAGCGGCTCGCGGAACGGATACCGAAAGAGCCATGAGATCAGGGGAGATGAGAACGAACTCGAGTCGATTGAAGACGCCGCCGGCCGCCGCGGAGCGGTCGCACGCAGCGCGCGCTGGTGTACCTCACCATCGACTCGGCAGACGTCGATACGACCGGGGACGTTGTCACGCTCCATACCGGTGCCCGACGCAGAGCACAGCGATGACACCACGATCGTCGCCGGCCTGCGCGCCGGTGATCAGGCCGTGTTCGGCGAACTGTTCGCACGTGTCGACCCGATGCTCCGTCGTCTCGTGCGCTCCTACGTCTCCGCCGATGCGGTCGCCGAGGAGGTCGTTCAGGAGACGTGGCTCGCCGTGATCAACGGGATCGACAGATTTCAGGGCCGCTCATCGCTGGTCACCTGGATCGCGTCGATCCTGGCCAACCAGGCGCGTCGCCACGCGACCCGCGAGCAGCGCACGGTGCCGTTTGCCGCGCTGGCGGGTGAGGATGATGACGGCCCGTCCGTCGACCCGTCACGCTTTCAGGGGGATGACGCGGCCTGGCCGGGGCACTGGGCGACGCCGTCGCGTCCGTGGCAGCGGCCCGAGCGGCGGCTGCTCTCGCTCGAGGTGCGCGAGCGCCTACGCGAAGCGCTGCACGATCTACCTGAGCGCCAGCGCGTGGTGGTGGGGCTGCGTGACATCGACGGCTGCTCTGCCGATGAGGTCTGTGCGATCCTCGGGCTGAGTGCCGAGAACCAGCGTGTGCTGTTGCATCGGGCGCGCTCACGCCTGCGCGATGCGCTCGACGGTTACATGCAGGAGGAGCTGTGATGAGGCCCGAGGACGAGATCACCTGTCGCGAGTTCGTCGAGCTGGTGACCGACTACTTCGAGGGCGCGCTGCCCGCGGAGACGCTGGCCCTGACCGAGGAGCACCTGGTGATGTGCGACTGGTGCTCAACCTACGCCGAGCAGCTGCGGGCGACCGGTGAACTGCTGGCCGAGGCCGAGCGTCACGATCATTCACCCGGCTCCGTGCCGGCGCCGGTACCGCCGCTCGCGCTGCTCGACGCGCTGCGTTCGCGCCGGGAGGGGCGGTCGTGATCGCCTACAAGTTCCTCGCCGGCGCGCGCCGTGGGCGCTTCAGTGCCTTCACCTGGCCAGAGCCGGGAACCTGGGTGCGTGATCCGGGTCCGCTCGACGTCTGCAGATCCGGCATCCATGCGTGCGCCGTCGAGCATCTGCCGTTCTGGCTCGATCAGGAGCTGTGGGTCATCGAGCTCGACGGCGAGGTCCTGTCGCGTGGCAACCAGCTTGTCGCCGGCGCTGGCCGGCTGGTCGAACGGGTCAGCGGTTGGACACCCGCGTGCACCCAGGATTACGCCGATGAGTGCGCCCGGCGGGGTGCCCGGCATGCGATGACGGCGCTGCGCGCCGCTGGGTTCGGCGCCGCCGCGACGCGGCTCGAGGAGGCGGCGTCGGTCGAGGATCTGCGCGCCGCGGCCGCCGAACTCGTGGCGGCTGATCCGGAGCTGCCGATCGCGGTCGCGATGGCACGCGACGGGGCCCGCCGCGCCGTCACCGGTGCGGCGCCGACCGCCGCCTACATCGCGGCGCACACAGCGGCACGCGTCGGAGGCTCGCAGGCCTACGCGGCCGAGCGGCGCCGGCAGGCCGACTGGCTGGCCGCGCGGCTCGGGCTCTAAGAGTTGAGGGCGAGCTCGACGATCCCCAGGCCGACCATGATCGCGCTCACCCAGTACTGCGAGCGGAGATACCAGCCGTCGCTGTGGTTGCGGTAGAAGCGCCGCGTCACGTCCGGGGCGGTTGCCTGCCTGGCGTCGTGATACGCGTGGGTACGCCGCGCGTAGAACTCGCGGAATACGAAGTGAATGAATCCCAGAACGATCAGAGCTATGCCGTAGATCAGGCCGCTTTTTGATTGGGTGGCCGCGATCACCATTTTGCTGGGCTCCCTTCGTATTGGACGGTTTCAGGGATTTGCCTAGCCGTTACCGGCGCCTTACAAACGGTGGACACACCGACCGTCAGCGACCCGCGCCGTGCGGCTGCCGTCTCAGGCCTGGCTGCCGGTCGTGGTGTGTGAGCGAGCGGTGGGCCGCTGCCCCGCGCTGCTGGTGATCGCGGTCTGCAGCAATGCCTCACCGTCGTGCTCGCCGCTCGCCCCCCCACTGCTCCAACCGAGGAAACGGTATGAGCTGGGGCTGAAGATCAGCATCGTCGCGGCGCCGCCGGAGCTCCACTCGACACCGACACCGGGGCGTCCGGCGACATCGCTGACGTGGCGATCGATCGTGATCCCGCGAGTTCCCGCCAGGAACCGGTACAGCGCCGCCTCCTGGGCCGGCAGCAGGTACGACGTCAAGAGCATGTAGCCGACGTTCTTGGCGAGGTTGTTGAGCGGGTCGGCGACGTTGGGCAGGCCGGGCGGATAGGCCTCGTGGATCCTGACCAGGTAGGCGAGCATCGACCGCGGGTTGGTCGGCATCTTCGGGTAGAACGCAGTCTGCGCTGTGCAGCGACCTCGCACGATCGGGCCGTCCGTCGGGATCCTCCCACCGAAGAACCGCCTGGCGACCTGGTTGAGCGTCATCGGCGTTCCGCGGTAACGCTTGGGGATGAAGTCGGAGAGCGGTTTGCCGTCCTGGCCCAGTGAGCGCGACGACGAGTGGCCGTCGACGCAGGCGGGGACCTTGGAGCCCGCGCTGCTCGCGGTCCGGTTGATGATGCCGGCGCGGGCACCGCTGACGGACAGCCACGACTCGCTCAGCTGGCCGGCGCCGTCCTCGGTGCGGGTGTAGATGAACTGGTCAGGTCGGGGTGTAACCGGTGATGCCTGCAACGCAACGAACGCGGCCCGCACCAGCAGCTGCTTGGCAGTCGTCGGGCGCACTGTGGCGGGGCGCTGGGCGGTGGGGCGCTGGGCGCTGGGGCGATGGCTGCGCGCAGACGGCCCGGCGCCCGCTAGCAGCACGATGGCGAGTACCACCGCGGCAGCCGCCGGGACCAGCACGGCGAACGGCCGCGTGCGAGCGCGGCGGGAGGGCGGGTTTGACTTCGTGCGTGCATGCGCCGCCGCGACCAGCTGGCGCCCGATGCTCTCGAGATGTGGCGGCAGATTGGCGTCGGTGGTCATCGCGAGCTTCCTTGTAGTCGCAGGGACAGCGCCCGGAGCGCCCGCGAAACGCGGATCCGGGCGTTCTGCTCAGTGGTGCCCATCAGCGCCGCGGCCTCGCCGTAATCGAGCTCGTCGAGCACGCGCAGCTGCAGTGCCTGGCGTTGACCTGCCGGCAGCGCGTCGATCGCCAGCGTGAGCTCCGAGGCGGCGAGCTCGGCATCGAGCTGTGACTCGAGCGCCGCCAGCTCGTCGGGGTCGTGGTCGAGCTGGATCCCGAGCTTGCGGCAGGTCGCCGTCTCGACGCGGCCGCGGCGGTGGTGGCGGCGCACGAGGTTGCGGGCGATGCCGTACATCCATGCCCGAGCCTCCTCGTCGGTGCTGCCACGGAAGCGGCCGACGTTGATCAGCGCCTGGGCAAAGGTCTCGGCGGTGAGGTCGGCGGCGGTTGCCATGTTCGGCGTCTGAACGCGAAGCCAGCGTTCAACGGCGGCGGCGTGGCGGCGGTAGAACTCGCCGAACGCCTCGGGATTCTCACGCGCTGCGCGCAGCAGTGCGTGGTCGCCCGTGGTGGTCGTGGGTTCGTTCATCAAAGGTGGAGTGCCAGCAGCGCGAAAGCTGTGACAGCCGGCGGGCCTGCACAATGTTGCCGATGTACGACCACTGGCGCGAATGGCTGGCTGCACTGCTCGTGCTCGTGCTGACGGTCGTCGCCGTGGTGCTCGACATCGCCGACTCCACGGTGCGGAACTTCTGGTACCGGCACTCGTTCACCTCGTCAGTCGTCGCGGGGCTGCTCGTGCTGCTGCTCACGGTGCTGCTGGTCGACCGTGTTAACCGCATGCGCAAGATCAAGGACCAGTCACGTGCGATCGGCGTGCAGGCCGCGGTGATCGTTGTTCAGGCCGGGCGCGCGGCGGACGCGATCACACGCGCGTCGCCGACCGAGGAGGATCGCGACGAGGCCGGGCAGGAGCTGCGCACCTTCATGCAGATGCTGCTCACCAGCGCGCCGGTGCTGATCGAGGCGCGGGCGTCGCGCAGGTTCCTCGAGGTCGCGCAACAGACCGCGGGTGAGTTCTTCCGGGCACTGCGGCTCAGGGCCGACGACGAGAACGCCGACGTCAGCGCGCGCGTTGCAGCGGCGGTCGAGCAGCTGCATCAGGTCTCGGCTGCGGTCGTCGTCCCGCTCAACCGCGAGGAGCGCGCCGCCGTCGCCTCCGGCGACGCCGCGCCCGGCCAGTCCTGAGTCGCCGCTCGCGCTACCGCGCGCGCTGGCGCCGGCGCACCGCCCAGTGCGCGCCGAGCATCAGCGCTGCCACGGCGACAGCGACCCAGATCAGCGGGTTGCCGAGGGACAGCGTGCGGGCGTCCGATCCCAGATACGCGACCAGCGCGGTCAGCGGCAGGTAACCGAGGACGGTCGTCCAGGCGAACCGCCAGAGATTGACGTGTGTGGCGCCGGCGGCGTAGCCGAGGAAGGCAAACGGCACCACCGGGATCAGGCGCCCCGCCAGCAACAACGCGATTCCGCCGTCGGCGACTCCCCGTTCGAGCCGCGAGAAGCGGCTGCCGAGCAGCGCCCGCAGCAGCGGGCCGCCGATGCTGCGCCCGAGCGCGTAGGACAACAGCGCGGTGAGCAGCCAGCCGCCGATCACCAGCCCCAGGCCGGGCCCGAAGCCGTAGATGAACCCCGCCGTCGCCGTCACGATCTCGCTGGGGTAGAACACGACCGCGTGGGCGACCATCAGCCCCAGCAGCAGCGCGAGTCCGCCCGCGCCGAGCGAGCGGACATAGATCCGCAGAGCACCGAAATGTCCGTGCAGGACAAGGCCGACGGCGTGACGCAGCTCCGGCACGGCCAGGATCAGCGCGACCACCGCCGCCGCGGTCGCGATGCCCGCCGCCAGGTCGGTCCGCGCCCGCGGCGTGGTGGGCCCAGCCGGGTCGGTCGTCGGCGCGCTCATCAACGGCACAGCCTGGCAAGCCGCCATCCGAATCTTGTGAACGACTTGGGGTCGCGAGTCGCTCGGACGCCGAACTAGGGGTGGCGCGACAGCCCGCGCAGCACGGCGTCGGCGTCGCGATGCGGGGCGCGCAGCGCGATCCCGACGATCTCAAGGTCGGCGGCCGCGACCGCGCGCACCGCCGCGCGGTTGTCGGTGTCGTTGCCGGTGCTGAACATCTGGTGGGTGTAGAGCGCGATCGGCACCTCACGCCGCGCCGCGCGCTCGCGCACCGTCTGCAGCTTCTCGCCACCGGCCTCGAACACCAGCACCGGCTGGACGAGCAGTGGCAGGTAACGGTTGCCATCGGCGTCGAGGTAGTCCTCGCCGATCGCCTCCGGCCCGGCGCAGGCAGTGACACCGCTGATCAGGAACGCGCAGACGTTCAGCCGCTGCCAGGGCGCCAGGTCATCGCGCACCACGATCGCGGTCTTGGTCTCGAAGTCGGTTACCGCAGCCATGGCGCTCAGCTTGTCCGGCAGCGGCGAGCACGTCTTGAACGATCTTGCGATTTCGACCCTGAACGTTCAGGAGCCGGCGGCAGCGAAGCGGCCGGGCGTCACGCCCACGGCGCGCTTGAACGTACGCGTCAGATGCGGTTGGTCGGCGAAGCCACAGTCGAGCGCGACCTCGGCGATCGGCCGGCCCGAGCTCAGCAGCCGCCGCGCGTGTGCGATTCGCAGGTTGGTCTGGTAGGCATGCGGCGTGAGCCCGGTCTGAGCGCGAAAGCGGCGAATCAGCTCGAAGCGGGTCAGTCCCGCGGCCGATGAGAGCTCGGCGAGCGGCACGGTCCGGTCCCAGCGCTCATCGAGATAGGCGCGAGCGCGCCGCACCGCTGCGTGCTCGTAACCGCCGCGCAGCGCCACCGGGCCCGGTCGCAGGTGCGGGCGCAGCGCGTCGACGGTACCCGCCACCGACTCGTCGAGCTCGAGGCCGACCGCCCCGGAGGCGATCGTCGCGTGCATCCGCAGCAGCGCGGACCGCAGTGCCACGTCGCGGAACACGACCCAGCGTGCGGCTCGCGGTGCCTGGTCGCGCTCGTCCCACTCGAACAGCAGCGCCGGGTCGAGGTAGAGCACCCTGTACGCCCAACCTTCAGGGACCGCGGCCATCCCGGTGTGCACGGCTTCGGGCTCGAGCATAAACAACTCACCACGATCGGCGCGCTGGTGGGTAGCGTCCACCTCGAAGCGTGCCGCTCCGTCGTGAACCACGGCGACCGTCCAGGTCGGATGCGAGTGCGGTGAGTAGGCGTGGCTCACAAACCGCGCGTGCAGCGCCTCGACGCCGGGCAGGTCCGGCAAACGAAAGTAACTCGACTGTTCCACTCTAGAATCCGCTCGCACCAGAAACCCTACGCCGGCGCCACGCGATCCGTGGCGCCGGCGCTCCGAAGCGCACCGCGATCGGTGGCCAGACCGGCGTCGATAGCGGGTCCTTGACCCCCAGCATCCCCGGGAGAAGAATCGTGCCCATCGAGCAGTCAGACGCAGCCCCAGTCATACACGACTCGATCCTCGAGCTGGTGGGCGACACGCCACTGGTGCGAATGTCACGGATCCGGCCGGGACTGCGCACGCAGTTGCTCGCCAAGGTCGAATACTTCAACGCCGGCGGCTCGATCAAGGACCGTGTCGCGGTCGCGATGATCGAGGCGGCCGAGCGCGACGGGCTGCTCAAGCCCGGCGGCACGATCGTCGAGCCGACCTCCGGCAACACCGGTACCGGCCTCGCGATCGCCGCACGGCTCAAGGGCTACAAGGTGATCGCGGTGATGCCCGACAAGATGTCGCGCGAGAAGATCGACCTGCTGCGCGCCTACGGCGCCGAGGTCGTGCTCGCGCCGACCAACGTTCCGCCCGACTCGCCGCGCTCGTACTATCGCGTCGCCGACCGGCTGGCGCAGGAGATTCCCGGCGGCTTCCAGCCGAACCAGTACCGCAACCAGGCGAACCCGCAGGCTCACTACGACTCGACCGGGCCCGAGATCTGGGAGCAGACCGCCGGGCAGATCACGCACCTGGTCGTCGGCGTCGGTACCGGCGGGACGATCACCGGCACGGCTCGCTACCTGCGCGAGCGCAAGCCCGATCTGGTCGTCGTCGGCGTCGATCCCGAGGGCTCGATCTACTCGGGCGGCGAGGAGAACGTGCGGCCCTACCTGATCGAGGGCGTGGGGGAGGACTTCTGGCCGCAGACCTTCGACCCGAGCGTCGTCGACCGCTGGGTGATGGTCTCCGACAAGGACGCGTTCCTGACCACACGCGCGCTGGCCGAGAGCGAGGCGATCCTCACCGGCGGCTCCGGCGGCATGGCCGCCCACGGCGCGGTGCAGGTTGCCGCCGAGCTCGACGACCCCGCCGCGATGGTCGTCGTGATCCTTCCGGACGGCGGCCGCTCGTATCTGTCGAAGGTCTTTTCCGACGCCTGGATGCAGCACCACGGCTTCCTCGAGCGCAGTCACGACCTGATGGTCGGTGACGTGCTCGCCCAGAAGCTGCAGGGCGGACAGACGCCGACGTTCGTCAGCATCGAGGCCGACCATCCGGTGCGCGAGGCCGTGACGCTGCTGCACCAGCACGGGCTCTCGCAGCTGCCGGTGATCAGCGCCGGCAACGGCGGGACCGTGATCGGTGCCGTCGGCGAGCGCGGGCTGCTGCGCCACGCCGCCGGCAACCCCGGGCTGCTCGACGACAAGATCGAGCAGGTGATGGAACCGCCATTCCCGTCGGTATCGGTCGAGGATCCGGTGCGCGCGGCGATCGAGCTGCTCGTCGGCGACCAGCAGGCACTGCTGGTGACGCGCGACGGCACGCCCGAGGGAATCGTCACGCGCACCGATCTGCTCGAAGCGCTCGCCAACTGACGCGACCTACCATCGTCACCATGAGCAGCGACGAGAACTCAACACACGGATTCGGGACGCGTGCCGTCCACGCCGGCCTGACGCCCGACCCGAGCTTCGGTTCGGTGATCCCGGCGATCCATCAGACCTCGACCTACCGCCAGCCGCGCCCCGGCGAGTTCGTCGAGGACTACGACTACTCGCGTTCGGCCAACCCCACGCGCAGGGCGCTCGAGCAGGCGCTCGGTGAGCTCGAGGGCGGCCTCGCCGTCGCGTTCTCCTCGGGCCTGGCGGCTGAGCACGCGCTGATCACGGCGACCTGCCGCGCCGGTGCGCACGTGGTGCTGCCCAATGATCTCTACGGCGGCACCTATCGCCTGATCGACAAGGTGCTGACCAACTGGGGTCTCACCTACACGATGGTCGATCAGACCGACAGCGACGCGCTTGCGGCCGCGATCACCGATGAGACCAGGCTGATCTGGGTCGAGACCCCGACCAACCCGCGACTCGATGTCGTCGACATCGCACAGGTCGTGGCCGCCAAGCGCCACGCGCTGGTGGCGGTCGACAACACCTTCGCGACACCGGCCAACCAGAACCCGCTGGCCGAAGGTGCGGACTTCGCCGTGCACTCGACGACCAAGTACCTGGGCGGGCACTCGGACGTCGTCGGCGGCGCGGTCATGACCAGGGACCGCGGCGCATACGACCAGCTGCGCTTCATCCAGAACTCGGTCGGCGCGGTCCCGGGGCCGTTTGATTGCGTCCTCGTGCACCGCGGCCTGCGGACCCTGCATCTGCGGATGCAGGCCCACGCCCGCAGCGCGGCGGCCGTCGTCGAACTGCTCAACGAGACAGCCGACGTCAGTGAGGTCCGCTGGCCGGGCTTCAGCGGCATGGTCAGCTTCCGCCACCCGGAGGCGGCCGGGATCGTCACCCGCACCAGGCTGTTCACGCTTGCCGAGTCACTCGGCGGGGTCGAGTCGCTGATCGAGGTCCCGCAGGCGATGACCCACCAATCGGTCGAGGGCTCGGTCGCCGCCGTGCCGCCCGACCTCGTGCGCCTCAGCTGCGGGATCGAGGATCCCGAGGATCTGGTCGCCGACCTGCGCCAGGCGATCGGTGTCGGGCGTTCAATCGACCCGCCGGTCGTCGGACTGCCGAATTAAGCCGGCCCGAGCGCGCCGCCGGCCCGCCGGCCCGCCGGGCCGCGGCGCCGATCAGCCGCCGGCCGCGTCGCGCGGGCGCCCGAAGCGAAGCTGGTTGTTGTCGGGGTCGCGCAGGCTGAACTCGCGGACACCCCAGGGCTTGTCCTCGACGCGCTCGCTGATCAGCCCGATCGCGTCGCCGGATTGCGCCCGGCGCCGGAGCTCCGCCTGGAGCTCGGGACTGATGTTGCCGGCGACCGGCTGCAACCCGAGACTCTGCCACTGCGCGTGGAGCACGTCGACGTCGGCGGTGTCGACGTAGACCTCGGAGTAGCTCGAGTACAGGTCGAGCTCCGGGCTCGCGCGCAGGTGCAGTCGCAGGCCGTCGCGATCGGCGTAGCCGTAGCCGGCGTCATGGCTGCGCACGGCGAAGCCGAGGCGCTCGTAGAAGCGCATCGCCCTGTCCAGGTCGTGTACGGGGAGGACGGGCTCGACACGGTTGACCGCGACGGGCGTTGTGCTCAGAAGCCCCGACATCGCGCCAGCGTAGCGCTGCGCGCCGCGGCTGTCGCGCCGAAGCCCCGGCGAGGCGCGAACGAGCTATGGCACGACCGCTGCGGGCCGCTCCCGCGGCTTGCTCTCCGACACCAGGATCGCGCCCTCGCCGGTGGTGTATGCCTCCTCGCCGTGCTCGACGACGTCCATGCCGATCGCCTGCTGGCGATCGCTGGCGCGGATCGGCATCACCAGACCGATCAGCCGGATCAGGATGTAGGTGCCGACGAACGCGTAGGCCGGGCCGGCCAGCGCCGAGATCGCCTGCCACAGCAGCTGAGCGGGATGGCCGAACAGCAGGCCGTTGCCGACACTGTTCCATGAGCGCTCGGCGAAGAAGCCGATGAACAGAATTCCGATGAGGCCGGCGGTGCCGTGTGCGGCGAGCACGTCGAGCGACTCGTCAAGGCGCGTGCGCGGACGCCACATGATCAACCCGTAGCTCGGCAGCGCGGCGACGGCGCCGAGCAGCATCGCCGCCATCGGGCTCACGTAACCGGCCGCCGGGGTGATGCCCACGCAGCCGACGATGATCGCGGTGGCCCCGCCGATCGCCGTGACCTTGCGGTCGCGCACGACGTCGAGCGCGAACCACACGACGAGCGTGCAGGCGGGGCACAGCAACGTGTTGACGAACGCCAGCACCGATGGGTGGCTGACCGCGTAGCCGCTGCCGCCGTTGAAACCGAACCAGCCGAACCACAGCAGGCCGGCGCCGAGCAGCACGTAGAGCGCGTTGTGGGGCAGCAGCGCCTGGCGGTGGTAGTCGCGCCGCGGTCCGACGGCGATCGCCGCCGCGAACGCCGAGAAGCCCGACCCCATCTCGACCGGTACGCCGCCGGCGAAGTCGAGCACGCCATGGTGGGCGAGCCAGCCGCCTCCCCAGACCCAGTGCGCGAGCACCGGGTACACGAGCACCGACCACAGTGCGATGAAGACCATGAACGCGCCGAACCGCATGCGCTCGACGACCGCGCCCGAGATCAGCGCCGCGGTGATGATCGCGAACGAGGCCTCGAACGCGAAGAACAGCAGCTGTGGGATCGCGGTGCCGGCTCGTGGCGTGAAGCCGACGTCGCGCAGCAACGCGAAGTGGAGTCCGCCGATGAACCCGTTGCCGCGATCGAACGCGAGCGAGTAGCCGACGAGCGCCCAGCTGACGGTCACGATCCCGAGCGCCGCGATGCTCATCATGAACGTGTTGAGCGTGTTCTTGGAGCGCACGAGGCCCGCGTAGAAGAGCCCGAGCGCCGGGGTCATCATCAGCACGAGCGCCGTCGCGATCAGCATCCAGGCGGTATCGCCAGCGCTCACGCCGGCACTGTTGAGCAGCTTCATCGGCTAGTGATCGACCGGCGTGACGGCCGCCTGGTCGGTCTCGCCGGTGCGGATGCGAACGACGCGCTCGAGCGGCAGCACGAAGATCTTGCCGTCGCCGACCTCACCGGTGCGGGCGCCGTTGCAGAGCGCCTCGATCGTCTGCTCGACGAACGAGTCAGACACGGCGACCTCAAACCTGACCTTCTCCGAGAGCCCCATCTGCACGGTTGTGCCGCGGTAGGTCTCGACGTGCTCGAGCTCGCCGCCGTGACCCTGCACACGAGTCATCGAGAAGCCGCGAACCTCGGCTCTGTAAAGGCTTTCAAGGACATCGTTTGCCTTCTCGGGACGCACGATCCCGATCACGAGTTTCACGCGGGCGCTCCTTCTGCTCGGCGGCGGATCAGGGCACTTGGACAAGTGGACAAATCGCCGCCCATCCTACGAACTACGCGTCGCGCTTGAACTCGCGTCCCTCCGCGGTCACCGCGCCGGTGGTGTTGAACAGCGAGCTGTAGCGGCAGCCCGACTGGCTCGCGCAGCTGTCGGTGTACCACGCGTAGCGCTGCACGAACGGCAGCGCGTCGAGCATTTTGAAGACCCTGCGCATGTAGGACTGAGCCGCTGCCGCGCTCGGCGGGTGCAGCATCTTCTGGCCCCACTGGCGGATGTCCAGCGCGCCGAGCTCGGTGATCCAGATCGGCCGGTGGTAGCGGTTGTGGACCTGGATCAGCTGTGCGCGCATCGCCGCGACCGACTGCGGGTTGGTGAAGTCGAGGTAGTAGTGCAGCGCGATGAAGTTCACGGTCAGGTGGCGCTGGCGCGCGAGCTTCATGAACCGCGGGAGCCAGTCGTCGGTCGGCGTCGTCGGTGCGGGCGAGCCGAGGATCAACCCGGTCTGCTCGAGCTGCGGCCATAGCGCGGCGGCCTGTTGCGGCGTCATGTTCGCCTGCGCCTTGTTGTCGGGTTCGTTGAACCCGAGCAGGTAGCGGGCGCTGCCGTTGTTCTTGGCAAGCTTGAGGTCGTCGATGATCTGCGGGGTGACGTAGCGATTGCTCCAGACCATCGGCACCCAGTCGATCCCAAGGGTCGTCGGCTGCTCGCGCGCGCTCCAGTCATAGGCCCAGCTTGCGTGCAGCGAGACGAGCTTGCGCGGATCGCTGTCGAGGTAGACGGCCGACGCCACACCCGCCTTGTCATGGGCCGTGGCCAATGCCGCCGCCGGCGCGGTCGCTGCCGGGAGCGCCAACGCGGCGGCGCAGACAGTCACTGACGCGAGCAGCGCGACGATCCGTCCGAGTAGAGCGTGCACCTGTTGAGATTGCTCAGTTCGTCATCGCAATAAACGCGGCTCACCGCCGCAGCGGCTCACCGCCGCGCGTGCGACGATCATCCGGCGATGGCCGCCAGCACCGAGATCATCCTCGCGCGCCTGCGCCGTGTCCCCGAGGGCTTCGTCACGACCTACGGCGACCTCTCACCCGGTGCGCCACGGCAGGCCGGGCGGGCGCTCGCGATCACGAGCGACGATCACCTGCCATGGTGGCGTGTGGTTCACAGCGACGGCACCTGGGTCAAGGGCGAGCGCCAGCGCCGGCTGCTCGAGGCCGAGGACATCCCGATCGTCGGTGAACGCGTGGTGATGCAACAGGCGCGGATCGACCCCGAAGCGATCCTCTGAGGATCGGCGCCCGCGCTCAGCGCCCCGGCAGCGTCCGTGGCAGCCCGAAGCCCGCGAGCACGCTGTTGTCAAAGCGCGTGATCGCCGAGATCGCGTCGCCCGACAGCGTGAACACGAGTACGCCGTAGGCGCGGAACAGGCCGGTTGCCTCGTCGCGCACGTAGAAGCCGAACGCGGGCTGCAGGTTCGCCCGCGTCGGCAGCACGCGGAACTCACGTCCGGGACGGAACGCGACCGCGGTCATGAACTCGGCGGTCAGCTCGCGGCCCTGGTACTCGAGCGGCGCCGGCGGCATCCGCATCCACACGTCGTCGGTCAGCAGTGCGATCAACGCATCGACGTCGGCGGTCTCGTAGGCGATCGTCAGCTTGCGCAGCAGCTCGCGTTCCTCGGGTGAGTCGGGGCGCGGCGGCGGCGCGTGCCGCAGCTCGGGATCGTCGGCGAGCGTCGCGCGCGCCCGCTTGAGCGCGCTGGTCACCGACTCCTCGCTGCTCTCGAGCATCTCCGCGACCTCGGAGGCGCGGAAGCCCATCACGTCGCGCAGGATCAGCGCCGCGCGCTGGCGCGGCGGCAGCGTCTGCAGCACCGTGATGAACGCCAGCGAGATCGACTCGCTGGCGGCATACATCGCCTCGGGGCCGGGAGCCGAGTCGGGCAGGCCCTCGAGCAGCAGATCCGGGATCGGCTCCAGCCAGATGATGTCGGTCTCACGTGTCGGCTGCGGAACCACGACGTCACCGAACTGCGGCTGCACCGGGGCGCGCCGGTCGGTCGCCCGCAGACTGTTCAGACAGCGATTGGTCGCGATCCGGTAGAGCCAGGTGCGCATCGATGCGCGCTGCTCGTATCCGTCGAGTCCGCGCCAGGCCGCCAGCAGCGTCTCCTGCAAGGCGTCCTCGGCGTCCTGCAGCGAACCCAGGATCCGGTAGCAGTGCACCTGCAGCTCGCGCCGGAACGGCTCGGTCAGCTCGGCAAAGGCCTGCTCGTCGCCCGAGCGGGCGCGCTCCAGAAGCAGTTCGGTCACGATCGCATCCTCTCATCTAGGTCTCTCTCGATGTACTGACACCGACCGCGCTCGAAACTGGGCGCCGCGCCACCGCCCAGTTTCGCGACCGGTCCGTGTCTGCCTTGACGTAATCCGCAAACCGGCGCAGATCAGCGCCAGCACCAGGAGGCAGTCATGCCCAGTTACGTCTTCACCTACCGCCAGCCCAAGGGCCAGCCGCTCAACATGGACCAGGCTGATGCGTGGTGGGCGTGGTTCGAGAAGATCGGTGAGCACATCACGCAGCAGGGGTCGGCGGTCTCGGCCGCGCGCCAGCTCGGCAACTGCGACGGATCGCAGAGCGTCAGCGGCTTCACCGTGATCAGCGCCCGCGACATGGATCACGCGCTGGCGATCGCCCAGGATTGCCCGGCAATCGGCGCCGGTCAGGGCATCGAGATCGGCGAGCTGCTCGAGATTCCGGCGGCGGCGTAGCCGGCGGCCGCGAGGGAGCAGCACGATGACAACCGAAACCCGCACTCAACCGGCGAAGAGCTCGAGGCAGGCGCTCACCGTGCTGCTCACCTCCGTCGCCAACTTCATGGTCACGCTCGACGCGCTCGTGGTCGTGACCGCGCTGCCGTCGATCCACCGCTCGCTCGGTGGTGGCATCGCCACGTTGCAGTGGACGCTGACCGCCTACACGATGTCGTTCGGCGCGGGGATCGTGACCGCGGCCGAGCTCGGCGACCGCTTCGGCCGCCGCCGCGTCTACCTGACCGGCCTGACCACGTTCACGGCCGCCTCGGCGATGTGCGCGCTGGCGCCGAGCGCCGGCCTGCTGATCGGCTTCCGGGTCCTGCAGGGACTCGGCGCGGCCTGCGTGATGCCGCTCGGCATGACGCTTTTGACCTCGGCCTTTCCGCCCCAGCGCCGCGGCGCGATCGTCGGGATCTGGCAGGGCGTCGCCGGTCTCGCCGTCGCCTCCGGGCCGCTGGTCGGCGGCGCGCTGACACAGGGCGCCAGCTGGCACTGGATCTTCTGGGTCAACGTCCCGGTCGGCGTCGTCGCGGCGATCGGCGCCCGCTACCACCTCAAGGAGAGCCACGGACCGCGCAGCCGGCTCGATCTGCCGGCGCTGCTGCTCGTCACCGTCGGTGTCGCGCTGCTGATCTGGGGTGTCGTCTCCGGCGGCCAGGACGGCTGGGGCGCGACCGCGAACGTCACCGGGATCGCAACCGGACTGGTCGCGCTCGCCGGCTTCGTCTACCGCGAGGCGACGACGCCACAGCCGATGATCCCGCTGAGCCTGTTCGCGAACCGCACGTTCTCGTCGGTCGTCGGCACGCAGTTCCTGATGAGCGCGTCGATCTACGCGGCCGCGTTCATCACCAGCGAGTTCTTCCAGCTCGGGCTCGGCAACTCACCGCTGACCGCGGGCCTGAAGTTCCTGCCGTGGACCGCGACGCCGCTGATCTTCGCGCCGCCCGCGGGGATCCTGTTCGACCGTGTCGGTGCACGCGTGCTGGTCGTGCCGGGCCTCGCGATGCAGGCCGGCGGGTTCGCCTGGATCGTCGCGCTGGCGGCGAACCACTCGGGCTATGCGAGCTACATCGTGCCGTTCGTGATCGCCGGCATCGGGATCTCGCTGTCGATGCCATGCGTGGCCGCCGCCGGTCTCAGCGCCGCGCCGCACAGCCTGCTCGGCAAGGCCGCGGGCACGATCAACACGCTGCAGCAGTTCGGTGCCGTGTTCGGCGTCGCGATCGTGACCGCCGTGTTCAACGCACACGGCAGCCTCGCGAGTCCGGCGGGCGTGACCAGTGGCTTCAAGCCGGCGCTCGGCGTGGCCGCGGGTCTGTCGCTGCTCGGCGCTGTGACCGCACTCGCGATGCGCAGCGGTAACCGTGGCCTGGTCAACTCGGCAGCTTCGAGCGTGCCCGGTCGTGACGTCGAGGCGCTGTCGGGCCTGGTGGATGTCGCGAGCGGAAGCTGACAGCCGGCCGGGGCCGCCTGGGCGCGGGCCGACTGCGAACCGATCCCGGCGCCGCTACCCCGGCGCGCCGCCCGGAAGCTCGGGACTGCCGTCCGCAAGCGCGGCCGCCATTCCTGACAGCGATCCCTGCCACACGAACCGCAGCACCAGCAGCGCGATCGCGGCCATCAGCAGGAACGCGACCGCCGGCTGGTGAACGACCGCCTGCACGAGCAGCGCGATCACGATCCCGCCGGCATTGCCGCACAGCCAGATCAGAGCGGTCGCGCTGGTTCCCGCGGAACCGGCGCGCCGCTCGGCGATCTCGAGGATCACGGGCAGCGCGGCGAGCATGAAGAAGCCGATCAGTGCCGCGCCGGCCGCCACCGCCGGCACCCACTTCCAGACCGCGAACAGCACGCAGGCGCCGCAGGTCGCGAGCCCCGCCGCCCGGAACAGCAGGTGGTCCTGGCGCGCGCGGATCACCGCGGGCGGCAGCAGCACCGACCCGATCACCCCGGCGACGACGGCGCCGACGAGCACCCAGCCGGCCGTCGAGGCCGAGATCCCGGCGGGCTTCAGGAGCGTCTGCAGCCAGGTCGTCAGCGCCACGAACAGCCCGAAGCCGATGAACGAGACCATCGCCAGGCGCCGGATCCCCGGCTCACGCCAGACCGTTCCGAGCCCGAACATCCCGGTCACGTCGCCACTGACGTGCATCGCCGGGCTCACCGCGAACGCGATCAGCATCGCGACCGTCGTGACGACCCCGAACACGGCGTCGATCACCAGCAGCGTGTGCAGGTGCGCGCCACCGATCGCCGAGCCGAGCGCGAGCGACAGCAACATCCCCAGGAAGATCCCGGCCGACCCGATCGCGATCCCCAGCGGCCGCGCCGCCGCGCTCAGATACGAGCTCGCGAGGCCGGTCACGGCGTTCAGGATCAGCGGCTGCGCGACCGCGATCAAAATCTGGCCCGCGAGCGCCCACGCGAACGTGTCGCCGCCGAGCCGCAGCACGCCGCCGGCCGCGGTCAGCAGCGCGCCGACCGCCAGCGTCGGGCGGAACCAGCGGTCGAGCAGCGAGGCCGCCGGCACCGCGAGCAGCACGTAGAGCAGCGGGAAGATCTCGGCCAGCCAGCCGATGTCATCGGAGCTGACGCCGTAGTGGTGCGCCGAGGGGGTCGTGATCGGCGTGAACGTCAGCCACAGCATCTGGTTGGCGGCCCCGACCAGCGCGTAGGTCCCGATCACGGTCCAGCGATCGCGCGTCACAGGAAGCACTGGCCCTCGCCGCGGTAGGTCGGCACCTCGTCGACGATCGCGTCGCCGGAGACCAGGTACAGCGTCTTGAAGCGCTCGCACAGCTCGCCGGCCTTGGCGTGGCGCATCCACACGCGGTCGCCGATCCTGAGCGCGTTCGCGATCGCCCCGCGCAGCGGCGTCTGCGTCTCACCGGCGCCCTCCTGCGGGTCGAGCTTGAGGCCCGCCGGCCACCACGGCCGCGGCAGGCGGTCGGGGCCAGCGGGCCCCGACGCCACGTAACCGCCGCCGAGCGCGGTGACCACACCCGGCCCCGGACGGCGCACGATCGGCAGCGTGTAGAAGGCCGCGGGCCGCGGGCGAAAGCGCGTGTAGTCGTCGAACAGCGCCGGCCCGAACAACCCCGATCCGGCGGTCACCTCGCTGACCCATGGCTCGCTCGATGACGATTCGAGGCTGCCGGTGCCGCCGGCGTTGACGAACCGCAGCCTGCCGACGACGTCCTCGACGGCGGTGACCAGCTGCTCGCGCCGGGACCGCAGCTCGCGCCGCGAGGCCGCCTGCATCGCCTGGATCGCGAGCCCGCGCAGCGGCCGCCCGGCGGGGTGGTCACCGACGCCGGCGATCTGGCCCTCGTAGGCCATCATCCCGACGAGCTCGATCCCGTCACGGCGCTCGACCTCGGCCGCGAACGCCGCGAGCTGGGCGGGCGTGTGCAGCGGCGAGCGCCGCGGTCCAACCCGCACGCGACCTCCGAGCAGCCACAGCCCGGCGTCGGCGTCGACGCAGACGTTGAACTCGCCGTCGAGCAGATCGAGGTGCTCGACGGCATCGACCATGAGGGTGATTCCTTCAGCGGGTGTCCCGCTGGACCCCCGCTGAGCCACAGCGTTCAGCGCCTCGCGGTCGACGCTCGGGTAACCGACGACGACATCACGCACGCGGTGCTCGGTCAGCCACAGCGCCTCGGCGACGGTCAGCGCCAGCACGCCGGCAAACGGGCCGTTATCGTCGGCGAGCAGCCGCTCGAGCAGCGCGCGGCAGCGCAGCGACTTGCTGGCGATGCGGATCGCCTTGCCGCCGGCGCGGCGGGCGAGCGTGTCGGCGTTCTCGGCAAAGGCATCCACGTCAACGACCGCGAACGGCGGCTCGAGCGCCGCGCACGCACGCTCCAGGCGCGAGTGATCATCGGCACCGTTCACCTGTCCAGAATTCCCTATCGCCATACGCTTGCATTAGAACATGGCATCCATGAGCGCGTCTTCTCGTCAGGATCTGAATGGATGGTCGAATTGGGACGGGCGTCAGCACTGCTTCCCCGCTGCGATCGAGCGCCCGCAGAACATCCTCGAGCTGCGCGGGGCGCTCGACCGCGCCCGCCAGGGCGGTCGCAAGGTGCGTGCGGCCGGCGCGGGGCACTCGTTCACGGGGCTCGTGCCGACCGCCGGATCGCTGGTCTCGTTGCAGCGCATGAACCGCGTGCTCGAGGTCGACCCCACCAGCGGTGTGGTCCGCGTCGAGGCCGGGATCACGATCGGCCAGCTCAACCGCCAGCTCGACCGTCACGGGCTCGCCTTCGAGAACCTCGGCGACATCGACCGGCAGTCGCTGGCG
>DATASU010000180.1:0-31820 GCA_036269095.1 Solirubrobacteraceae bacterium
ACCCAGGCACCGGCCGACGCTGGGAACACGACATGGTCGCCGCGACTGACCGGCATCTTGACCCCGACGTGATCCCACCAGTCGAGCCCGGGGCCGACGGCAAGCACGATCCCGTGCTGTGGCGGCGGCTCGTCGTTGCCGGGTGGGACCAGCAATCCGGAGCGGCGCACGCGATCGGGGTCCAGCTCCTTGATCACCACTCGATCGAACAGGGGTCGCAGTTCATGGCGCATGTGAGGCGAGAGTAACGAGGATCTGCTGTGATGCCGCCATGGGCAGGGCGGCGTTCAATCAGGACATCCCGAGTTTCCTCGAGCCGATCACCTCGGCCGGCGCGATGACGGTGGCGGTGATGGTCGGGTCGGTCGATGGCCGGGCGACGATCGACGGTCGCGTCGGCGAGCTCACCGGCCCGGCCGATCAGCAGCTGCTGCACTGGGCGCGCGAGCGCGCCAGCGCGATCGTCGTGGGCGGCAGAACCGTTCACGCCGAGGGCTACGACGGGTTGCTCGGCGACGAGGCCAAGGCCAGACGCCAAGCGCGTGGTGTCCCGCCCGAGCCGGAGCTGGTCGTGTTCACACGGGAGAGCCCGAGCCCGCCGGAGCTCTGGGCGCAGTTGCGCGAGCGCCACCCGGATCAGCTGATCGTCTGCGAGGGCGGCCCCACACTGCTCGGCTTCGTGATCGAGCACGGCCTGCTCGATCAGCTCGTCCTCTGCGTATCGCCGAAGATCGTCGGCGACGACTCGCAGCAGCGGTTGCTGAGCCACTCCGGAGCCCTCGGGATCGACGTCGAGTTGCTCGCCGCCACGGCGGATCAGAGCTTCCTGTTCCTCAGGTACGGTCTGCGCTAGTGCAGCTCCAGCTTGGGCAGACGACGCTCGACCTGCGCGCGGGCGAGCCGGTCGTGATGGGGATCCTCAACATCGGCCACGACTCGGTCGCGGACTCGCACACCTTCGAGGGCCGCGAGCAACAACTGCAGCGCGGCCTGGAGCTGGTCGCGGCGGGCGCCGGGATCATCGACATCGGCGTGCTCTCGGGCCGTACCGATACGCCGGCGATCAGTGTCGAGCAGGAGATCGATCAGCTCTGCCCGCTCGTGCAGGCACTCGCCGACGCGGGGCTGCTCGTCTCGATCGATACCTGGCGCGCCGAGACGATCGCCGCCGCCGTCGGCGCCGGCGCCGCGCTGATCAACGACACCAGCGGCCTACTCGACCCGGCCGTGGCCGACATCGCCGCAAGGTCGGGGGCCGGGCTCGTGGTGATGCACACGCGCGCGGCACCCAAGCAGGTCCTGTTCCCCGGCTACGAGGACCCGGTCTCCGACGTGCTCGAGTTCCTGCGCGAGCGCGTGACGCTCGCCACCGATCGCGGCGTCGCGCTCGATCAGATCGTCATCGACCCCGGCCTCGACTACGCCAAGGCGCCGCAGGAGAGCATCGAGGTGCTGCGCCGGCTGAGCGAGCTCGCGGTGCTCGAGCGCCCGATCCTGCTGGCCGTCTCACGCAAGTACTTCATCGGCATGCTGACCGACGCGCTGCCCGAGGAGCGCCTCGCCGGCACGATCGCCGCGCTCGAGTTCGGGGTAAGTGTCGGCGCGCAGATCGTGCGCGTCCACGACGTCGCCCAGGTCTCGCAGTACCTGCGCCTGCGCGCGGCGCTGCACGGTGAGGGCGAGGTCGCGATGCTCGGGCAGCGCGACGACGACCGGCTCAAGTGGATCGCTCCCAAGTAGGCGGGTGAAGCACCGGCGAACCCGCCGTGATCAACGGTCCCAGCGGAAGAACCTGACCGAGATCCGCAGCAGCACCAGCGTGTAGGCCGCCAGCACGATCAGGTGCGTGGTGCCGGGCCAGTGGCCGAAGTTCGAGTTGGTGATCGAGGGCACGGCCGCGCCGAGCGGCGTGTACTGGCTGATCGTCCGCAGCACGTGCCCCATCGACTGCTGCGGTACCCACAGGCCCGCGAAGAACATCAGCGGGAAGAACAGGATGCCGCCGATCGCGCCGGCGACCCGCTGGCTGGTCGCCAGCGACGCGATCAGCAGTCCGAGCGCCGCCATCGCCGACATCGTCAACAGGATCGAGAGGATGAAGCCGATCACCTCGCTGGGCAGCGGCACGCTGTAGGCGAAGTGCGAGACCAGCATGATCAGGATCACGACGCTGCCGGCGAGGCCGAATACGAGCGTCAGCTGTGCCGCCAGCAGCCGCGGCGCGCCGACCGGCGTCGTCGAGAGCCGCTTGAGGTAGCCCTTGTCGCGATACGAGGCGAGCGTCGACGGCATTGCGCTGAGCGCGAGCAGCGTCAGCGTGAAGGTCATCAGCACCGGCGTGTAGACGACGATGAAGCGCAGGCCCCCGAATGCGTGCTGCGGCTTGCTCGAGGTGCTCGAGCCGAGCACCACCAGCAGACCGACCGGGAAGATCAGCGCCCAGAACAGGATCATCGGCTCGCGCCGCAGCAGCGCCCACTCGGTGATCAGCAGGCTCAGGAAGCCGCCGCGCCGCTGCTGCGGCGGCTTACCGGCGGCGGTCGGGGTGACGCCGCTCATGCCGTCTCTCCGGGTGCCGCCGCGAGCTCGGCGTCGGCCTCGGCGGTGAGCGCCACGAACGCGTCGTCGAGCGTCGACTGCTCGACGCGGGTCTGCTCGGGCACGACCTGCTGCTTGACGAGGTAGGCGATCACCGTCGCGACGACGTCGCCGTTGCCCTCGATGATCGTGCGCCCGCCCTGCTCGTGGACGGCACGGATCTGCGGCAGGACTCTGACCTGTTCGAGGTCGAGTGCGGGCGTCGAGCGGAAGCTGATCCGCTGACCTAGTCCGGCCCCGAGGCTGGCGGGCGTGTCGATCGCGCGCACGGCGCCGTGGTGCAGCAGTGCGACGCGATCGCAGAGATACTCGGCCTCCTCCATGAAGTGGGTGACGAGCACCACCGTCAGGCCCTGATCACGGATGCCCTCGATCAGCTTCCAGGTCTCCCGCCGCGACTGCGGGTCAAGGCCGGTGGTCAGCTCGTCGAGGATCGCGAGCTCGGGGCGGCCGATCAGCGCAAGCGCGATCGAAAGCCGCTGGCGCTGACCGCCGGAGAGGTTTACGTAGCGCGTGCTCGCCTTGTCCTCGAGCCGCAGCAGGCGCAGCAGTTCGTCGGGCTCCAGCGGATCGCTGTAGAAGGAGGCGAACAGCTCGAGCGCCTCGCGCACATAGATCTTGTCCGGCAGCTCCGAGGTCTGAAGCTGCACGCCGACGCGCTCGCGCAGCTCGTCGGCGTCCGCGCGAACGTCGAGGCCGAGCACGCGGATCGAGCCCGAGTCGGGCTTGCGCAGGCCGCCGATGCACTCGACGGTCGTGGTCTTGCCGGCACCGTTGGGGCCGAGGATGCCGAAGATCTCGCCGCGGTTGATGTGAAGCGAGACGTCGCTGACGGCGATCGTGTCGCCGTAGCGCACCTTCAGGTGCTCGACCGAGACGACCTCGGTGGCGACCGCCGTCGCCATCAGCCCGCCGCCGGCTTGGCGGTCGCGCCGAGTCCGTCGAGCAGCACCGTCCAGGATCTGACAGAGCTGACCGTGAGCATCCCGTTCTCGTGCCAGGGGTCGGCTGCGAGGCGCTCGCGTACAACCCCCTCGGAGTCGGCGTGGATGATGAGGAGGACCTCGCGCTCGAGCGCGAGTGGCCCGCCGAGCAGCACGAAGCCGTGCTCGACGAGCGCATCCATGAAGCGCGCGTGCTGTTCAAAGCCCGGCTGCTCGCGCAGATCGCGTGACCAGTCCCAGGGCCCGCCGCGCTCGAGTGTCACAGCGAAGATCACCTGAGCTCCGAGCCTACCGAGGGCCGCCGCGCACCGCGTCGGTTTCGGAGGCGTAGGCTCTGTCGTCGAACTACCAGGACGCGACTCGAAAGCGAGGCCGGGATGACCACACTGCCAGGGCGCACCAACACCGCACTGCTCGTGATCGACGTTCAGAATGGTGTCGTCGACGACGCGCATGAGCGCGACGCGGTGGTCTCGCGGATCGGGTCATTGGTCGAGCGCGCGCGTGACGCCGAGGTGCCGGTGATCTGGGTCCAGCACAACGACGACGAGCTGCTCGTGGGCTCCGACGCGTGGCAGTACGTCCCCGAGCTGACCAGGGTCGACGGTGAGCCGCTCGTGCAGAAGCAGTACGGCGACTCGTTTGAGGACACCGAGCTCGAGCAGCTGCTGGCGGAGCGCGGAGTCGGGCAGCTGATCGTCACCGGCGCACAGTCCGATCAGTGCATCCGCTGCACGCTGCACGGCGCTTTCACGCGTGGCTATGACGCGACCCTGGTGAGTGACGCCCACACCACCGTCGACCTCAGCTCGCACGGTGCGCCGTTGCCCGCGCAGGTGATCGCGCACACGAACCTGTATTGGAAATATCAGGCGGCGCCGGGCCGTATCGGCGGCGTGGTCGAGGCCGACAAGGTCGAGTTCCAGCCCGGCCGAGCCGGCTGATGAGCACCGCGCCGGGCGGTCGCCACGCGGATTTCGCCGCAGCGACCAGACGACTGAGCTAGCGCTCAGTAATTATGTTAGAGTGCCGCCTGCGCGAACCCGGCGGAGGCGGATCTGCCGGGAAGCGCCGTATGTAAGCCCTTCTACTCTCTCCCCGAGGAGGCGCCGAGACATGATCGGACTGAGTCGCTGGTGCATGAGACACCGCCGCTGGGTTGCCATCGGCTGGCTTGTCATCGCGATCGCCGCAAACGTCGTAGCCGCGGCGGTCGGCCGCCAGTATTCGTCTGACTTCACACTGCCGGGAACGCAATCCCAGCGTGTGTCGGATCTGCTGAGCAGCCAGTTCAAGGCCCAGAGCGGCGACGTCGACACGATCGTCTTCAGCTACTCGAAGGGCCGGTTTGACGCGCCGGCGGTGAAGGCCGTCATCACACCGCTGCTCGCGAAGGTCGCGCACGACCCCGCTGTGGTCAGCGTGCTCAGCCCCTACGCCGCGCAGGGCGCAGCGCAGGTCTCCAAGGACGGGCACACCGCCTTCGCGACGATCAACTACACCAAGCGCGCGAACCTGCTCGCGGACAAGACCGGCAAGCCGGTCCTGGATCAGTTGGGCGCGATCCACGTCAAGGGACTGCAGATCGCGGCCGGTGGCCAGGTCATCGAGCAGGCCGAGGGCTTCAACATCGGCCCCGCCACGTTCGTCGGCGTGATCGCCGCGATGGTGATCCTGCTGCTGACGTTCGGGTCGCTGATCGCCGCGGGGCTGCCGCTGGTGACCGCCGGCTTCGGGCTGATCACCGGCATCGCGCTGGTCGGAATCGCGACCCACCTGACGAGCATGTCGAACGTCTCGCCGGAGCTGGCGCTGATGATCGGGCTCGGCGTCGGAGTCGACTACGCGCTGTTCATCGTCACGCGCTTCAAGGAGGCATACGCCCGCAGCGGCGATATCGAAGGGGCGGTGACCGAGGCGATGGACACCTCGGGGCGGGCGATCCTGCTGGCGGGGACGACCGTCGTGATCGCGCTGCTCGGAATGTTCGCGACCGGCGTCGCGTTCATGTACGGACTCTCGATCGCGTCGATCCTCGCCGTGCTGATGGTCCTTGCCGCGTCGCTGACACTGGTGCCGGCACTGCTGTCGCGTTACGGGGCGAAGGTCGTGCGGCCGTCGCGCTCGACCCGGCGCCGCGAGGCCAGCGGCGCCGCTCCGCGTGAGTCCGCGTGGCGCCGCTGGAGCGTCGAGGTTCAGGCCCGCCCGAAGACGCTCGCGATCGCCTCGCTGGCGGTGATGATCATCTGCGTGGTGCCGTTCTTCGCGCTGCGGCTCGACAGCTCGGACGCCGGCAACGACCCGAGCAACACCAGCACATATCGCGCGTTCAACCTCTTGTCGCGCGGCTTCGGAGCCGGATTCAACGGCCCGCTGCTGATCGCGGTCGAGACGCATGGCGGGACCAAGACCGCAGCGCTGAAGACGGTCCGCACGGCGCTTCTGGATACCGCCGATGTGGTTGCCGTGACACCGCCGCAGCTCTCGCCATCGGGCAAGGTTGCGGTGATGGAGGCCTATCCGGACTCGGCACCGCAGGCGACGGCGACCACCGACCTCGTGAACAAGCTGCGCCAGCAGGTCTTCCCCGGACTGCAGAAACGCCTCGGGGTCGCGGTCTCGATCGGCGGCTTCACCGCCGGCTCGATCGACTTCTCGCACGTGCTGACGGTCAAGCTGCCGCTGTTCATCGCGATCGTCGTCGTGCTGTCGGCGCTGCTGCTGCTGGTGATCTTCCGCTCGGTCGTGATCCCGATCCAGGCCGCGGTGATGAACCTGCTGAGTATCGGTGGTGCGCTCGGCGCCACCGTCGCCGTGTTCCAGTGGGGCTGGGGGTCGAGTGTGCTGGGCATCTCGAGCGGACCGATCGAACCGTGGATACCGGTGATCCTGTTCGCGGTCGTGTTCGGCCTGTCGATGGACTACGAGGTGTTCCTGATATCGCGGGTGCGTGAGGAATGGGTCCACAAGGGCGACGCCACGGCCGCCGTGGCCGACGGCATCGCCTTCACCGGCCGCGTGATCACCGCGGCCGCGGCGATCATGGTCTGCGTGTTCCTGTCGTTCATGCTCGGCGACGAGCGCGCGATCAAGGAGTTCGGCTTCGGTCTCGCGATCGCGGTCTTCCTCGACGCGCTGGTCGTGCGCTGCGTGATGCTGCCGGCCGTGTTGCAGCTGCTCGGGCCGACCACGTGGAAGCTGCCGAAATGGCTCGATGCACGGCTGCCGGAACTCAACATCGAGGGGTCATCGCCGGCGGATCTCGCGCCGCTCCGGCCGCTCGAGCCGGAGCCGGTGGCCGGCGGCTAGCGGCTAGCGGCTAGCGGCGGCCCGTCCGCGCGGCGCGTCACCGTCCGTCGCGCGCGGCGCTCGTCACGGGAAGCTGTGGGAGCTTGGTGCGCTTCTGGCACCAAGCTCCCCGCGCCTCACCGCCCCCCGCGGCTTTAGATCCGGTCGCGCGCGGGCAGCACGTCCGGTATGGAATCGGTCTTGAAGGAGCGGACGTCCGGCCTCCGGCTCGAGCTCGTCAAGTACGCGGCCAGGCTGCGCCTGCATCTGGTCTCGGCTGTGCAGGCACAGCCCTTCTGGCCCAACGCCGCACGGCTCGGGCTGCTGCGACGCTGGGGCATGCAGATCGCGCCCGGCACCGAGATCGGCCCCAGCTGCCACTTCAGCGGCCCGGGCGTGATCCTCGGCGAGTGCTTCCTCAACCGCGAGGTGCACCTCGACGCCAGCGGCGCCGCGACGATCACGATCGCCGAGGGCTGCGAGATCGGCCCCGGCACGATGCTGATGACCAGCCATCACGAGATCGGTCCCGCACCGCGGCGTGCGGGCACCCCGGGTCCGCGCTCGATCGTGATCGAGCGCGGCAGCTGGCTCGGCGCGCGCGTACTCGTGCTTCCCGGCGTCACCGTCGGTGCGGGATGCGTGATCGCGGCCGGCGCCGTGGTCAACCGCGACTGCGAGCCCAACGGCCTCTACGCCGGCGTGCCCGCCAGGCGCATCCGCAACCTCGAAGTCTGAGCGATAAGAACAGCGTCGTGAATGCGATCCGACAGCACGGGCGATGGCTGCTGTGCGCACTGGGAGTCGTCGGGACCGTCATCGCCCTGGGTTTGAACGCCCCCGATACGCGTGCGGCGGCGGGCCAGGACTGGCCACCGTTCGTGCTCGTGTCGGGCCTGCTGCTGGTCGGCCTCGTGAGCGAGGAGGACGGGCTGTTCCGCGCCGCCGGCCAGCTGCTGGCACGGCGGGCCCGCAACGGCGCGCTGCTGTACGCAGGCGCGGTGCTGCTGATCGCCGTGGTCACTGCGCTGCTCAACCTCGATACCTCGGTCGCGTTCCTGACACCGGTGTTCGTCTACACCGCGCGCAGCCGCGGCGAGGGTGAGGCGCCGCTGCTCTACGCCTGCATCCTGCTGTCGAACGCCGGATCGCTGATCCTGCCGGGCTCGAACCTCACGAACCTGATCGTGCTCGGACACGTGCATCTGAGCGGCGGCGACTTCTTCCGCAGGATGGCGCCGGCGGGGGTGGCCTCGGTGCTGGTCACCGCGCTGGTCATCGCCGTCTGCCACCACCGCGAGCTGCGCGCCGACGCCGCGCCCGCGGAGCGGTTCGAGCGCCCGCGCCTGGGCGTCGGCATGGCCGCCGTGCTGGCGGCAACCGTGCTGGTCGTGGCGCTGCCCGACGCCGCGCTGCCGGTCGCCGCGGTCGGCGTGATCGCCGTCGCCCTGCGCCTGCGGCCGTGGCGCGCCGCGCTCGGGCGCGCCGGCGGCGTGCTCGGCGTGCCCATACTGATCGGACTGTTCGGAATCGCCGTCGCGCTCGGCACGCTCGGGCGCGCCTGGTCCGGCCCCTCGGAGCTGCTCACCCAGCTCGGACCATGGGCGACCGCCGGCGTCGCCGCCGGGTCGACCGTCGTCGTCAACAACCTGCCCGCCGCCTCGCTGCTGTCGGCGCGTTCGCTGTCGCACCCGTTCTCACTGCTGGTCGGGCTGAACGTCGGCCCGAACCTGTTCATCAGCGGTTCGCTCGCGTGGGTGCTGTGGTGGCGCTCGGCACGGACCACCGACGCGCGCCCGTCGCTGCTCGCCGCGGGGCGTCTGGGACTGATCTCGGCACCTCTCGCGATCGCCGCGGCGATGGCCGTGCTCACGGCGTCGGGAACCCACTGAGCCGTGCCGCCGACGGTGGGCGACCGTCGCGGAGCGGCGTGCGGCCACCGATAGGATCGGCGGATGCCGAGCCTCGATCAACTGCTGCTGTTCGCGCTCGCGGCCGCGATCGTGATCGCGATCCCCGGCCCGAGCGTGGTCTTTCTGGTCTCGCGCGCGCTCTCGAGTGGCCAGCGCGTCGCTGTGCTCAGCGTGCTCGGCAACGCCCTCGGCGAGTACCTGCAGGTGCTCGCGGTCGCCTTCGGCATCGGCACGCTGGTCGAGGACTCGGTGTTCGCCTTCACCGCGCTCAAGCTCGTCGGCGGGGCCTATCTCGTCTATCTGGGGATCAAGACGTTCCGGGAGCGAAGGTCGCTCGCGGCTGCGATCGGAGCCGTGTCGGCACCACATTCGGGCAGGCGCTCGTTCGCGGAGGCGCTCACGGTCGGCGCGACCAATCCCAAGACGGTCGTGTTCCTCGCGGCAATGCTGCCGCAGTTCGTGAGCCGCGGCGGCGGCTCGGTCCCGCCCCAGATCATGCTGCTCGGGGCGATCTTCGCCGGCATCGCGGTGCTGTCAGACAGCGTCTGGGTGCTGCTCGCCGCCCGCTTCCGCACGTGGTTCGGACGCTCACCGCGACGGCTCGAGCTGATCGGCGGCACCGGCGGGCTCGCGATCGCGGCGGTCGGCACCGGCCTGCTGATCACCGGCCGCAAGAACTGAACGCGCGACGTCAGCGGCGGCGACGAGCGCGGCTCATCGCTTCGGCCGACTCGTGGTCGCCGCGCTCGCGCAGTCCCGCGATCACGCCGTCGATGTCGGCCGCGGGCTCGCCCTGCTCGAGCTTTGCCTTGACCTCCATGCGCGTGATCCGCAGCTCGAGGCCGACGATCGCCTTCAACTGCGCGTCGAGGTAGGGCCGTGGCGCATCATCGACGCGCCACGGTTCCGTTCGCGGCGCCTCGTGATGGTGGGTCAGCAGTCGCACGACCCACTCGAGCCACACCGGGTCGTCGTGCACGATCAGCTCGCCGTAGATGTGCGCTGTGACGTAGTTCCAGGTCGGCACGACCCTGCCGGTCGTCATCTTGGTCTCGTACCAGGAGGGGGTGATGTAGGCATCGGGCCCGTGCGCGATCACCAGTGACTCGCCGATCGGCTCCAGGCGCCAGTGATCGTTCTTGCGCGCAACGTGTCCGAGCAGGCGACCGAACTCACCCCCGGAGCTGTCGTGCAGCAGCGGCAGAAAGGTCGCGTACGGCCCATCGGCGGTGGCACTGACGAGGTCCGCCGCGCGCAGCCCGGAGAGCAGCATCGCGGTCTCGGCGTCGTCGGCGCGCAGATGCTTCGGCAGGTACATCGTCGGTCCAAGCCTAAACACGCCGGGCGGGTCGGCCCGTAGCGTTCTGCGCGGCTGGATTGGACAGGGCGGCGACCCGTTTAGACTGGCGCGATGCCGTTTGGAGCCGCACTTCCGCAGGACCTGAGCTGGGAGACACGCCCACACGAGCCGGGCGAGCCCGCTCGTCACACGGCCGCACTGAGCGACCTGCTCGGCGCGACCCAGGTGCGCTCGAACCTCTGGCGCTACGAGCCGGGCGCGCGTGGCAAGCGACACGTCCATGCGCGGCAGGAGGAGACCTTCGTCGTGATCGGCGGCGCACTGACGATCTACATCGGCGAGCCGGCGCAGCGCGTCGACGTGCCGGTCGGCGGCGCGGTCACGGTGCCGGCGGGCGTGCCGCTGCAGAGCGCGAACCACGGCGACGAGGATCTGCTCGTCTACGCCCACGGTTACCCGCCCGACCACGGCGCCGAAGTGCTCGACCCCGTCGTCTAGCGCGTGGTTCCGAGCGCAACCGAGCCCGCGGTCCAGGTGCGTGCTGTCGGCCCTGATGACCTCGAGCTGATCTGCCATCACCGCGAGGACATGTTCAGGGACGCCGGATCAGACGAGCAGTCGCTGGCGTTGATGACCGCGAACTTCCGCCCGTGGCTTGCGTCGCGGCTCGCCGACGGCTCGTACTTCGGCTTCATCCTGACGTGCGACGGGCAGCCCGCCGGCGGCGTCGGGCTGATGCTGATCGACTGGCCGCCGCATCCGCTGCACCCGTCACACGATCGCCGTGGCTACGTGCTCAACCTGTTCGTCGAGCCCGAGCATCGTCGCAGGGGCCTCGCCCGCCGGCTGATGCAGCTCGCGGAGCAGGAGCTCACCAGGCGCGGGGTCTCACTGCTCGTGCTCCACGCGACCGAGAAGGGCCGCCCGCTGTACTCCGAGCTCGGGTGGGTCGCCGGCTCGGCCGAGATGATCAAGCAGGCCTAGCGCCGCCAGCGGTAGCGGAGCGCCGGCGCGCGTTCCTCGTTCTCATCGCTGGGAGGTCCCGACTGACTGAAGCCATGCGCCTCATAGAAGTGCCGGGCGGCACTGTTGCTCTCGAAGGTCCAGAGCTCCAGCGCGCTGCTGCGCGCCTGCGCCAGCTCCAGCAGCCGCCGCCCATGCCCGCGGCGTTGATGTTGCGGTGAGACGTAGAGCTGGTCGATCGACTCATCCCGCAGAGCCATCATCGCAACCAGCTCCTCGCCGTCGGTTACCACCCACACCTCGGACGACGGCAGCAGTAGATCGGCGACCCAGCTGTGAACCTCCGCCTCGCCATGAACGGCAGCAGGGATCTCAGCCGTGCGCCGGGCGTGCAGCCACAGCTCGGCAATCGCGGGGGCGTCGCCCCGACGCGCACGGCGGGGCATCAGCTCATTCATACGCGGGCGCCGTCACCAACTGAGACGACGTCACCACGGTCGTGATCTCGGCGTTGGCGAAGTTCCATCTGGGCAGCCGCTCGACCGGAAAGCCCTCGAGGAACCCCCTCGCGAGGCGCAGCGCACCGCCGTGGGAAACGATCACGATCTCCTGCGGCGGCGGTGAGACCAACATCTCCGCGAGGAACGTTGCGAGGCGTAGGTGGGCGTCGCGGCGGGACTCGCCCCCTGGGAAAGCGAAGTCAGGATCGTCCCAGCGCGCGTCGAAGGCACCATGCGCTTCGCCGTCGAGCTCCGAGATCAGCCGCCCCTCGGCGACACCGTAGTTACGCTCACGTAGCGCCGGATCGGTGAAAACCTCGAGCCCGGCCGCCGCCGCGATCATCGCCGCGGTGCCACGCGCCCGGGATAGATCACTCGAGAGCACCGACCCGATCGGGCGGCCGGCGAGCACAGATGCCGCAGCGTGCGCCTGCTCGATGCCGGTCGCGTTGAGCGGAATATCGGTCCACCCCTGCAGGCGCCCCTCGACGTTCCAGTCGGTCTCGCCATGACGGACGAGATGGATCGTCACCGGCGTTGCCGGCGGATCAGCGTCCTGCCCGTCGGAGGTCTCCACCGACACGATCAACCCAGCATGGGCACGTCGCCGGTCATGACCTCGTACCCGTCGACGGTGATCAGGACGTCGTCCTCGATCCGCACGCCGCCGAAGCCGAGCAGCTGATCGACGCGACCCCAGTCGACCGCGTCGCGGTAGCGGCCGCGGCTCTCGGGATCACCGAGGATCGCGGGCACGAAGTACACGCCGGGCTCGACGGTCACCACGAAGCCGGGCTCGAGCGGCAGGTTGATGCGCAGGTTCGGATACGGCTTGGGCTCGCCGCGACGCTCGCGCAGCGGCACGCCGCCGGCGTCGCGCACGCCCAGTCCGACGAGATGGCCGATCCCGTGTGGGAAGAACAACCAGGTCGCGCCCGACTCGACCAGCGTCGCCGGGTCACCCTTGAGCAGGCCGATCGCGGCCAGGCCCTCGGCGATTGAGAGCGCGGCGACGAGGTGCACGTCGCGCCACTCGACGCCGGGCCGGCAGTGCTCGATCGCCGCCTGCTCGGCGCGGTGAACGACCGCATGGATCTCCTGTTGGATCGAGCTCAGCGACCCGCCGACGGGGTAGGTTCGCGTCACGTCGCTCGCGTAGCCGAGGTACTGCGCGCCGGCATCGATCAGCACCAGCTCGCCGGCGCGAAGCCTTCGTGACGACGGAGCGAAGTGCAAGACCGCGGAGTTGACGCCGCCGCCGATGATCGTGTCGTAGGCCATCGCCTCGCTGCCGTGGCGGAATGCTTCGGCCTCGAGCTCGATCTGGACCTCGCGTTCGGAGACGCCGTCGCGCAGCAGCGGCAACGCGGCGTGGAAGCCGGCGCTGGTGGCGTCGTTGGCGACCCGCATCCGTGCCAGCTCGATCGCGTCCTTGGACCGCCGTACCGCGGCGAGCCCGAAGCGCAGATCCTGAGCCAGCTCGGTGTCGACGTCGGCGGCGGTGACGGTGTCCAGGAGAGCGCCGGCAGGCGGGCTACCGAGCCAGGCGACCCTGCGCGACGAGCGTGCCTCGAGCCAGGCGGGCAGATCGTCTGTCGTCGGGCCATCGCTGCCGGTGTCTGTCGCGCCCGACCAGAGCCGATCCTCGACCGTGACCGGGGCGGTGAAGTCGGTCCATCCGTCAGCCGGATCGAAGGCCAGCACGCCACCGGGGTAGTTGCGGTCGGTCAGGTAGAAGTATTCGGAGTGGGTCTCGAAGCGGTACGCCGAGTCGTCCCGGCCGGGGCGCAGGATCAGATCGCCGGCGCCGATCAGCACAACCTCGTCACGGCCGTCCCATTGCGCCGCGACCGCGGCGCGACGGCGCTCGAGCGCCCGCTCGATGTCTGACGAGTCAGAAGCTGTGGCCATCAGGCGATCCTACATTCGCACCGCGGCTGGACGCCGCCGCGCGACACCGCCGGCCCGTCGCTACTGCGCCTCGATCGACCAGCCAGGCCCGAGCTCGTCAGGGAAAGCCGACATCCAGTAGTCGGGCAGCAGCTTCCGGAACCGCTTCCAAGCAACTACGGTGGCGTCGTCGGCGGCGGGGACCGCTGCCAGCAGCTCCGGTCCGTGCGTTGCCAGCCGCTCGCGACAGACGCCACAGGGACTCCGGACGACCACCCTGCCGTCCGGGAACCGGTGCAGGCAGACCGACGCCGACCGACCGACCGAGTCGGTGAGCCGCGCAATAAGGCTCGATCTCATGACAGACCTCGACCGACGGGTTGACGGTGGCCGGCGCGGTTCCGGTGACGATCGTTCCGTCCGCGAGCAACATCGCCGCGGCACCGTGATGCTCACCGTCGGGGAAACGCTCCCGAATCACATCGCGACATGCGGCAACCGTGGCTGCGAGCAGCTGTTCGTCCACGCCGCCATCGTACGGGAGCTGCTGGTGACCACGACCTGCTCCGGCGAACTTTGTACTCAGCCTCGCTATTCCGAGTCTAAGTCACAAAGTTCGCGGTCACGGCGCCGTCGGTCCCCGCCGGAGCCGCGATCGTCCGCGCCACCGCTGGGGCGACCGGCGCACGCGCCTCGGCTGTGGCTCACGTTCACCCGCGCGCAGCGGCCGCTGCAAGCCACGCGCGTGCAGCTACGGGTGAGCTGCACGCCGCCCGCATGCAACCGGACGCTAAACCGCCGGGCCCCAACGCTTGCGGAGGCTCAGGAATGGCGCCTCGATCAGGCGGTAGCTGAGGAAGCCGGCAGCCAGACAGATGGGGATCGCAATCAACGCCATCTCCCCGAAATGGTGAACAAACGCGTAGTGCCGCCGATGCATCCAGGTCTCAATCGGTACGTGCCACAGATAGATGCTGTAGGAGGCGATCCCGACCGCCGCAAGCGCTTTTGAACTCAGCAGGTGGACCACACGCCCTGGTCGCAGCGGCAGGACACAGGCGCCGACCAACAGGGCCCAGACGCACGTCGGGACGTGAGTGCCCAGATAGAAGGCGTAGCGAATCGCAAACGACAGCAAGCCCGTCAACAGAAGGATCCCGGCAGCCGTTAGCAGCTTCCCTCGGGCGAGGCGAATGAGCAGCCAGCGGCGGCCCCCAGAGTGTGCGCAAGCGTGACCGAGATGGCCGCTAACGGGATGGTGTCTGCTCGATACGCGCCGTCGCAAGCGAGAAACAAGCTCGCCAGGGGTCATCGAGCGCAGCCCGTGCGGTGGCCGGGTCAGTCACCCTCGATACGCGGAGGCCCGGAGATCTTCGACCTCACAAGGCAGGTGTTCTAGCTCCAGCGCAGTCAAGCACTGATCGGGGCCCGGGCGCCCTCAGGCCTGGCGAGAGAACGGAGCGCCTCAGCGGCCTCGTCACTGAAAGCGCAGCGACTCTCTGCTGGAGGACTTCTTTTGCGGTCATAGCGGGATTAGGCGTATCCAGCGGGCGGTAGATGTCCAGCCCGCTCCCTACCCTCAAACCCCCATGCGTCTGATCGTTGCCCGCTGCTCCGCCATCTACTCCGGCCGCCTCGACACGGTGCTGCCAGAGGCGCTGAGACTGCTGATGATCAAGGAGGACGGGAGCGTCCTGATCCACGCGGACAGCGGCGGTTACAAGCCGCTGAACTGCAGCTAGACGCTAGACCCTCCGGATCGCGTCGGAGCTCTAACCACGAGCGTGGGTTCAGACAGTCGCCGATCCAGATGACGGGGCGGGCAGCCAGGGCTCCAGCGCCCGCCGGTTGCGCCGCGCGCCGTCCAGCGGATCCGGCCAGGAGTCAAGCTCGACCGTGACCCAGCCGTCATACCCGACCTCCTGCAATACCCCCATCACACCGGCGAGATCGAGAGCCCCATCCCCGAGCGGAACGAACCGTCCCGTGCTCAGATCCACATCCTTGACGTGAACGTACTCCAACCGCTTGGCGTGCCTGCGGATCAGCTCCGCCGGGTCATCTCCGGCAAGTAGGACGTGACCCGTGTCCGGACAGATCCCAATGGACGTATTTGCGAGCGTCCTCTCAAGCTGGTCGCTGGTTTCAACGATCGTCGACATGTGCGGGTGAAACGTCGGCGTGAGATCCCAGCGGCGGGCAATCGCGACGACTCTCTCCAGACCCGTGGCCAGTCGTTGATATTCCTGGTCCGTCGGTGGTTCGAGTGTCTGCGCACCGCCACCCACGACGAGGTACTCGGCCCCCAGCTCCGCGGCAACCTCGGCCGCCCGCTCGATGCGCCAAAGCTCCTGGTCGAGCACTTCCTCGAAGATGAAGTTGGCACCGCTGTAGACGCCGACCAGCTCCTGGCCATGCTCTTCCAGCAGTTGCCGGAGCGCCTCCTGGCGCTCCGCGTATTCCACGACGTTGCCGTCGAAGAGCTCAACGCCGGAGAAGCCGGCCGCCGCGACGTCACGAACGGCATCCGCCGTCGAGCCGTTGGCCAGATAGAAGAGGTCCTTGATGCTGGTGACCCCCACGGGGTGGCCGACGACGCCTCCCCAGGTGTTGGTCTGGTACGCAAGACGCATAACTCTCCTCTCGTTTGTCAGATCCACCAGGGAGCGTCCGCGCGCTCCCGTGGCACGACGGAGCGCAGGGTCTGAACCGCTCGTTCCAGGCCCTCATCGCGTGACATCAGGATGTCCTCGTGCTCGATGCTGATAACGCCGTCGTAGCCGGCCACGCGCAGCGCACTGACGATCTCTCGCCACTCCGCTTCACCGTGACCAAACCCCACCGTGCGGAACGTCCAGGCCCGACGCGGAACCTGGTCATAGGTCTTTGTGTCGAGCACCCCGTTGCGCTCGACGTTGTGACGGTCCACGAACGTGTCCTTGGCGTGTACGTGGAAGAGCGCGCCGGCCTCGGCCAGTTCGCGGATGGCACGGACGGGATCGATGCCCTGCCAGAACAGATGGCTCGGGTCAAAGTTGGCGCCCAGCTCAGGGCCGGTCGCCTGCCGCAGCGAGATCAGCGTCTCCGGGTTGTAGACAAGGAAGCCGGGATGCATCTCTAACCCGATGCGGACGCCATGAGCACCAGCTATCTCACACTGCTCGCGCCAGTATGGGATGGCAGACTCCGCCCACTGCCAGGCCAGAACCTCAGCGTATTCGGGGGGCCAGGGACAGGTGATCCAGTTGGGCACGCTGGCGCCGCGGCCATCACCCGGGCAGCCGGAGAAGCCGTTGACTACGCCCACCTGGAGGATCTCGGCCAGGCGGGCCGTTCGCAGCCAGGTCGTATGCGCCGCGCGCGCAACCTCGGGATCAGGGTGCAACGGGTTGCCGTGGCAGCTGAGCGCACTGATGCTCAGGCCGCGATCCTCGATCTGAGCCCGGAGCCGTTGCGCCCGTCGCGGATCGTCGAGCAGACTCTTGGGATCGCAGTGGGCGTTTCCCGGGAAGTTGCCGGTGCCCAGCTCAATGGCCTCAATCCCCAACCCCACAAGCCGGTCGAGCGCCTGCTCCAACGGCAGATCTCCATAAGCGACGGTCAGCGCGCCGATCTTCATGCGGAGGCCCTGTCTCGCCCGTGCACGCGCACCCACGACTGGGTTCGGTGGCTCTCGATGATCGCCTCGACCACGAGCGTCGTCCTGTGGCCGTCGTCAAAGGTGGCGTACGAGCCGTGACGGCCTGAGCCGTTCTGCCTGGAGGCGAGCGAGGCATAAAAATCGGCAAACAGGCTCATGAAAGTGTCACGCCATCCCTCCGGATGCCCAGGAGGCGGCTGCGGCGTCCAGGAGGCGGCGCTCGGAGCTCTGGTCAGCTCGCGGCTGGACGAACTCCGTCGTCCGATCCAGGCTGCATTCGGCTGCTCCTGGTCCCAGGCGAAGGCCGCCTCAGCCGTGTCGATCTGGAACCTCAGCTGGTTCTTGCGCCCCGGACTCACCTGGGAAACCGCGAACGTCCCGCGGGCCCCGGAGGCGAACCGCACCAGCACCGTTCCAAAGTCCTCCGTCTCAATTGGCATCGGTGCCACCTGGCCGCCGTTGATTTCTCCGAACGTTGATCCCGGGGTCAGCGGTCGATGGCGCACCGGATGGTGCGTGCCCAGGTCTGCGAACACCTCACTGGCCTCCTGACCGCTCACGAACTGAACCAGATCGATCCAGTGCGAACCTATGTCGGCGATGGCGCGCGAGGCGCCGTTGTCATCCGGGTCGAGCCGCCAGTTCCAGTCCGTGTCGTACAGAAGCCAATCCTGGAGATAGCTGCCGTGGGCGAAGTGCATCTCCCCATACTGCCCGTCCGCCAACAGATCTCGCAGCTGCTGGATGACCCCGTAGAACCGGTAGTTGAAACAGATCGCCGCCCGCCTACCGGAGCGGGCCGCCTCCTCGGCGAGGGTCGCCAGCGCCTCGCTCATCTGACTGTCGACGGCCAGCGGCTTCTCGGTCACCACGTGCTTTCCGGCCGTCAGCGCCTGCATGCTCAGGGTGGGGTGCAGGCGGTTGATTGTGCACACATGCACCACGTCCAGCGTCTCGTCAGCTATCAGTGCAGACGGATCTAAGTACGCCCGGGCAGCACCGAACCGCTCGGCCGCGTCTCGCGCTCGCTGCGGATCGTGACTGGCGACGCCCGCCAACTCAACGTTGGGCAGGCGCCTCAGGGCGTCGGCGTGAGCTTCGGCAGCGAAACCCGTGCCGATGATTCCGGCCCGATAGGTCCTTGCTGGTGGTGACAAGGCCGTTTAGACGCGCACCAGCGGTGCGAGCTCTGTCCAATTCCCGGACTCAGCGGAATCGCTGATGGCCTGGCAGATGCGTGCGATCTGGTATCCGTCAGCGAAGTCAGGGCTTGCTGCGGCGCCATCGGCGATCGCCTTCATGAGCTCGTAGCACTCGATGATCTTGGTTTCGCCATAGCCGATGCCCAGCGCGGGGATCGGCCAGAGCGCTGGTCCGTACGGATGAGCCGGTCCGGTGAGGACGGTGCGAAAGCCCTGATGTTGCGAATCGTCCCCGGCGAAGTACACCTTCAGCTCATCGCGGCGTTCGTAGTCGAAGCTCAGCGACCCGCGATCACCGTGGATCTCGAAGGTGAGGAAGTTCTTGCGACCGTGGGCGTGCCGCGTGGCCTCGAGCGATCCGACAGCGCCGCCCTCGAAGCGCAGGAACGCGCTGACCTCGTCATCGACATCGACCGGTTCGCGCGGCGCGTCACTCAGCTTTTGCGCCCCGGCCAGCTGATCGGCGCCCTGAGAGATCGGCCGATCGGCGATGAACGTGTTCATCTGAGCGTTGACCGCAACCACCTCCCCCACCAGATACCGGGCGAGGTCGAGCACGTGCGTGGCGATGTCGCCCAGGGCGCCTGAGCCGGCGATGTTGCGCCGAAACCTCCAGGACAGCGGCAGGTCCGGGTCATTGGACCAGTCCTGAAGGTACGTGCCTCGGAAGTTGCGGATCTGTCCGAGTGCACCGCTGGAAATCAGCTCGCGGGCGTAGGCGACGGCCGGGGTGCGCCTGTAGTTGAACGCCACCATGTTCACAACTCCGGCGTCCACCACCGCCTCGTACATGGCCTGCGCCTCATCGACGGTGCGCGCCAGCGGCTTCTCGCAGATGATGTGCTTGCTGGCCTGGGCCGCCGCTATGGCGATCTCAGCATGCTGGTCGTTCGGAACCGAGATGTCCACGAGATCAATCTCATCCGACTCGATGACCTCCCGCCAATCGTGCGTGGAGCGCTCGAAGCCGAATCGGCGCGCGGCCTCTTGCGCGAGGCCGGCATCGACCTCCACCACCGTGTGCCGCCGTGGGGTGGCCGGCGGGGGCCAGAAGAACATAGGGAGTGCCGCATACGCCAGGGAATGGGCTTTGCCCATGAAGCCGGCCCCGATCAGACCGACGTTGACTTCGGCCGGCGCTTCATCCATCTTGCTCATCCGTCTCTCCTCGGGTCATTCGCGCGACAACGGCGATGCTGTCTCTGGCTCTGGTTTCGTGATACACGGCCGGCGGGATCGAAGTCATCAAAGAGCCGCCGCCTCGGGCTGATGTCCATGGATCAGCGTCCCGATCTTCTCCGGGGTCGCATCGTCTGTGCTCTCCACCCCGACCACCCGGCCGTGGTAGAGAACGTAGATCCGGTCGGCAAGCCGGAACATCTGATCCAGGTCGTGGCTGACGATCAGAATCGCCAGCCCCATCTCCTTCATCCGAAGCACCGTCTGCTCCACCTGGGCCGTCTCGTGCAGCCCCAGCGCCGCGGTGGGCTCATCGAGCACGACCACGCTCCGGCCCCAACCCACGGCGCGGGCGATGGCCACCGCCTGGGCCTGTCCCCCTGAGAGCGACCCGGCAGCGGCGCGGATCCTCGGTATGCGCACACCCAGGCTCTCGAGCACCTTGGTCGCCTCGACCTCCATCTGCCGTCGCGCCCGTAGTCGCAGGAAAGACGGGCGCAGGAGAAGCTCACGGCCCAGGAAGATGTTGGCCGGGATGCTGAGCTTCGGGGCAAGCGCCAGCTCCTGGGGAACGGTCTCTATACCGTGAGCCCGGGCCGCCCGAACGCTCCTGAGATGTACCGCCTGGCCCCGCAGGCGAAGCTCGCCCATGTCCGGCTGGATGACCCCGGCGAGCATCTTGAGGACGGTGGATTTGCCGGCGCCGTTGTGCCCGGCAAGTGCCACCACCTCACCGGGGCCCACTTCGAGGTTGACGTCCTCGCAGGCGACCACGGCGCCGAAGCGCTTGCTCACCCCGACCAGCTCGAGCGCCGGCGCGTCGGAGGGTGCGTCATCCTTGACTGCGCTCTGCAGCCGTCCGATCAGTGTCGGTCCCGATGCGTCCCCGGCTGGCTCGCTGCTGGGGGATGGATGCATATTCAGTCCGCCACTCATTGTTTCCACAACCCCCTGGCGAGCGAATTGATGGTCACTACTGAGACGATGATGATCCCGGTGACGAGGGTCTGGAGCTGGCCGCTGGCGCCCATCAGTATCAGGCCGACTTGGATGGCGGTGAGGAACAGGGCGCCCACCACTGTTCCCAGAATGGTCCCGCTGCCGCCGAAGAGGTCCGTGCCGCCGAGGATGACGGCAGCGATCGCCGTCAGTTCCATGTCCGTACCCGCCGTCGGGTCACCGGAGGTCGTTCGGCCGGCGAGTAGGACGCCGGTGAAGGCCGCCAGGACGCCGGACAGGGTGAACACCGCGACTAGGACTCGCGCCCGGCTGATGCCGGCATAGCGCGCCGCATTGCGGCTGTCGCCCACGGCCCGCACCCAGGTTCCGAAGCGTGTGCCGTGGAGCAGGTAGGCGGCCAGCACGCAGACCACGATTCCCCACCACACCGTAAGTGGCAGCCCGTGCCACGAGCCCGGCCCGAACACCGAAAGGAATCCGGGTGAGGTGATCGGCACCGAGAGGGTCCCGGTGACCATCAGCGCCACGGCTCCGATCCCCTCGAGGGTGCCCAGGGTGATGAGAAACGACGGCACGCCGAGCACGCCGACGAGGAAGCCATTGAACGCACCGACGCCGGCTCCGACGCCGAGGCTGGTGATGAGTCCCAACGTCCATGGGACGCCGTGCTTGCTGAGCACCTGCGCGCCGAGCAGCCCAGCGAGGCTCACGGTCGAGGCCACCGAGAGATCTATCTCGGCGGTGATGATCACGAACGTCATGCCCACCGAGATGACGACCACGGGGGCTGCGTTGCGTCCGATGTTCTGGAGCGTCGCCACGGTGGCGAAGTCCGGCGCCCAGATCGAGAACGCGATGCACGTCAGGACGAACATCAGATAGACGATCCCCTGCGCGGTGATCCGCTGGCGCGCCGTCCGTGGCCCGCCAAGCCGGCTGTACAGGGCGCCGATGTCTCCGAGCCAGCCGAGTGGTCCGGGGTTCCGTGCTGCTAGGGAGGACGGCGTCGTCGTGACGCCGTCCTCGTTCGACCGTTGGCCGGCCAATCGACTGGCTGGACCACCAGCAGCAGTGGAACCGGGCGTGGTGCTTTCCGGTGCCATTGGTGGTTAGCCCAATCCCACCGCTGTCTTGATGGCCGCGATGACGTTGGCCGGTGGGTTGGTGCCGTTCACGATCTTGTAGGCGGGGATCAGGTCCTTTAGCGTCACCGGTACCGTCGGTAGCTCGATGAAGGGCGGGACCTTCTTGCCCAGGAGCTTGTAGGCCAGCGCGTTGGCCTCAGCCACGCCCTGAGCGTACGGCTGCTGGGCGCCGATGGCCACGATGTATCCCTGCGCCATCTCGAGGGCCGAGGTCGGTCCGACGTCGGTCGTGGCGATCGGGATCTTCTTGCCCTGGGCCTGCTCTGCGGAGACGATCTCCTGCGCAATGCTGTCCCAGGCGGCCCAGTACCCCTTGATGTCCGGATACCGCTCGATCGTCGAGCTCGCCAGCGCGTAGGCCCCCGAGGTGACCAGGTCGCTCAGGTTCTGCTCATGCAGGTTCGACTTGCCGCACTTGTTGAACACCTGCTGTGCTTGCGTATCGCGCGCGTTTACCACGGGGAAGTAGTAGTCGAGCCCGATCCATCCCATCTGGCCGCAGCCGACGGTCTTGATCAGCTGCTGGGCGGCGAATCGACCGTTGCCGCCGTTGTCAGCCGAAACGATCGTCACGTAGTTCTTTCCCGGAGCCAGACCCGACGGGACGTTGTCCAGGAGCACGAGCTTGATGCCGGCCTGGCCGACGGCCTTGTACGCGGAGGCTTCGGATACCGGGTCCACCGGGATCGAGAAGATCGCTGTGGGCTTACGCGCGACCAGCGTGCCCAGCTGCTGCACCTGCGTCGATGCGACGCCGTTGGCGCTGGTCACGGCCACGACCTTGATGCCGAAGTGCGCCAGGGTGGTCTTGAGCGCCTTGACCTGCAGCTGGGGCCACGCGGCGTTGCTGAGGTGCATGGCGATGGCCGCCGTGTAGTGGCCCTTCTTCAGCTTCGCCAGGTCCGTGTTGCTGAAGTGGAATATGTTGGCCGACGATGGCTTGACCCCGTGCGGATACCCGGGCACGGCCTGCCCGACTGTGAGTGGGATCGACTGGTTGAGCTCTGCCTTGGCCGCAGCCGGGATCTGCCCCTTGAGCTCAGCCTTGATGATCGGGGCGAGACTCGTGTTGCTCGATGCGGCGGAGGCCACGATCTTTGCTGAGCCGGCGCCACTGAACGCGCCCACCGACGCGGCGACAGCGACCGCGAGGGCCGAAACCCACGCCCACCGCCTTGGCACGAAGGGTCGCCGACGGCGCCCTGAGCTGGACTGCACTTTCCTCACTGCAACCTCCATCTCCTCGTGGCCGATCGACGGCGGCAGCGAGCCACCGTCAGGCCTCTCTCCTCTGTTCCGGGGATGAAGCTACTACTTTTGCTGTCGAGATGCAAAAGATTGTTGGTGACAGACAGAAGCGCCGCCCAGCAATCGCCTCAGCGACTCGACAGCGGCCAGGGCTGAGGAGTTAGCGGGATCCGGCGCTGGCCAGCCCGGGGCGTCCGGTGGGCGATCCAGCGTCGACCCAGTTGGCCAGACAGCCACGCGAGAAGAGCTCGTCGGTCACCATTGTCGCCACGCCGATCACGCCCGATCTCGGGCCCAGGGCAGAGGTCCGAATTTCGAGCTCACGGGTGGCCAGCGGCAGCGACTGCCGGTAGACGGACTCGCGGATGGCCGCGAGCAGCGGATCTCCGGCCCGGGAGACGCCACCGCCGATCACGATCAGCGATGGGTTGAGAATGTGGACCATCGACGACAGCGCCTCGCCGACCAGGTTCCCGGAGCGGGCAATCAACCTGGCGCTGGCCGCATCACCGTGGCTCGCCGCCCACGAAACATCCGCAGCCTCCAGGTGCCCATCCTGCTCCGACATCCGGCGGACCAACTGCGGGCTCAGGCCCTCTGCGGCAAGCGCCCGCGCGTCGCGTGCCAACGCCGCTCCCCCGGCCAACGCCTCGAGACACCCGATCTTCCCGCAACGGCACACGACCTCCGAGTCGGAGGCGATCTGCATGTGTCCGACGTCGCCGGCGGACCCTTGAGCGCCTCGATGCAGACGGCCGGCGATCACGATGCCGGCGCCGATCCCGGTTCCGATCTTCACGAACACGACGGTGTCGTGGCCGCGCGCAGCGCCGGCGCGGAGCTCACCCAACGTCATCACGTTGGCGTCGTTGTCCACCCAGACGGGCACGTTGTAGCAAGCCGAGAACCGCTCGCGGATCGGGAAGTCGTCCCACCCCGGCATGATCGGCGGCGCGACGACATTGCCGTGGTCGAAATCCACAGGGCCCGGCACCCCGATGCCCACCCCCCACAACTCACCGGGGAGATCGGTGACCGTGGTGATCTGCTCGAACAGTGCTTCAACGCGGCTGAGGATCCGCTCGGGGCCGTCGCTGATGTCCGCCCGCTCGGTCTGATGACTGATGAGCGCGCCGCCCAGATCCGCAACCGCCACATCGATGCTGGTCGCGCCGAGCGCGGCCGTGATCACGTGACCAGCGGACGCCGCAAACTCGAGCTGACGCGGAGCGCGGCCACCGGTGGAGGGGCCGAGGCGCCCCTCGAGCAACAGTCCGCGAGCCACCAATTCAGAGACTCGCTGCTGTACGACCGACCGAGTCAGGCCGGTGGAATGCATGATTTCCGGCCGTGATCGCCGACGCTCGTGGCGGACGTCATCGAGGACCGCCACCAGCGCGTCCAGCTGCTCGTCCTGCACAGGCGGCAGCGCGGCGGGTTGCTCCCGTCTGGTGGTGGAAAGCATGTGCCGGTGGCTCATCATGGCTGCTCTAAGCGCAGCTTAGAGCTACCGCGGGCGCGGATCCGGTGCGCTCGTTCCGGGGAAGGGCCGCTACGCGACAGGATCGCAGACGCGCTCCTGCGCCAAAGCAACTCTTGAGCTATTGCCCGCGGCCAGCTCCACACACGGTGGACTGCCGAGCGGAGCAGCGGGGGCTGTTCGCTGCCGAGGAAATCCTTCCAAATTCCGGGCTTACTGCTGATGAGATCGCAGCCCCCGTCCGCTGGTCTACATAGCCTCAGCCGATGCGTCTGATCGTTGCCCGCTGCTCCGCCATCTACTCCGGCCGCCTCGACACGGTGCTGCCAGAGGCGCTGAGACTGCTGATGATCAAGGAGGACGGGAGCGTCCTGATCCACGCGGACAGCGGCGGCTACAAGCCGCTGAACTGGATGACGCCGCCGACGGTGATCGAGGAGGAGGGCGAGCCCGCCCATAAGATCGTGGTGCGCAAGCACGCCGGCAAGACCGAGGACCGGCTCGAGATCACGCTGACCGAGGTGCTCTCCGATGTCACGCACGACATGGGCATTCCCACCGACGACGCCGGCCTCGCGAAGGATGGGGTCGAGGCGCATCTGCAGGAGCTGCTGGCCGAGCAGCCGCACTGGTGTGGCGAGGGGCTGCGGCTGGTCAGGCGTGAGTGGCCGACGGACATCGGCCCGGTCGATCTGATGTGCCGCGACGCCGACGATCAGTGGGTGGCGGTGGAGATCAAGCGCGTCGCGACGATCGAGTCCGTCGAGCAGATCACGCGCTACCTCGAGCGCCTGCGCAGCGACCCGCAGTTCGATAGTTGTCGCGGCGTGCTCGCCGCGCAGTCGATCAAGCCACAGGCGCGGGTGCTCGCGGAGTCGCGCGGGATCGCCTGCGTCGAGGTCGAGCTTGCGGTTCTACGTGGCGAGCGCGAGCCGGAGCTGCGACTGTTCGCGGCATGAGCGATCAAGAACCAGTCCTCAGCGAGCGCCACGAGCGCGTACTCGTAATCACCCTCAACCGTCCCGAGCAGCGCAACGCGATCAACGGCGAGGTCGCCCGCGGCGTTGCCGACGCCCTCGACCAGCTCGACGCCGACGGGTCGCTGTCGGTCGGCATCATCACCGGAGCGGGCGGCTACTTCTGCGCCGGAATGGACCTCAAGGCGTTCGCCGCCGGTGAGATGCCGTGGGTCGAAGGCCGCGGTTTCGGCGGCATCGTCGAGCGCAACTCGGACAAGCCGCTGATCGCGGCGGTCGAGGGCTTCGCCGTCGCCGGGGGGCTCGAGGTCGCGCTCGCCTGCGACCTGATCGTCGCCGCCACGGGCGCCAAGCTGGGCCTCCCCGAGGTCAAGCGCTCGCTGGTCGCCGCCGGCGGCGGACTGCTGCGGCTGCCGCGGATGCTGCCGCGCAACATCGCCAACGAACTCGCGTTGACCGGCGATCCGATCAGCGCCGAGCGCGGCTATGAGCTGGGGCTCGTCAACCGCGTGAGCGGGCAGGGCGCCGCGCTCGAGACGGCACTCGAGCTGGCCGCGACGATCGCAGCCAACGGCCCGCTGGCGCTGGCCGGCAGCAAGCGCATCCTGCGCGAGTCGCTGGACTGGAGCCAGAGCGAGGCGTTCACGCGGCAACAGCTGATCTGGGGACCGATCTTCGCCTCAGAGGACGCGCGCGAGGGAGCCACCGCGTTCGCCGAGAAGCGCCCGCCGGTCTGGCAGAACAAATAGGGGCTTTCTCCGGCCGCTGGGGCGGGCGGGAATCGGTCCAGCGGCTGGGACGGCGCTCGCTTCGCTCAGCGGCGGCCGGCCAAGCCGGGCTCAGCCCTCGCCGAAGGCGGTCGCGACGATCGAGCGCGGCCCGCCGTGGTCGCGATGCTCGCACAGGTAGAGCCCCTGCCAGGTGCCGAGCGCCGGACGCCCGTTCGCGAGCGGCAGCGAGAGTGACGGCCCGAGCACCGAGGCCTTGATGTGCGCGGGCATGTCATCGGCCCCCTCGAGCGTGTGCGTCCAGAACCCCGCGCGCTCGGGGACGACGTCGTTGAACCACGACTCGAAGTCGTGGCGGACGTCTGGCGAGGCGTTCTCATTGAGCGTCAACGACGCGGAGGTGTGCTGGATCAGCAGGTTGAGGACCCCGACGCGGATCTGGCTCAAACCCTCGATGCCGTCGAGGATGTCGTGCGTGATCAGGTGAAAACCACGCGGCCGCGGGGCCAGCGTGATCCGTCCTTGAACCCAGATCATCACCTCAGGATATGTAGAACCGCGCTAATCTCGCACGGTCGGTCACCCGCGAACCGGGGGACAGCGGCGGACCGGCCCTATGACTGCTCCCAGACGACGACACCGATGGCGTATCGCCGTGGCCGCACTTGTGGCGTCAGCGTGCGCCGCGCCCGGACTCACGGGCAGCGCCACCGGCGACAGCGTCACGCAGCTGAAGGACAGGCTCGGCAGCACGCAGTCGCAGCTCAACAGCAACAAGCAGCACGAGCAGAGCCTCTCGAGCCGCGTGTCCGAGCTCAGCGGGCAGGTGAGCGCGATGTCAAGCCAGCTCGAGCTGGTGCAGTCGCGCGAGGCCGCCGCGCACGACGAGCTCGTCAGCTACGACGCCAAGCTCGCGGCGGCCAAGGCCGCGGTCGCGCGTGAACGGCACCACCTCAAGCGCGTGCGCCATGTGCTCGCGCATGCACGCGTGGCGCTCGCGGACGAGCTCGAGAGCCAATACGAGCAACCACAGCCGACCCTGGTGTCGGTGCTTGTCAACTCCAATGGCTTCCAGCAGCTGCTCGACACGATCCACTACCTCTCGATGGCCAAGCATCAGGAGCAGCGGATCATCACCCGCGCCCGCATCGCCCGTGGCCGCGCCGAGCACGCCGCCGCACGGCTGGCGACCCTGCAGAAGAGCGACGCCAGCGCTGCCGACGACGCGCAGACGCAGACCGACGCGCTGGCCGGCATGAACGCGCTGCTGACCTCACAGCAGGCGGCGCTCGACGACGAGCGCTCGGCCCAGAGCGCGGCGCTGGCGGCAAGCCAGGCGAAGGGCGCACAGCTGCAGTCGGCGGTGGCGACGATCCAGAAGCAGGAGCAGGCCGCCGAAGAGGCCGCGCAGACGATCAGCTACAACCCGGGCAGCGCCAACCTGGGTGCCACCGCGGGATGGGCGATCCCCTACAAGATCGTGCTGTGCGAGTCCGGCGGCCAGAACCTTCCGCCCAACAGCGCCGGCGCATCGGGCTACTACCAGATCCTGCCGAGCACCTGGCGCGGGGCCGGCGGCAGCGGCGCCGCGGCCTACCTCGCCCCGAAGTCCGAGCAGGACGCCGTCGCGGCGCGGATCTGGAACGGCGGAGCGGGCGCCTCGAACTGGGCCTGCTCGGCCATCACCGGAATCACCTGATCTCCCCGCGGCGCGCTCAGACGCCACACCATTTCAGCGGTCGCCGGGTGTCGCCAGCGGGTACTGGGAGATCGGGCGTGCCAGATCGAGCGCCGTGACGACGATCCGGTTCTGCTCGCGTGAATGCGCGGCGGGGTAGCCCTCGCCGGACGCGGCCCGCTCGGGACGGCCGACGTAGCCGAAGCTCAGCGGCTGGGGCAGGATCTGCTGCAACCGCGGTGACATGTGCGCGCGGGCGCCCATGTTGCGCGGCTCCTCCTGGACCCAGACGACCTCCTGGAGGTTCGGGTAGCTCTCGATCAGCGCGAGGATCTCGGCCTCGGGGAACGGGTAGAGCAGCTCGACCCGGCCGATCGCAACCCCCGGAGTCTCCGCGCGCACCGGGTTGCCGATGATGTCGTAGTAGATCTTGCCGCTGCACAGCAGCAGTCGCGTGACCTGCTCGGGGTCGACCCCGGGCTCCGAGAGCACCGGCTGGAAGCGACCGCTGGCGAGGTCCTCGACGTGCGACGCGGCAGCGGGCAGACGCAGCAGGCTCTTGGGCGTCATGATCACCAGTGGCCGCTGCTGGGCGATGCGCGCCTGGCGGCGCAGCAGGTGGAAGTACTGACCCGGCGTCGTCAGATTCGCGACGCGGATGTTGCCCTCGGCGGCGAGCTGCAGGAAGCGCTCGAGCCGCGCCGAGGAGTGCTCGGGGCCCGCGCCCTCGTAACCGTGCGGCAGCAGCAGCGTCAGGCGCGAGGTCACACCCCACTTCGCCAGGCCGGCAATGATGAACTGGTCGATCAGCACCTGGGCGCCGTTGACGAAGTCGCCGAACTGCGCCTCCCACATCACGAGCGTCTCCGGCGCCTCCTGCGAGTAGCCGTACTCGAAGCCGATGCAGGCCATCTCCGAAAGCGGGCTGTTGTGCAGCTCCATCGTCGCCAGCGCGCCGGGCAGGTGCTGGATCGCCGAGTGCTCGCGCCCGGTCTTGGAGTCGTGCAGCACCAGGTGGCGCTGACTGAAGGTGCCGCGCTCGGTGTCCTGGCCGGTGAGCCGCAGCGGGATGCCCTCACCGAGCAGCGTCGCAAAGGCCAGCGCCTCGGCGTGCGCCCAGTTGATACCGGCGCGCTCGGGACCGAACGCCTTGCGGCGGTCGGCCAGCTGGCCGGCGAGCTTGCGGTTGACCTCGAAGCCCTCGGGAGTCGCGAGCAGCTCCTCGTTGAGGATCTGCAGCTTCTCCTCGTCAACGGCGGTGTTGACCTCGGGCGCGACGCCGCTGTCGAGCTTGTACTCGCCGGTGGCGTGCTCGCCGACATGATCCTTGGCGGCGGCCAAGCGCTCCTTGAGCCGGTTGAGATGCTCGGTCAACAGTGCCCAAGAGGCGTCGGCCATCTCCTTGGCCTGCTCCTCGGTGATCACGCCGGCGGCGATCATCTGCTTGGCGAACAGCTCGCGCACGGGCTCGTGGGCCTTGACCAGCGCGTACATCTCGGGCTGTGTGTAGAGCGGCTCGTCGCCCTCGTTGTGGCCGTGGCGGCGGTAGCCGATCAGGTCGATCATCACGTCGTGGCCGAACTCGCGGCGGAATGCGAACGCGAGCCGCACCGCGGTGATGCAGGACTCGACGCTGTCAGCGTTGACATGGATGATCGGCACGTCGAAGCCCTTCGCCATGTCCGAGGCGTAGGTCGTAGAGCGCGAGTCCTCCGGGTCGGTGGTGAAGCCGACCTGGTTGTTCTGAATGATGTGGATCGTGCCGCCGACGGTGTAGCCGTCGAGCGCCTGCAGGTTGAGCGTCTCGGCGACCACCCCCTGACCTGGGAACGACGCATCGCCGTGCAGCACGATCGGCACCGCGGCGTTGGTGTCCTGGCTGGCGTGCGAGCCCTGGCGGTTGGTCTGCGCGGCGCGGGTGGCTCCGGATACGACCGGGGCGACGAACTCGAGGTGGCTCGGGTTGGACTCGAGCCGCACGACGACCGACTCGCCGCTGGGCAGCTGGAAGGTGCCGGAGGCGCCATGGTGATACTTGACGTCGCCGGTGCCACCGTCGGGGATCGTCGTGATCGCGTCGAGCGTGTTGGCGCCCTCGAACTCGGCGAACAGCGACTCGTAGGAGCGACCAAGGTTGTGCGCGAGCACGTTGACACGGCCGCGGTGGGCCATGCCGACGACAACCTCGCGCGCGCCGTGCTCTCCTGAGAGCTTGACGATCTCATCGATCATCGGGACGGTCATATCGACACCCTCGACCGAGAAGCGCTTGGCGCCGAGGAACGAACGGCCCATGAAGCGCTCGAACGAGTCGACCGCGGTCAGCCGCTCGAGCAACTGCTTCTGCTCGGCGGGCGCGAGCGGCTTGCGGTAGGTGCCGGACTCGATCGCCTCGCGCAGCCAGAGACGCTGGCGGTGCGACGCGATGTGCTCGATCTCGTAGGCGATCGAGCCGCAGTAGGTCTCCTTCAGGTACGGAATCGCCTCGGCCAGCGTCGCCCCCGGGACGTAGAGCCGCAGGATCCGCGCCGGGATCTGCGCCATCAGCTCGGGCGTGAGTCCGACGTTGGCCGGATCGAGCGCCGGATCACCGCCGGGCGCGATCCCGAGCGGATCGAGCTTCGCGGCGAGATGGCCGTGCATGCGATAGGCCTTGAGCACCGAGGTCGAGGCCTGCACCGCCTGCAGCAGCTCCTCACTCGGCGGCGCGGCTGCGGCGGCCGGCGTTGCGGACGGCGCCGGGGCAGTGACCGCCGGGCGTGCGGGCAGCGCCGGCAGGCTCGCGCCGAGCGCGCTGAAGACCGCCTCATAGAAGCCGTGCTCGCCCTGCAGATACTCCTCGATGACCTTCAGGAAGCGGCCGGATTCGGCGCCCTGGATGACGCGATGGTCGTAGGTCGAGGTCATCGTCATGACCTTGTCGGCGCCGATCTGGGCGCCGATCGCCTCGAGCCCGACGGGGTAGGAGATCGAGCCGGTGGCGACGATCGTGCCCTGGCCGACCATCAGCCGCGGCACCGATGCGACCGTGCCGATGCCGCCCGGGTTGGTCAGCGAGATGTTGCCGCCGGTCAGGTCATCGGCGCTCAGCGTGTTGGTGCGGGCCTTCTCAACGAGCGCGTTGTAGGCGTCGAGGAACTGGCGGAAGTCGAGCCGCCCGGCGTCGCGGATCACCGGCACCATCAGCGTGCGGCTGCCGTCCTTCTTCTCGACGTCGACGGCGAGACCGAGATTGACCTGGGCGTCGTCGACGCGGTAGGGGTCGCCGCCGGACTGCGCGAAATGGTTGGCCATGACCGGCATCTCGTCGGTCGCGGCCTTGGCGATCGCGTAGGCGATCAGGTGCGTGAACGAGACCTTCTGACCGGAACCTTTCAGCTGCTTGCGGCGCTCATCGAGCGTTGTCACCGCGAGCGTGCGGAACGAGGTCGCGGTCGGGATCGAGCGGCTCTCGTCCATGTAGCGCGCGAGCGCGGCGCCACCGCCCTTGATCTTCTGAGCGCCCTCGGGCAGCTCGACGACGTTGGCGGCGGCGTAGAGCACGTCGTCCTTGGTGACGCGGCCGCCGCGGGCGCTGCCGGCGACGCCCTGCAGGTTCACGCCGAGGCCGGCGGCGACGCGCTGCGCGACCGGGGTCGCGGCCTTCGCGGACTGCGGCGCGGCCGGAGCCGGAGCGTCCTTCGGCGCGGCCTCAGCCGGGGGTGCGACAGCGGGAGCAACCCCCGGAGCCGAACCTGCGCCGACGGACATGCGGGCGATGACCTCGCCGACACCGACCGTCGCGCCCTCCTCGTAGAGCAGCTCGGTGATCGTGCCGGTGGCCGGCGCGGGTAGCTCCATGTCGACCTTGTCGGTCGAGATCTCGACGACCGTGTCGCCGTCATTGACGCTGTCGCCGACCTTGACCGACCACTCGAGGATCGTGCCCTCGGTGACGCTCTCGCTGCCGGCGGGCGTGACGATGTCGATGAGCTTGGCCTCGGCGCTCGGCTCGCTCGGCTCATCGGGGGCGGCGGGCGGTGCGCCGCCGTTGCCGTTGCCGTTGCCGCCTTGGGCGATCTCGGCGAGCGGCGCGCCGACGGCGACCGTGTCGCCCTCGGCCGCGTAGAGCTTGACGATCGTGCCGGAAACGGGCGCGGGCACCTCAGCATCGACCTTGTCGGTCGAGATCTCAACGAGTGTCTCGT
>DATASU010000181.1:0-5176 GCA_036269095.1 Solirubrobacteraceae bacterium
CGCAGCGGCAAGCGCGAGATCACGCAGGTCGAGCTCGAAGAGGGGATCATGCGCGTGATCGCGGGCCCCGAGAAGAAGACCCGCGTGATGGGCGAGAAGGAGCGGCGGATCACGGCCTATCACGAGATGGGCCACGCGATCGTCGGCCACTACCTGCCCAACAGCGACCCGATCCACAAGATCTCCGTGATCTCGCGTGGCCAGGCGCTGGGCTACACGATTTCGCTACCCGGTGAGGACAAGTTCCTGACCACGCGTGCCGAGCTGCTCGACACGATGGCGATGACGCTCGGTGGCCGTGCCGCCGAGGAGATCGTCTTCGGTGAGATCACGACCGGTGCCTCCAACGACCTTGAGAAGGTGACGGCGACGTCCAAGCAGATGGTGATGCGCTTCGGCATGTCGGAGAAGCTTGGCCCGCGCGTCTTCGGGCACGACCACGGCCAGCCGTTCCTCGGCCGCGAGTTCAGCTCCGAGCCCGACTACTCGGACGAGATCGCGCGGGAGATCGACCTTGAGATCCGCCGCATCGTCGAGTCGGCGCACACCGTCGCGCGTGACATCCTCACCGAGCATCGTGAGGCGCTCAACGGCATCTCCGAGATCCTGCTCAAGCGCGAGACGATCGAGCGCGATCAGTTCGTGGCGCTGCTCAACGGCGACAGCGAGGAGCAGGTGTTCGGCTCCGAGGCGCCGGCACCGCCGGCACTGCCGACGGCGCCCGCTCAGCCCGAGCGCAGCGGCGAGAGTCCGAAGCTGTTCCCGCGGCCGGGTTACGCCGGCGGCACCGCCGAGTAGCCGGGGTAAGCCAGTGCTGGAGATCCTCCGCACGAGCAAACAGCCCAAGGCGGGGCCGCTGGTCCTGTTCGTGCGCTGGGGCGTGCCGCTGATCTTCACGATCTTCGGGATCGCGCTGATCGTGGCCGCGCACGGCCACCTCACCGGCGTGCAGGACAACATGGCCGAGTCGAACGTGTTCACGAGCACCTTCACCGACCATGATTCGGTGCTGTCAGCGATGGGCGTCGCCTCGATCGTGGTCGCGCTGATGTTTTTGCTGCTCAACTGGATGCTGCGGCTCAACGCCGATGAGGCGGGCGAGCGCGCCGACGAGGATCAGGCGCGCGACCACTTCCGGCGCACCGGTCACTGGCCCGACGAGGGCTAGCTACGTCCCGGGCGTGCCGGCCGGCGGCGTCAACCCGGCGGCGCGGCACTCCGCAAGCCCGCGCGCCATCCCCGGTGCGGCGGCGAGCTTCGGCGGCTTGGCGAAGGCGGCGCGCTTGAAGTCGAAGTAGTCGGTCAGCGGGTGGGCGTTGGCGTCACGGAAGGTCAGTGCCGGCAGGTTCCACTTGCGCTCGATGAAGGCGAGGATCGACGTGTGGTCCTGCACGACGCGCGAGACGTAGTTGGCGCGTGCCCACGGCGAGATCACGAACAGCGGCACGCGGAAGCCGTAGCGGTTGAAGCTGCCGGGGAGCAGCGGCTCGGTCGGGTCGGTGAGCGCTGCCGGGATCGTGATCGGCGCGATGCCGTCGGGTGCGATCGCCGCCGGTGGTGGCACGTGGTCGTAGTAGCCGCCGTGCTCGTCGTAGGTGATGAACAGCGCCGTCTTGTGCCACAGACGCGAGTGCAGGACGGCGTTTGCGACCTGCGCGATCAGGCGCTCGCCGGCCTGGATGTCCTGCGGATTCTCCTCGGAGTCGACGGTGTAGTTGGGATCCAGGAAGGAGAGGGCGGGCAGCGTGCCCTTGGCGGCGGCGGTGAAGAAATCGCTGATCGGCACCATCCGCTCGGTGCACCGCAGCGACTGTGCGAACTCGGGCACGATCAGCGGTGAGCCCTCGAGCGCGCCGCCGCTCGACGGCGTCACGTAGTTGAGCCAGCTGATGTTGTGCTCGAGCAGTTGGTTGAAGATCGTGCCGTTCGCGGCCGGCACCTGGAAGGTGTAGTTATTGGTTGCGGTGGTCCCGGAGGAGGTGCCACAGAACAGGAAGCGGCGGTTGGGATAGGTCTGCGCCAGCACCGAGCAGAAGTAGCGCTCGCCGAGCGGGAAGTGCTGCGCCAGCGAGTAGCTCGTCGGCAGTGTCGTTCGGTCCCAGTACCACATCGCCTGGGCGCCGGAGGCCTGCACGAAGCCGTCGTTGGCACCGTTGTCCCAGGCCGTGTGCGACGCGTTCCACGACTGGCTGACACTCGAGCCCTGGCACGGTGAGGCGGCGAGCTGCGCGGTGACCTCGGGACCCTTGATCCCGTATGGCGCGACGCTCGACGGGTTGTAGTTCTGGGCCCTGCCGCCCTTGACGGTGAGGCCGTTGACCTTGGCGCGACCCTTGACCTGGTGCGGCACCATGCCGAGCAGGTTGTCGAAGGAGTGGTTCTCCATCATCAGCACGACGACGTGCTCGATCTTGTCCAGACCCGGCGTCGGATGCCCGGCGGGCAGGTGCGGGAACGGGCGTGAGCCCGGCTTGCGCAGCGCACTGGCGGTGGTCGCGACCGTGCGCGCCCACGCCGGCAGGCTGCCGTAGGCGCCCGCGGCCGCGAGGCCGGCGGCGGCGGCGCTGCCGCGGGTCAGCAGCTGGCGGCGGCTGATTGCGGTCTGCTCGCTCATCGGTACCGTCCGGGGGCGGCCATGGTCAGCGATGTTAACCCCAACTCCCAGACGGATCGCGACTTCGTCGTGATGGGCGTCGTGAATGTCACCCCGGACTCATTCAGCGATGCCGGGCGCTACTTCGATCCATCGCTCGCGGTCCGTCACGGGCTGGCGCTCGAGGCCGAAGGCGCGGCGATTCTCGACGTCGGCGGCGAGTCGACGCGACCGGGCGCCGACCCGGTCGAGGGCGACGAGGAGTCGCGGCGAGTGGTGCCGGTGATCGAGGCGCTGGTCGCCGCCGGGGTACGCGCCCAGATCTCGATCGACACGATGAAGGCCGAGGTCGCCGAGCGAGCACTGGCCGCGGGCGCGACGCTCGTCAACGACGTGACCGCGCTGCGGGCCGCTCCGCGGCTCGCCGAGCTGACCGCGGCCGCCGGCGCCGAGCTGTGCCTGATGCACATGCAGCACCCACCGAACCAGCCGCCGGTCGCGCCGCGCTACGCCGACATCGTCGCCGAGGTCAAGAGCTTCCTCGAGGAGCGGATGGCGTTCGCGGTGGCCCACGGTGTGCCTGAGGAGAAGATCATCCTCGACCCGGGCTTCGGCGGCGGCAGCTTCGGCAAGGACCTCGCACAGAACCTCGAGTTGCTGCGCCGGCTCCCAGAGCTGGTCGCGCTCGGCCGCCCGATCCTCGTCGGCACCAGCCGCAAGGGCTTCCTCGGCGAGCTGACCGGGCGCCCGGTGACCGAGCGCGTCGCGGCGACGATCGCGACCAACGTGATCGCCTACGAGCACGGCGTGCGGATGTTTCGCGTGCACGACGTGGCGCCGCTCCATGACGCTTTGACGGTGACGGCGGCGACCGTCGCCGGGTAGAGTCGCGGCGATGAGCACCGACGACGAGCCCGAAGAGGAGTTCGAGCCGGACGAGCCGGAAGAACTCGACGACTACGACGACGATGACGACGACGAGGGGCATCCCGAACCCGAGGTCACGATCGAGGTCAGTGGGCTCTCGCTGTACACGCACTTCGGCGTGACCGCGGCCGAGCGCGAGATCGGCCAGCGGCTGCTCGTCGACCTGCGCCTCGACGTCGGCGAGTGCGACGCCACCGTCACCGACCGGGTCGAGGACACGGTTGATTACGGGCAGGTCTGCGAGTTGGTCAATCTCGTCGCGCAGGGGCGGGAGTACCGCACGCTCGAGCGTTTCTGCGCGGCGGTCGCGGACCGCCTGATCGCGCGCTACGAGATCAACGCCGTGTGGGTCAAGGCCGCCAAGCCGGAGCCACCGATCGTGCTCAATGTCGCCGAGGTCTCGGTCGAGGTCTGGCGCGAAGCGTGACCCGGGGGTACCTCGGGCTGGGGTCGAACATCGGTGACCGCCGCGCGCACCTGCAGGCGGCTGTCGATTCGCTTGCGCGCCATGGCGTGCGCGTGCTGCGCTCCTCCGCGACCTATGACACCGAGCCGGTCGGGCTGATCCTCGACCAGCCGGAGTTCCTCAACGCGTGTGTCGAGATCGACACCGAGCACGGGCCGATCGAGCTGCTCGACGCCTGCAAGGAGGTCGAGCGCGAGGTCGGGCGCAGCGCCGGTGGGCCGCGGCACGGGCCGCGCGTGATCGACGTAGACGTGCTGCTGCTCGGCGCGCTCGAGCTCGAATCGGAGCGCCTGCGGCTGCCGCACGAGCAGGTCACGAGCCGCCGCTTCGTGCTCGTACCGCTGCTCGAACTCGATCCGCAGCTGACGCTGCCGGACGGTGAGCGGCTCGACGCTTCGCTGGCCGCGCTCGGTGGCGGGCAGGATGTGCGCGTCGCCGGGCCGCCGCTCTCCTTATAGTCCAGCCGCGATGTCAGATCGGAGCGGTGACGGCAAGCTGCTGGTCGTCGACGTGGGCAACACGCAAACCCACTTCGGCGTGTTCGACGCGCGCTCTGAGCGGATCGCCCACGATTGGCGGTTCGCCACCGACCGCGAGTCGACCTCGGACGAGGTCGCGGCGCTGCTGGCCAGCCTGCTGGGGCTGCGCGGCCTTGAGTTCGCCGACATCGGCGCATCGATCGTCTCCTCGACGGTGCCGGCGCTCAACGATCAGTGGCGCACGGTGGCCTCGCGCTACCTGGGGCACGAGATGCTCGTCGTCGGGCCGTCGCTGAAGACCGGCATGCCGATCCGCATCGAGAACCCCCACGAGGTCGGCGCCGACCGGCTGGTCAACGCCGTCGCGGCCTACGCGCGCGTGGCCTCCACCTGTGTGGTCGTCGACTTCGGCACCGCGATCACCTACGACGCCGTGTCGTCGGAGGGTGAGTACCTCGGCGGGATCATCACCCCGGGAATCGAGATCTCCTTGGAGGCGCTCTCCGAGCGTGCCGCCAAGCTGCCGATCGTCGAGCTGTCCGAGCCACGTGCGGTGATCGGCCGCTCGACCGTCGAGGCGATCCGCAGCGGCATCGCCTTCGGCTTCGCCGGGCAGGTCGAGGGGATCGTGCGGCGGCTGCGCGAGGAGCTCGGCGACAGCACGCGCGTGATCGCCACCGGTGGCTTCTCGACGGTCATGTACCCGTTCAT